>NZ_JBEYTM010000075.1:0-25757 GCF_040643055.1 Streptomyces sp. NPDC047515
ATCCGCCGCTACATCATCTGGCGAAACCGCCATGCCGACGACCGGCGCCTACGCGCCGTCGTCGACAGGGCAAACGTTGCCTGATCCGGCACTAGATAGTTGAACGTCCCGAGCCCGAAGTCTCCGTGCTGGAGGAGCTCGCCGATCGTCACGTCGCCGTCGTACACACCGTCGACCAACGCGCCCATCGTCGACGTCTGGTAAATGTCGCGGGCGGGCGTGCCTTCCCGGCCGCCATGCCTGCTGCCCATGTGGGTCAGCATGGTGCGCGCCCAGGTACGGAAAGCGTCGCGTGAAGACTCGGGTGTGCGCATGTCAGGCCAGCTTTCCCGGATTGCGACGCGTCGCAGAAGGCCTTGCTCGCTCCCGGGGACCGTATACGGGGCGCCAGGCCACCAGAAAAGTGTCCCCGCGCGCAGTCTCGGGCGCATCTTGAAAGCACGGAACGTGCCGGCCCACGAGGCCTTCCGGGTTTCCGACGGAAGGGCTCCAGCCTTGAGGCGCGAAATTTCGTGGGTGAAAGAACGGAGCCGTCCGCAAGCGACACGCCCGCTTCACCGCCCACACATGCGTGCTCTCACATCGACCCCTAAGGTTGCCTAACAAAGAAAGTGCCATTTTTGTGTGATCACTATCTGTTTATGGCGATTCGCGTGCAGGCGGGCCGCTTGTCGAAAGCGCTGGTTGGCGACCGTGAGATCTCAAGCGCAAAGGTGCAGTCGTGGGTCAATGGGCGCGGCGCGAGGATGAGAGGCTGCTCACGGGGAGCGGCCGATACGTTGCCGATATCGAGGTGCCGGGATGTCTCGATGCCGTGTTCGTGAGAAGCAAGATCGGACATGGCGCGTTGCGCACGGTGGACTGCGCCGCGGCACGTGCAGTGGCCGGGGTGGTGGGCGCCTGGTCGGCGGCCGATCTCTCGGACATGCCGCCGTGCGCGCACGCGGCCGCCACCTTGCAGGACCTGCCGCCCGTGCCGCACACCGTGCTCGCCAAACTCTCATCGGATGAGGCAGTGGCCGGCCGTGAGTGGCCGGCGTTGGTGAAGGACCGTGTGCGGTACGCCGGAGAGGCGGTCGCAGTTGTCCTGGGCGAGGACCGCTATCGGGCCGAGGACGGGGCGGCCGAGGTCACCTTCCATGTCGATCCGCTCCCTGCGGTGGTGACGCCCGCAGCCGCGGCGCAGGATTCGGTCCGTCTTTTCGACGGGCTGAGCAACATCGCCCTCGAAGGGGAGGCCGGGCAGCCGATCGGCGACGACGTGTGGCAGCGCGCCGCAGCCGTGGTGGAGGGCCGGTACCGCCAGAACCTGCTCATGCCCATGCCGATGGAGTGCCGGACGATCCTTGCCGTTCCCGAGGGTGACCGGCTGACGGTGTGGTCCGGGCACCAGATGCCGCACCGGCTCCGCCGGGAGCTGGCGGCACTGCTGGGCTGGTCGCAGGAGCAGGTGCGCGTGGTGGTCCCGGACACCGGCGGCGCGTTCGGGTCGAAGAGCGCGTCCTTCCCGGAGTTCGTCGTGGTGGCCTTCCTGGCCGTGAAGCTGCAGAGTCCCGTGCGGTGGATCGAGGACCGGCTGGAATCGATGATGGCGGCGACGCGCGGCCGGGGACAGGACCAGCACGCCCGGCTCGCCGCGGACGCAGACGGGCGACTGCTGGCCTACGAACTGAACATCGACGCCGACGTCGGCGCCTACCCGCACCTCGGGGTCGGGCTGCCGATGCAGACCGCCTGGATGGCGACCGGCCCGTACACCACCCCGAAGGTCCACGCGACGCTGCGCTCGATCCTCACCAACACCATGCTGACCTACCCCTATCGGGGTGCTGGCCGCCCCGAGGCGGTGATCGCCCTGGAACGGTCCATGGACACGCTGGCACGGCGGCTCGGCATCGATCCGGCGGAACTGCGGCGGCGCAACTTCATCCCACCCGAAAGCTTCCCGTACGAGACACCCACCGGCCGGACCTACGACAGCGGCGCATACGCCCGCGCGCTCGATCTGGCCCTGGAGACCGTCGGGTACGACACGTGGCGGGCCGAGCAGGCCCGGCGTCGGGAGGATCCGGCCGCCAAGCCCCTGGGCATCGGTATCTCCTGCTACGTGGAACGCTCCGGTGGGGAGCCGGGCGGCCTGCACGAATTCGGCAGCATCGAGGTGGTCGAGGACGGCACTGTCACCGCACGGTTGGGCGCGGCATCCAGCGGCCAGAGCCACGAGACGGTCTTCCCCGCGCTGGTCGCCAAGTACCTCGGTATCGACGAGCAACGCGTCCGGTTGATCGAGGGTGACACCGCCGAGCAGCCCCAGGGACTGGGCTCCTTCGCCAGCCGCACGGCCCAGGTGGCGGGCGCGCTGCTCCAGCACGCCTGCCAGCTGGTCATCGAAGAGGCCCGGAAAAGGGGCGCGGAGCTGTGGGAACTTCCGGTCGACAACGTGGAGTGGTCCGACGGCACCGTGCAGGCCTCCACCAACGGAGCGGTCATGGGCCTGGGTGAACTGGTGAAGAACACCGGGCCGTTGCGGGTGGAGGACCGGTTCGAGACGGGAATGGCCTTCCCGTTCGGCACACACGCGGCCGTTGCCGAGGCCGACCCGGAACTGGGCACCGTCAAACTGCTGAAGGTCGTCACCGTCGACGACTGCGGGGTGCAGATCGACCCCGCAATCGTCCGCGCGCAGGCCTTCGGGTCCGCTCTGCAAGGCATCGGCCAGGCGCTGTACGAGGCCATCCCCTACGACGACGCCGGCACGCCCATGCTGGGCAACGGACTGCTGGACTATCTGCTGCCCACGTTCACCGAGGTTCCGCCGATCGAGATCAAGGACACCTGCACACCGAGCCTCAGCACCCCGCTCGGCGCGAAGGGCGCCGGTGAGTCGGGCTGCATCGGCCTGCCCGCCGCGATCGTCAATGCCGTGGTCGACGCACTTCGGCCGGCTGACCCCGACCTGCTGCAAATGCCGCTCACGCCGGACGTCGTGTGGCGGGCGGCCCGAGCCCCGAAACTGGAGGCGGCTCCGTGAAGCCCGCAGCCTTTGACTACGCCGTGCCGCGCACGGTGCCCGAGGCCGTCGAAACCCTGGGCAGCGGTCGCAGGGCCCAAGTCCTGGCCGGCGGACAGAGCCTCCTCCTCGAAATGCACCTGGAGCGCATCCGTCCCGACCTGGTCGTCGACATCAACCGCATCCCGGAACTCGACGACATGCGGGTCATCGACAACACGCTCCAGGTCGGCGCCCTGATCAGACACCGGGTCTTCGAGTCCGCGCAGGCCGTTCCGGGCCCCCTCGGCTCGTTGTTTTCCCTCGCCGTCGTCAACATCGCCCACCCGCCCATCCGGTCACGGGGAACGATGGTGGGCAGCTTCGGCTGGGGACACCCCGCGTCCGAGTGGTGCGCCATCGCCATGGCCCTGGACGCCGACATTCAGCTGCGGGGACCGCAAGGCGCTCGTACCGTTGCGGCCCGTGACTACTTCCACGGTCCCCTCAGGACGGACCGCCGGCCGGGGGAGCTGATCACCTCCGTGCGATGGCCACTGCTTGCCGGCCACACCGGCGTCGGCTTCATCGAGCACCGGCGGACGCACTTCTGCTTCGCGCAGGTGGCCGTTGCCGCCGTCCTCACCGTGCACGACGGAGTGATCAGCGGGGCACGCATCGGACTGGTCAACTGCGCAGACCGGCCGCTGAGGGCGCACGCCGCCGAGCAGGCTCTGACCGGCGTCGAGATCGGGCCGCGCACGGACGGTTACCGGCTGCCCGAGGACCATCCGTTCGCCCGTGCCGGCCGGATCGCCGCACAGCAGGACGCCGACCCGATCGCCGAACCGTACGCGGACCTCGAATACCGGCGGCACGCCATCGCCGTCGTGACCGCCAGGACCCTGTGCCAGGCGGCGAACGACCACAGGTCCCGCGTCGGCGAGCCCGAGGGAGACGGCCAATGAAGATCACCCTCACCGTGAACGGCGAGGAGTACGTGCTCGACGTCGAGCCCCGGCGCATCCTGGCCGATGTGCTCCGCGAGGACTGCCGGCTCACCGGCACACATCTGGGATGCGAGCACGGTGTCTGCGGCGCCTGCACCGTGCTGGTGGACGGAGAGGCGGTCCGCTCCTGCCTGATGCTGGCCGTGCAGTGCGACGGCGGCTCCGTGCGGACCGCGGAAGGTCTCGCCGGGCCGGACGGTGAACCCAGCCCACTGCAGCGTGCATTCTCCGCGGAGCACGCACTGCAGTGCGGTTTCTGCACCCCCGGGTTTTTGATGGTGGCTGCCGGGGCCATGGAGGCCGACCCCACCCTCGGCAGCCATCCCGAGCGCGTGGACGCCATCGTCGGGTCCAACGTGTGCCGGTGCACCGGCTACGAGCCGATCCGCCGCGCCATCCTGCGCGCCGCGCAGGAACAGCAGGAAGCCGCGAGTTAGGAGAGGACATGGCTGTTACGGGAAGTGTCCGTGCCGGAGTCATCGACGTCCATGCGCACTGGCTGCCCCGTGAACTGCTCTCCCTCCCGCCGGGTTCCTTGCCCAGAGGCATGCACGACCGTGACGGAGAGCTGTTCCTCGGCGACCACCCGCTGTTCGTCACCACGGAGGCGATGACCGACATCGAAGCGGTCGTCGCCGACACGCTCAAGGCGGGTCTGGGCGCTCGCGCCGTCTCGGCACCCCCCTTCGTCTTCCCCGTCCACGCGCCGGCCGAGGCGGACGACTACATCGCGACCTACAACGACCGGCTCGCCGAAGCCGTCTCCTCCACCGGCGGCATCCTGGTCGGACTCGGACTGATCCGCGTGGACGACGTGGACGCCGCCCGCCGCGAGATGAACCGGTTGACGGCGATGGACGGCATCGCAGGCGTCGCCGTCCCGCCTCTGGTCCAAGGGCAGTCCTACGGCGAAGGCGTCATGCGGGACGTACTGGCCGCCGCCACCGACACAGGCCTCGCCGTCCTCGTGCACCCCATGCAATTGCCCAGGCCCGAATGGAAAGACCACTACCTGACCAACCTGATCGGCAACCCGGTGGAGACCACGACCGCCGTGGCCTCGCTGCTTCTGAGCGGAGTCATGGACGAACTGCCGGACCTACGGATCTGCTTCGTCCACGGCGGAGGCTGCGCACCGTCGCTGCTGGGCCGGTGGGAACACGGCTGGCGGTCACGGGCGGACGTCCGCCAGGGGAGCGCCCACCCGCCGACGGCGGCGTTCACCCACCTGTACTTCGACACGGTCACGCACGACCCCGAAGTGCTCAGGCTCCTGGCAGCCCATGCCTCGCGGGACCGGATCCTGTGCGGGAGCGACTACCCCTTCGACATGGCACAGCCGGAGCCCGTCCGCTTCCTCCTGGACAACGGCCTCGACGCTGCGACGCTCGAAGCGAACGGCCGTCAGTTCCTGGGCATCGCGCCCCGAGCCTGAGGCGGGCGATGTCCGGGAACGGTGCCTTCAAGGCGGTGGTCATCGGCGGATCCGTCGGAGGCCTGGCGGCCGCACACGAACTGTTGGCCATCGACGCCGACGTCGCTGTCTATGAGCGATCGGCGGGTACCACGCAGGCACGCGGCGCGGGGATCGTCATGCAGCCCGAGGTCGAGGCCCTCCTGGCACGCCTGGGTGTAACCTCCGCGTCCGTGAGCGTCGAACTCCATGAACGCCAGCAACTCCACGTCCACGGCGGCACCACGTCGTACAAAGCTCCCCAGCTGATGACCGCCTGGGACACCCTCTACCGGGCGCTACGGGAACCGCTTGCCCCGGTCTGCTACCGCCTGGACAGTTCGCTGAGGAGCGTACGGGTCGACGGAAGCGAGATCACCGCCGCATTCGCCGACGGCTACACGGCGCAGGGCAACTTCCTGGTCGGCGCCGACGGCATCGGCTCGGTGACGCGCAGACTGCTCGACGTCACCTCCCGCCCTGCCTACGCCGGCTACGTCGCCTGGCGCGGTTTGGAACCCGAATCCGCCCTGCCAAACCACCTGCTGGACCTGCTGTCCGACCGGTTCACCTTCTTGGGGCGGACGGAATGCAGATGTTGTGCTACCTGGTTCCCGGACCCAACGGGGAGCGAGAGGAAGGCTCGCGGCGTGTCAACTGGGTCTGGTACGTCAACGTCGGCGAGCCGGACCTGCCGCACCTCCTGACGGGACGATCCGGGAGGCAGTTCACGCACTTCCTACCGCCAGGGGAGTTGCCGCCCGAGACCACAGATGAAGTCATCGCTCAAGCAGAGGCTTCGCTTCCACCGCAGTTCGCCGAACTGGTCCGGCTCTCGAATCTCTTCATGCAGCCGGTGTTCGACCTCCCCCCCCTCGCCGCATGGTGGCCGATCACGCGGCACTGATCGGTGATGCCGCCGGCACGGTCCGCCCGCACACCGCCTCGGGGACGTCCAAGGCAATCGGTGACGCTGCCGGCCTGGCCGTCGCCCTGCGCGGTTGGACACCCGCCCAGGAACTCCCCGCCCAGGCGCTTCACGAATGGGAGCTACACCGACTCGACCACCTCCTCGCCCTGGCCGGGTCCGGTCTCCAACTGAGGCTCCGCCAGGCTCGTTTCCGCAGTTCAGCGGGGCTGGTGTGATGCGTCGGTGAGGTCCTCACGCTGGCAGGTGGAGTGATCGTTAGCACGAGATCGTCTGGCACGGGCGTTCTCGCGGGTTCTGGAGTGAGGTTCGGGGGCTGCCGCGTAGGTTCTGCGCCGGGAGGGATGTTCATGACGGACGTGCTGGTGTGGACGATCGAGCGGCGGCTTGAGCTGGCGAAACGTGCTGAGCTGCTACGCAAGGAGCTGGGCGAACTCGAGGCGGAGGATGCCCGGTTGGAGGCCGCCGAGATGGTGTTCGGGCAGTGGGCCGAGGCCACCAAGCCGTCCCGGACCATGCCGATCGTGTCCAACCTGACTCTCCGTCACCCGTTGGCTGTTCTTGGCGCCGAGGTGGTGCGGCTCGACCCCCTGATGTGTCTCCCGGAGGGGTTTCCCTTCACCGTACTGATCATCACCCACGGCGAAACCTCGGTGGCGTGCTTCGTGACGGACTCCTCCCTTCCCGGTCTGTCCACGCTCCCCCAGCGTTGGCACGACGCGCTGAAGAATCTCCAGATGTCCGGCCACAGCACAGCCCCGAACAGGTAGACCTGCTTCTTCGCAGACACACCCGCCCTCGGGGCCTTCGCCGGCCCGGGGCGGACCGGCCATCACACTGCCCGCTCCGTGCCCTGCCGCACAGCTGCAGAGGGGGCTGATCCCGGCTCTTCCGGAAGACATCCGTTTCCCGGGAACGAGCCGGCATGATCGGACAGGTTCTCGCAAATCGGCACGCGACAACACGCAGGAGGAGCGAGGACCACTGCCAGCAGCCGGGGGAGCGTAGAGGCTTGCAGTGGCTGACGCCGAGGAGCTCGGCGCGGAGGGCGCGCGGCCGGGCCGGCCACGATCCTCGCGTCGGCCTGTGCGCGTCCACGAGCGCGCACGCGTTTTAGTCCTTACGCTTCACAGCGACCGCCTGCCGTCCGGGATCACTGTGCTCGCCGTGGGGACGCGTTCCCGGCCGGACCCGTGAGACCGCCCCTGCGGCTCCGGGGCCGGTGTCGGCGAGTGGTGCGGACCGGAGAAGAGCACCATGGAAGGGCGCGAGCACGACACGGGGGTGACCTGGCAGGAGTCCGCCGGTGACACGTGGACGGTTGCGGATCTACCTCGGGGCGGCCCCCGGGGTCGGCAAGACGTACGCCATGCTCGCGGAGGGACAGCGGCTGCGTTCCCTGGGCGCGGATGTCGTCGTGGGCTTCGTCGAGCCGCACGGGCGTCGGCCCACCGCGGCCATGGCCGACGGTCTGCGGACGATCGCCAGGCGCACCCTGGTCCATCGCGGCGTGGCCTTCACCGAGATGGACCTCGACGCGGTGCTGGCCCGCCGTCCCCAGGTCGCGCTGGTCGACGAGCTGGCTCACTCCAATGTTCCGGGGGCCCGCAACGCCAAGCGCTGGCAGGACGTCGAGGAGCTTCTGGACGCGGGCATCGATGTCGTCACCACGCTCAACGTCCAGCACCTGGAATCCCTCAACGACGTGGTCCGGCAGATCACCGGGGTCAGACAGCGCGAAACCCTGCCCGACGAGGTGGCCCGTCGCGCCGACCAGATCGAACTGGTCGATCTGCCGCCCGAGGTCCTGCGCCGCCGCATGGTGCACGGCGACATCTACCCACCGGACCGCGTCGAGTCGGCGCTCACCCACTACTTCCGGGTCGGCAATCTCACGGCACTGCGCGAACTCGCCCTGCTGTGGCTCGCCGACCGGGTGGAGGAGGGGCTGCAGCGCTACCGGGCCGAACACGGCATCTCCACCCCCTGGGAGACCCGGGAGCGGATCCTGGTGGCTCTCAGCGGTGGCCCGGAGGGCGAGACTCTCATCCGCCGAGCCGCGCGGATCAGCGCCCGTACGCCCGGCACCGAGCTGCTGGCACTCCATGTGGTTCCGGGGGACGGGCTCACCGGGGTCGACCCGGCTGTGCTGGACGCCCAGCACGCCCTCCTGGAGTCGCTCGGCGGCAGCTACCACCAGACCACGGGTGAAGACGTCGTCGATGCCCTGCTCCAGTTCGCCGAGGCGGAGAACGTCACGCAGATCGTGCTGGGCGCGAGCCGGCACGGCCGGCTGGCCTCCTTTCTGAGAGCAGGAGTGGGGGAGCGGACGATCAAGGGGTCCGGTCCCGTCGACGTACACATCGTCACGCACGAGAAGGCAGTCGGCCCTGCCGCGCTGAGGCTGCCGCATCCGAGCCGTGGCATGGGCCCGAGACGGTACTGGTCCGCGTTGGCCGGTGCCCTGGTGCTGCTGCCCGCACTGACGCTCCTGCTGACGTCTGCAGCGCTGCGCGGTCGGCTCGGCCTCTCCAGCGACTTGGTGATCTATCTGCTCGCTGTCGTCGCGATCGCCCTGGTCGGAGGTCTCTACCCCGCTCTGTTCGCCGCCTTCGCCGCGGCGCTGCTCGCCGATTACTACTTCACGGCACCGGTGCACTCGCTGGTCACGGAGCGCCCCGACGAGATCGCCGCACTCGTGGTCTTCGTCGCCACGGCGGCCCTCGTCGGCACCGCCGCGGGAGCGGCTGCGCAGCGTACGCACCAGGCTGTGCGTGCGACATCGGAGGCGAGGGCGTTGAGCCGCCTGGCCGCCGCCATGATGCGTGGGCAGGATCTGCCGGCACTCGTCGAACAGATCCGGGAGTACTTCGGCCTGGCCGCGATCAGCCTGCTCGAAAGGGATCCGGAAGCCTCTCCTGTGCCCCGTTGGTACGTGGTGGCCAGCGCCGGGGAGCGACCGCCGGAAAAGCCCTATGAGGCGGATGTGGAATGCCCGGTCGACGACGATCTCACCCTGGTCGGCCGCGGCGCCGGGCTGAGTACGCAGGACCAGCGCGTCCTCGCCGCGTGCGCCGCCGAACTGGGGCTGGCCCATGCCCGGGGGCGGATCGCCGGGGGTTCCGGTGGCGCGGACACCCTCGCCGCCGCCGAACGCACCCGGGCGTCCCTGCTCCTCGCGGCGGGCCGCGATCTGCCTGCTCCGCTGCACACCGCCGAAGAGGCTCTCGTGCGGCTGCGGCGGCGACGCGCCGACGGGCCCGCCCCGGAGGAGGAGCAGCGACTGCTGGAGGCAGCCCGCGCGGCCGTGCACCGCGCGGCGCAGTTGGTCACCGATCTCCATGACGTGAGCCGTTTGCATGCCGGTGCACTCGATCTCTACCTGCGCCCGGTCGACCTCAACGAGGTGCTGGGCGCCGTTCTGGACGACCTCGGTCCCGGTGGCCACTCCATCGATGTGCACCTGCCGGAACAGCTGCCCGACGTGATCGCCGACGCCGCCCTCCTCACCCGTGCCCTGACCGCCCTCGGGGCCGACGCGCTGCGGCACAGCCCGCCGAACCGGCCCCCCGTCTTCACCGCCGCAGTCCGGGGTGACCGCCTGGAGATCCGCGTGCAGGACGGGATGCCCGACCGGGGCCCGGAATCGAGCACAACCGGCTGCCGGGCACCGGGAGCCGGGGCCGGCAGTCTGGCCCTGCGGCTGTCGCGCGACCTGGCCGAAGCCATGGACGGGACCCTGGAGACGACCACCGCGGGGGCTGGGGCGGCCTTCTCGGCGACACTCACCCTGCCGAGCGCCGCGCCCGGCGGCAGTGCGACGACCGGTCTCGCCCGGTGAATCCCCGTGTTCCACTGCCACCCGATCGGCGCGCGGAGTGTCGGAGCAATCCCGAAGTCGACTGATATAGCGTCAGAAGAGAATGATCACACCATATTCCAGCCGAGGTGAACAGACCCGCCTCTGATGCACTGCGAGGTACCTCGCGCATGTCGGACGTCTCGTTCATCGGCCTCACGGTCGTGGTGTTCGCCCTCATCGGCCTGGCCGCCAAGGGAGTCGGACGCCTGTGAGCGTGGAGAACGTCGTCGGCCTGATCGTCGCGGTGTGCCTGGTGATCTACCTCATCGTCTGCCTGATCTTCCCCGAGAAGTTCTAGGAGCGGGCCCGGATGAACGACACCCTCGCGGGCTGGCTCCAGGTCCTCGCCCTGGTGATCGCGCTGTGCCTCTCGTTCCGCCCACTGGGCGGCTACGTGGCGCGCGTCCTGACCACCGATCGCCATGGCCGGGTGGAACGCCTGGTCTACCGGGCAGGCGGAGTGAACGGCGACGCCGATCAGAAGTGGTCCGTGTATCTGCGCAGCATCCTCGCCTTCTCCGCGGTGTCGGTGCTTTTCCTGTACGCGTTCCTGCGCCTGCAGAACCACCTCCTGCTGTCCCTGGGAATGAAGCCGGTCACCGCGGACCAGTCGTTCAACACCGCGGCATCCTTCGTCACCAACACCAACTGGCAGTCCTATGCCGGCGAGTCGACCATGGGGCATCTGGTCCAGATGGCGGGCCTCGCCGTGCAGAACTTCGTCTCCGCGGCCGTGGGCATTGCCGTGGTCGCAGCGCTGATCCGCGGCTTCACCAGGAAGAAGACCGACCGCGTCGGGAACTTCTGGGTGGACCTGACGCGGATCGTGCTACGTGTTCTGCTGCCCCTTGCGTTCGTCTTCGCGATCGTGCTGGTGTCCGCCGGTGCCGTCCAGAATTTCCACGGCATCCACGACATCACCACCGTCGCGGGTGGACATCAGCGCCTGACCGGTGGGGCGGTCGCCTCCCAGGAGGCCATCAAGGAACTGGGCACCAATGGCGGTGGTTTCTACAACGCGAACTCCGCACATCCCTTCGAGAATCCCACTGCCCTCACGAACCTGATCGAGATCTACCTGATGCTGGTCATCCCGTTCTCGCTGCCGCGAACCTTCGGGACGATGGTCGGCGACAACCGTCAGGGCCACGCGATCGTCGCCGTGATGGTTTTGATCTGGGGGGCGTCGGTCGCCATCGTGACCGCGAACGAGCTGCACAGCGTCAGCAGCGCCGCCGGTCACGCCGCCGGCGGGATGATGGAGGGCAAGGAGACACGGCTCGGAATCTGGGCCTCGGCCCTGTTCGCCGTGTCCACCACCCTCACCTCGTGCGGAGCGGTCGACTCCGCCCACGACTCGTACACGCCGGGCGGCGGCGGAATGATGATCTTCAACATGATGCTGGGGGAGATCGCGCCCGGCGGCACCGGCTCCGGGCTCTACGGGATCCTGGTCCTGGCGGTCGTCGCGGTCTTCGTCGCCGGACTGATGGTCGGCCGTACACCCGAATACCTGGGCAAGAAGCTCCGGGGCCGGGAGATGAAGTTCGCCTCGCTCTACATCCTGACCACGCCCGCGGTCGTGCTGATCGGTGCGGGGCTGGCGATGGCATTCCCGGGCGAAAGGGCCGCCATGCTCAACTCCGGACCGCACGGATTCTCCGAGGTCCTGTATGCCTTCGCGTCGGCCGCGAACAACAACGGCTCGGCGTTCGCCGGGCTGAGCGCGAACACCGTCTGGTACAACACCGCACTCGGAGTCGTCATGCTCATCAGCCGGTTTCTGCCCATGGTGTTCATCCTGGCACTCGCCGGCTCGCTCGCAGCGCAGCAGCCCGTTCCGGTCACCGCGGGCACCCTGCCGACTCACCGGCCGCAGTTCGTTGCACTGCTGACCGGGGTGATCCTCATCGTCGTCGGTCTGACATACTTCCCCGCGCTCGCGCTGGGACCCCTTGCGGAGGGTCTGCACTGATGTCCACGACCGCCGCCCCCGTTCCCACTCCGCCCGGTGCCGGACGTCAGCAGTACCGGGTCTCGGGGGGACTGCTCGATCCCAAGCAGCTTCTGACGTCCTTCCCCCATGCCCTGCGCAAGCTGGACCCGCGCCTGATGCTCCACAACCCCGTCATGTTCGTGGTGGAGGTCGGGGCGGTCCTGACCACGCTGTCGGCCATCAGGACGCCAGGCGTCTTCCCCTGGGTGATCACCGCGTGGCTCTGGCTGACATCCGTCTTCGCCAACCTCGCCGAAGCCGTGGCCGAGGGACGCGGCAAGGCCCAGGCGGAGACTCTGCGCCGCGCCAAGACCATGACGACGGCCCGCCGTCTCACCGGCTGGCGGCCGGGCGCGACTGATGCCGAGGAGGAGGAAGTCCCGGGCACCGGCCTCCGTCTCGGCGATCACGTCGTCGTCGAGGCGGGGCAGACCATCCCCGGCGACGGCGACGTGGTCGAGGGGATCGCGAGCGTCGACGAATCGGCCATCACGGGAGAGTCGGCGCCGGTGATCCGCGAGTCGGGCGGCGACCGCTCGGCGGTCACGGGCGGTACCAAGGTGCTCTCGGACCGGATCGTCGTGAGGATCACCTCGAAGCCGGGGGAGACCTTCATCGACCGGATGATCGCACTCGTGGAGGGGGCCGCGCGGCAGAAGACGCCGAACGAGATCGCGCTCAACATCCTGCTGGCATCCCTCACGATCATCTTCCTGATCGCGGTGACGACCCTGCAGCCCTTCGCCGTCTTCGCGGGGGCCGAGCAGACCATCGTCATCCTCGTCGCCCTCGTCGTGGCCTTGATCCCGACGACGATCGGCGCGCTGCTCTCGGCGATCGGCATCGCGGGCATGGACCGGCTCGTGCAGCGCAACGTGCTGGCGATGTCCGGGCGCGCGGTGGAGGCCGCGGGTGACGTCAACACCCTCCTGCTCGACAAGACCGGCACCATCACTCTCGGAAACCGCCAGGCCGCCGAATTCCTGCCGGTGGACGGGCTGGGCGTCGAGGAACTCGCGGACGCCTCCCAGCTCTCGTCCCTCGCCGACGAGACGCCCGAGGGCCGCTCGATCGTCGTCCTCGCCAAGCAGCAGTACGCCCTGCGCGGCCGAGGCGAAGGAGAGCTGGACCGGGCGCAGTTCGTACCCTTCACCGCGCAGAGCAGAATGAGCGGTGTCGACCTCGACGATCCGCAGGAGAACCGCTCTCTGCGCAAGGGCGCGGCGACGGCGGTGATGCGCTGGGTCCGTGACAACGGCGGTCACCCCACGGCGGAGGTCGGTGGCATCGTCGACGGCATTTCGGCGAGCGGAGGCACCCCGCTGGTCGTCGGCGAGGTGTCCCGGACCGGCGATACGCAAACTGCCCGGGTTCTGGGCGTCATCCACCTCAAGGACGTCGTCAAGGAGGGGATGCGGGAGCGGTTCGACGAGCTGCGCAGGATGGGCATCAAGACGGTCATGATCACCGGTGACAACCCGCTGACCGCGCGTGCCATCGCGCAGGAGGCGGGGGTGGACGACTATCTCGCGGAGGCCACGCCCGAGGACAAGATGGCCCTCATCCGGCGTGAACAGGAGGGCGGCAAGCTGGTCGCGATGACGGGGGACGGTACAAACGACGCCCCCGCGCTGGCCCAGGCGGACGTCGGTGTGGCGATGAACACCGGCACCTCGGCCGCCAAGGAGGCCGGGAACATGGTGGACCTCGATTCCAACCCGACCAAGCTGATCGAGATCGTCGAGATCGGCAAGCAACTGCTCATCACCCGGGGCGCGCTGACGACGTTCTCGATCGCCAACGACGTGGCGAAGTACTTCGCGATCATCCCCGCGATGTTCGCGAGCGTCTACCCCGGCCTGGACAAGCTGAACATCATGCGCCTGCACAGCCCGACCTCGGCGATCTCCTCGGCGATCGTCTTCAACGCGCTGATCATCATCGCGCTGATCCCGCTCGCACTGCGTGGCGTGCGCTACCGGCCGTCCTCCGCCGCCAAACTGCTCAGCCGCAACATCTGGATGTACGGACTCGGCGGGCTGGTACTGCCCTTCCTGGGCATCAAGCTGCTCGACCTCTGCATCCAGTTCATCCCCGGCCTGCGCTGACAGACGATCCGACGAAAGTAGACGGCGACCCCACCGTGCACACCATCCTTCCCCCCGTACTTCAGCGCCATCTGGTGGCCCTGCGGATGTTGCTGGCGTTCACCGTGATCACCGGCATCGCCTATCCCCTGCTCGTCACCGGCATCGCCCAGGCGGGTCTCTCCCACCAGGCCAACGGTTCGCTGCTGACGACGAACGGCAGGCCGGTGGCCTCCAGCCTGATCGGCCAGAACTTCGCCCTGCCGAAGAAGAATCCCCACGACGCCCAGGAGCCGCTGCGCCCCGACCCTCAATGGTTCCAGCCCCGCCCGTCCACCGGTGGGTACGATCCCACGAACTCCGGCGCCTCCAACCTCGGCCCCAACAACCTCGACCTGATCAAGACCGTCAAGGACCGTCGTGCCGCCGTCGCCGCCTTCGACGGGGTCCCACCCGCGTCCGTCCCCGCGGACGCCGTCACCGCCAGTGGCTCCGGGCTCGACCCGGAGATCTCCCCGGCGTACGCCTATGAACAGGTCGACCGTGTCGCGAAGGCCCGCCACCTCGCCCCCGCCAAGGTCAGAACTCTGGTCTCCCAGCATGTCCGGGGACGTGTTCTGGGCTTCCTGGGGCAGGAACGCGTCAATGTCGTGGAGCTCAACCACGATCTGGCCGGGCTGGTGTGACCGAAGGGCGGGGGGTGCCGAACGCGACGGCGGCCGGGACGGGGACACACACCGGAGCGCGGAAGTGGCGTGGACACGGGGCCTGTCGCAGGCGCGGTGCTGTGCATTGCGGCCGGGCGCCGACGGGCGGGCCCAGCGGCGGCCGGGCATCGGCGCCGCCGACGGGTCCCCGCCGTCAGATGCGGGCGCGGCCCGCCGCATCGAGTGCCGCCCCGGCCTGGTCGGCCAAGGTCACCGCGACCAGCCGGGCGGCGAGTGGCGGCAGTGAGGTCGGCGCCGATGGGCGCAGCCCCGCACACGCTCGACGCGAGGGCTCGGCCACCCGGAAACGATCGGGCCACCGGGCCTGGAGGCCGTCGCGAGGGCTGTCGGCTGAAATGCCGTCGACCGGTGTGCGGCGTCGTTGCGGAACACCGGCGAGTACGGATGCCGAACCACGCCGACCACGCGCTGACGGTTCTCTGAGGCACCTGGGCGAAGCCGGGCGCGTCCTTGACGCCCCACACCGCGGTGGTCCGGTCACACTGTCCTTGGACAGCCCCCCGCACCCTGCACCGCGAGGTCACCCATGGCGTACGGCCTGGCCCGCCGCGAACTGCGGCCGAGAGTTCCGCTCCGGCACGGGGAGGGTGGCAAGTACCACGTGACCAGCCTTGAGGGGCTTGCCGCGCTGTCATTGGACGCGCTGAGCTCGGTCGCGTACGGACCTGAGGCGATCGTGCTCGTCCTGATCGCTGCCGGGACCGGGGCGCTGACCGCCACGCTGCCGGTGACGCTGGTCATCGCCGCGCTGCTGGCGGTCCTGGTGATCTCCTACGGCCAGGTGATCGCCGTGCACCCTGATGGCGGTGGCGCCTACGCGGTGGCGAAGAAGGACCTCGGGCCGAGGACCAGTCTGCTCGCAGCGGCCAGCCTGGTCGTCGACTACGTGCTGACCGTGACGGTCAGCCTTGCCGCCGGTGCCGCCAGCCTCGCCTCCGCGTTCCCCGCTCTCGGCTCGCACTTGCTCGCCGTCTGTCTCATCGGACTCGTCCTGCTCACCGCTGTGAACCTGCGGGGCGTGGCCGACAGCGCCCGGGTGCTGATGCTGCCCACCGTGCTCTTCATCGTGAGCATCTTCGGCATCATCGTCCTGGGGCTGCTGCGCGGCCATCCATCGGCCGTCGTCGGAAGCGCTCAACCCGTCCACGTCACCGAGGCATTGGGTCTGCTGCTGCTCCTCAAGGCGTTCTCCTCCGGTTGCTCCGCGCTCACCGGAGTGGAGGCAATCGCCAACGGAGTGCCCGTGTTCCGCGAGCCCCGCGTCAAGCGGGCGCAGCGCACCGAGCTGATGCTGGGCGTGTTGCTCGGGCTGATGCTGATCGGCCTCGCGGTGCTGATCCGCCGCGACCACGTGGCACCACGCGGCGGCGTGACCGTCCTCGCCCAACTGACCGCCGGCGCGTACGGAACGGGATGGCCCTACTACGCGACCAACCTCATCGTCACCCTGGCCCTCGCCTTCGCGGCGAACACCAGCTTCGGCGGCCTGCCCGTCCTGATGAGCCTGCTGGCCCGCGACAACCGCCTGCCCCACCTGTTCGGGCTGCGCAGGGAACGTCCTGTCTACCGCTGGGGCGTGCTGGCGCTGGCACTGCTCGCGGCGCTGCTGCTGATCGCCGTGAACGGCGACACGCACCGGATGATCCCGCTGTTCGCGATCGGCGTGTTCACCGGCTTCACCATCAGCCAGATCGGGCTGGTACGGCACTGGGCGGGGCAGCGACCGCCGGGCTGGCTGCGGCGCGCGGCGCTCAATGGCTCGGGCGCGGTGCTGACCGCCGTGGCCGGACTGGTCCTGTTGGCCACCAAGTTCCTCGAAGGCGCCTGGGTGGTGGTCGTCACCGTGCCCCTGTTGATGCTGTTGTTCGCCCGTGTCGAGCGCTACTACACGGCGGTCGGTGAAGAACTCGCTCTCGGAGAGATCCCCCCGGCGCTGCGGCCGACCGAGTCCCTGATCATCGTCCCGGTCGGAGAAGTCAGCAAGCTCGCCCAGCACGCGCTGACGGCCGCCGGCGCCCTCGGCCACGACATCGTCGCGGTCGCCGTCCACTCCGACCCGGTCAAGGCTCAGGAACTGAGCGACAGGTGGGAACGCTGGAATCCGGGCGTACGCCTGGACATCATCGACAGCCCGCAGCGCTCTCTGGTGCAGCCGATCGTCGAGTACGTCCAGCGGACGGCGGAGGAAGGACGGCAGATCGCCGTCCTCATCCCGGAGGTCGAGCCGCTCCACCGCCGCTACCAGATCCTGCAGAACCAGCGCGGCGTCCTGCTGGCCGCCACGCTCATGGCACACACCGACGTCGTCGTCTGCATGCTGCCGTACCGGCTCAGCCGGTGAACGTCCTGACACGGCGGACATGTTGTCCGTGCCTGGCCGGCTGTCCGACCGCCGGTGACGCGGTCGGTGTCCGGCACCGGAAGGCGGCAGCCCCTTTCAGGCGGTTGCCTCTTCCGGCTGTTCGCCGCTGTCGGCTTCGTCGGCGGAGGGTGGCGTGCGCAGGGTCAGCAGGGCGGCGAGAGCGCCGACCGCGGCCAGTACCGCGGCGCCGAGGAAGGCGGCGGAGAAGCCGTTGGTGAGGGCCGTCGGGTCTGCGGGCTCGCGGGCACCGTGTGCGGCGGCGAGTGCGGTCATGGCGGCGAGGCCGAGGGCGGAGCCGACCTGATAGCTGGTGTTGACGATCCCCGAGGCGAGGCCGCCCTCTTCCGGACGGGCACTGGACAGCGCGGTGCCGAGCGACGGGATGA
Organism: Streptomyces sp. NPDC047515; assembly: GCF_040643055.1. Classification (NCBI taxonomy): domain Bacteria; kingdom Bacillati; phylum Actinomycetota; class Actinomycetes; order Kitasatosporales; family Streptomycetaceae; genus Streptomyces; species Streptomyces sp. NPDC047515. Next base: position 17,802 of record NZ_JBEYTM010000075.1, read on the forward strand.
ACGCCAGCGACATGCCCACCGCCGAGGGCAGGGAAGCGGGCAGGACGTCGACCCGGAAGGTCCCGTCCGGGCGGGCGAGGGACAGCCAGTACATTCCCGCGGCGAGAGCGAACAGCCCCAGGACGATGAGGGGTTTGGGCCCGAACCTGCTGATCAGGCGCGGCGCCAGGACGATCATCATGATCGTGATCGCGACCGTCATGGGCAGCAGAGAGGCCCCGGAGGCGAAGGCATCCAGCCCCAGGACCTGCTGCAGGTACAGGTTGAGGAAGAACCACATGGGGATCCACACGGCGGCCATGAGCAGCTGGGCGATGTTGGCGCCGGCCAGGTTGGGTGCCCTCCAGATCCCCAGGCGCATCAGCGGTTCGCGCCGCTTGGACTGGATCGCGACGAATGCGGCGATCAGTGCCGCACCGGCCAGGAGGACCAGCCAGGTGTCCGCGGAGCCCCAACCCGTCTCGGGGGCACGCACGATGGCGTAGACGGCGGCGGCAAGTCCTGCCGTGACGGTGACCGCGCCGGAGAGGTCGATCGAGCCGCGGCGCCCCGTGTCCGAGGGCATGACGGCAGGCGTGGCGGCCAGGACGATCAGGGCGATGGGGATGTTGATGTAGAACACCCAGGGCCAACTGGCGTATGGAGTGATGAGCCCGCCGAGAAAGACGCCGGCGGTGCCGCCGGCCGGGGCCGCCGCGCCGTACAGCGCGAAGGCCTTCGGCAGTTCCTGGGGCCGTGAGCCGAACAGCGTCATGAGAAGGGTGAGGGCGGACGGGGCGATCAGCGCCGCACCTATGCCTTGCAGGGCCCGTCCGGCCAGCTCCACCCAGACCTGACCGGCGAGGCCGGCGGTCAGGGAGCCCGCGGCCAGGACGATCCAGCCGGTACTGAAGAGGCGCTTGGCGCCGAGCAGGTCCGACAGGCGTCCGCCGAGCAGCAGGAGCCCGCCGAAGGCGACGACGTAGGCGTTGAACACCCACGACAGGTTCTCCTGCGAGAAGCCCAGGTCGGCCTGCATCTTGGGCAGGGCCACGCCGATGATCGACGTGTCCATGATGACCATGAACTGGGCCAGGGCGATCAAGGCGAGCGCGGTCCATCGGCGCGAATCGGCCCAGGTGGTCGGAGTGGTCGTCGTGGTTGCTCCTATACGGGAGGAGGGTATCTATGGATCTGGAATATACCCCCGTGGGTATCGACGGCCAGTCGGATGGTGAGCAGTCCGCTGTTCGCTGTCTCCGTGGTCGCGTGCGGAGCGCGCGCCGGGTCTTCCGTCGAGCGCCGCGCGTCTGTGCGGCCGGGCCGCGTTCGGTGGCGTCCCTCGCCTCCGCTCATGGGTGCGGGGGGTACGCACCTCTGTCGGCGTGGCGGTGAACTCCGTTGACGGACAGGGGCTGTTGGGGGTACCCCGCCGCTCTCGCCGGCCGAGTCCCATAGCAGACGCGTGGAGCTCGTACTGCCCCGACAGGGGATTTCACCCGTACGTCCTCATAAGTGCGTATCACTCCACGTTTGGCGATACGGTCGACGACGTGCTGTCAGCTGTTGCCCCGGGGCCGGGAGTCCGCCGCCTCGTCATCACTCTCCTTCTGGGCCTGGCGACCGTCGCCGTGGCTCACGTGCTGATGTGTGGTGTGCAGGCGCAGGACGGACACCATGTGACGCCGATCAGCGGCCCACTGTCCGCGACCGCCCCCGAGGCGCGGGGCATGGAGCACATGGGGGACACGGAGGAATCCGCGGGCTGCGACGCGTCCGAGTCCGGGCACCATCCGGCGGCTCCCGGCGGGTGCTGCGATTCGGCTGCGTTCCTGGGTGAGGTGTCGACGCGATCCGTGCTCCCCCTCCTGGAGGCGTTGCTGCTCACCCTGGCCGCGTGGGGACTCATGGAGTCGGGTCTTTCGGGTCTCGCGCACCGCCCCCGCGGTCTCGCGGTCGTGGGGGCATCGCTCCCCACGGGATGCGCTCTGCTGCGTCTGGTCTGCGTCAGCCGTACGTGACCCGGCTCCGTGCGCCCGGTCGCTCCGCCGATCGCCCGCACGAGCCGCGCCCTCACCCGTACCGCTCTCACGCGACGGCCCCGACCCAGTCGTGGCCGTGGAAGGATCAGGTCGGCATGACCACTGCTCTGCGCAGCATTTCCCCCGACGACGTGCACGCCTTCGTGGCGGCACACGCACTCCCCGAACCGGCGGGCGCCCCCCGCCGTACCCCCGCCGGAATGGTGGGCAACACACCGGTCCTCTGGGTCGGAAGCCCCTTCAGCCCCGTCGGCCGAGGCTTCTGGGCCAAGTTGGAGGGCGCCAATCCCGGCGGCATCAAGGACCGCCCGGCCCTCCACATGGTCGCGGCGGCCCGCGCCCGCGGAGAGCTCCGTCCCGACGCGCCCGTCATCGAGTCCACCAGCGGAACACTCGGACTCGGCCTCGCGCTCGCGGGCATCACCTACGGCCATCCGGTGACGCTGGTGACCGACCCCGGCATGGAACCTCTCATGGTCCATCAGCTCCGCGCCCTCGGCGCCCGGGTGGAGATCGTCGAGGAACCGAGCCCGGTCGGCGGCTGGCAGCAGGCGCGCAGGGACCGCGTCCGCTCCCTGCTCGACACGGCTCCCGGCTCCTGGTGCCCCGACCAGTACCACAACCCGGACAACCCGGCGGCGTACGCGAACCTCGCCCTCGAACTCGCCGTACAGCTCGGCCGGGTGGACGTGCTGGTGGCCGCCGTCGGAACGGGAGGGCACTCCGCCGGCATCACCCGTGCCCTGCGCGCGATCGCACCGGGCGTGCGGCTGGTCGGTGTCGACTCGGTGCGCTCCGCCATCTTCGGCCAGCCCGCCGGAGACCGCCTGATGCGTGGCCTGGGCAGCAGTATCCATCCGTGCAACGTCGACCACGCCGCCTTCGACGAGGCCCACTGGGTCGCACCGGACGAGGCGGTCTGGGCGGCCCGACGGCTGGCCAGGCACCACTGCACGAGCGGCGGCTGGAGCGTCGGTGCCGTCGCGCTGGTGGCCGGCTGGCTCGCCCGCACCCATGCCCCGGGCACCCGTATTGCGGCGATCTTCCCCGACGGAGTCCATCGCTACTGGGACACGGTCTACAGCGACGACTACTGCCGCACGCACGACCTCCTCTCACGCCCGCCCGCGGACGACCCCGATGAGATCGGCCATCCCGGCGAGCGCGCCGTGGAGCGCTGGACGCGCTGTGTGAACATCACCGCGCCGCACGCGGACGAGGTGGCCGTGCGATGAGGGGACTCGTCCGGCAGTTCCGCTCCTACGACGGCGCCGTCCGGCTGCTGATGGTCCAGCAGTTCACCATCAATACGGCGTTCTACATGCTCATGCCGTACCTTGCGATCCACCTCTCGGGCGGCCTGGGCATGGCCGCCTGGGCCGTCGGACTGGTGCTCGGCGTAAGGAACTTCAGCCAACAGGGCATGTTCCTCATCGGTGGAACCCTCGCCGACCGGCTCGGCTGCAAGAGCGTGATCATCACCGGTTGCGTGCTGCGGACCGTCGGCTTCGGACTGCTCGGCCTCGTCGACTCGCTGCCCGCCCTGATCGTCGCGTCGGCGCTGACCGGCTTCGCGGGCGCGCTGTTCAACCCGGCCGTGCGGGCCTACCTCGCGCGGGAGGCGGGGGAACGGCGCGTGGAGGCGTTCGCGCTGTTCAACGTCTTCTACCAGGTCGGCATGTTCGTCGGTCCGTTGATCGGCCTCTCCTTGATCGCGCTGGACTTCCGGATGGTGTGCGCGGTGGCGGCGCTCCTCTTCCTCGGGCTCACTCTCGTACAGATCAAGGCCCTGCCGGACCGTGGACGTCCGTCGGACGCGAGCGAGGGGCGTCGGGGAGTGCTCGCCGACTGGCGCGCCGTGGCGTCCAACCGTCCCTTTCTGCTCTTCTCGGCGGCCATGATCGGCTCGTACGTCCTGTCCTTCCAGGTCTATCTGGCGCTGCCGTTGCAGGCGCAGCGGGTGGCTCCGGGGAGCGGGGACGGCGTCACCACCGCGCTGTTCGCCGTGTCGGCCGGTGTCGCCGCGGCCGGGCAGCTGCGTATCACGGCCTGGGCGCGGGCGCGTTGGTCGCCCGCTCGGTCCGTCGTGTACGGCCTGGCGCTGATGGGCGGCGCCTTCGCACCGCTCGTCGTCGCCGGGGCGCCGCCCGGGGGAGAGGGGCCGCTGACCCGGGCGGCGGCCCTGGTGCCACTGTTCCTCGCGGCCGCCCTGCTCGCCCTCGGTACGGCCCTGGTGTACCCGTTCGAGATGGACACCGTCGTCACGCTCTCCGGCGACCGGCTGGTCGCCACCCACTACGGTCTGTACAACACCATCTCGGGCGTCGGGATCACCGTCGGCAATCTCGCGACCGGAGCCGTGTGGGATGCCTCCGCCGGGCAACCACGCCTGCCCTGGGCGGTGTTGTGCGGCGTGGGTCTGATGTGCGCCGCCGTGATCGCCGGTTTGACGCGCACCGGGAGACTCGGCTCCCTCCCGGCCGGCCGGGCGAGGGAACCTGCTCCGCAACGGTGAGGGGCGTGGCGAGCGGCCACGGGGAATCCGCCGCACGCTGCCCACTGGGCAGGTGAGGGGCGGAAGGCGGGTGGTCGGCGTCAAGGCGGTGTCAAAGGCCGGGCGTGCGGGGTCAAGAGGCCGCTGACGGGGAGGCGCGCCCCCGGGTGGGCGGGCATAGCGGCACTGGCGCGTCCCGGTCCATCGGCGTTCCGGGGCGCTGTGTCCGTCTCCAGGAGGACCCGGCTCGCGAGCCCGTCTCCTGCGTCGACCTTCCATCGCCTGGGGGAACTCCATGACCACAACCACCACGGCCGGCATCCCCGTACCCCGGCTCGCCGTCGAGCCCGGCCGCGCGCTGGTCGGGCCCGCGGGTGCGGCGCTCTACCGGGTGCTCGCGGTCAAGCAGACCGGCGACCGCCTCTTCGGTCGGCCGTCCGCCCGTGGCCGCCGTCCACGACGGCAGTGCGCGGGTCCTGACCCGCCGAGAATTCCTCGCCGACATCAACGCTCGCGACCTCGGTCTCTGAACCACGCACCATGTCGGTGGGACGCCCCGGAACCGCTGCTGGATCAGGGCCCATGAGCGTTCCGTGGCATAGCCGTGCCCAGTCGGCAGCCCTCGTCCCGCGCCACGGCGCCGCCGCGCGGTGAGATCGGGCCGGTTCTCAGCAGGCAGTATTCGCAATTCTCTTGCACTTGCAAGTAATGTTCACCAGGCTGAAGTGGTCCTTACTTCCTGTCCAGGACCTGGAGCCCCGTCATGCCCGCACTGATGCCGGACTCAGCCCCGCAACGCGTCATCGCCCTCTCGAACTTCGTCTATACGTCGTAGGAGCGCTTTTCGCCCTGACGGGCCTGGCGGCGCCCCCTGCCGTCCGCTGGGCACAGAGGCATCAGCACACGGGGCGCACGCCCCGCGAAGCCATGGAGAAGGCACCGGCCGTCTGAACTCGACCGAGGAAGTGGTCCAATACGCGTGTCACTCAAGGGTTTTGAAGCGGCGCGAGGCGACCCCGGGCCGGTTCTGTGCGACCGCCGAGCATCGCGGAAGTTCCTTCCCCAGGCGGGCCAGTGGAGAAAGGGCCATGAACAACGGGGACAGCGACAGGCCGATCGCGGTCAGCAGCAGACCGGTGCGCGACCCCCACTGATCGGCCAGGCAGCCGCCGAGCAGTGAGCCGAGCGGTGTCAGTCCCATGCCGACGAAATTGATCGTCGCGACGACTCGGCCCTGCATCCGGACGGGCGTGACGGCCTGCCGGACAGACATGACGGTGACGTCCACCGTCTGACTGAAGGCACCGAAAAGGAAGTTGACCGCCATGAGCAAGGGGATCGTCGCGACGGTCGAGCCGCGCAGCAGGGGCACGCAGAGCATCACGCCGTCGGCGAGCACCGCTGAGGACACCAGCACGATGCCGTAGCCGAATCTTCTCGGCAGTCGGGCGGACAGCAGTGACCCCACGACCGCGCCGGGGCCCATGGCCGCGAGCGTCATGCCGACGGCGGCCCCCGACAGATGCAGCCCCCGTGGGAGGTGGATCAGGTAGACGGTCATCAGGGCCGCGAAGGTGAACTGGAAGACGGCTGAGGCGAGTCCCACCGCCCGCAACGAGGGATCGGCGACGACGAGGCGGAGACCTTCGCGGATCCGCTGTCCGATCCGAGGGGGCTGGTCGGTGTGCTCAGGAACGGACTCGGGCCCGCGGATGCGTCGGATCGACAGAAAGGACAGTACGAAGAGGAACGCGGCAGCCACGAGCGAGAACGGCGCCGCGAACAGCGAGACCAGCACACCGCCGAGAGCGGGGCCGCCGATCTGCGCCGCGGACCTGCTGCCCTGAAGCAGGCTGTTGCCCTGCGTCAACTGTTCACGACGCACGAGCCGTACGAGAAAGGCCTGATACGCCACATCGAAGAACACACTGAGGACACCGACGAGGAAGGCGACGCAGAGCAATGCCGGAGCACGGAGCAGGCCCAGCAGGTACGCGGCGGGGATCGCGGCCAGTACCAGAGCACGGCCGAAGTCCGCCAGCACCATCACGTCACGGGACCGCCGACGGTCCACCCACGCACCGGCGAAGAGCGAGATCAGCAGGATGGGGGCCTGCTCCACCGCACGCATGACCCCGAGTTCTGCGGCACCGGCGTCCAGGCTCACCACGGCGACGAGCGGCAGGATCACCTGAGCGGCTTGCGCCCCGAGTTGAGAGGCGGTCTGGCCTGCCCAGAGCCTGCGGAAGTCCCCGTCCCGCCACAGGCTCGGCAGGGTCGGTCGACCGGGGCGGGCCGCCCTCACCGCGGGCCCCGTACCCGCGGACCGCCGGGCCTGCTCGGCGCTGGAGCCACGCGGAGCCCCGAAGGCCGAGCCGTATCGAAGGCCCCGTCAGAACCAGGCCCGGGTGTGCGCCGGACGGTGCGATGGTGTGCGGGCACGGCAGGAGAAAGGAATGGCACAGGGCCCCCTTGAGCTGCTGAGAACGGCGCCCGGCGCACGGCGCACAACAGGTGCGCCGGTTCGGGCGAGGGGAGGTTCGCCGTGCCGCAGATCGAGGGCAGCACGCGATGACAGGCCGGTCACGGCCTACGGGGTCAACGCGCGCTCGGGTGACCGGGCATCTCAGCTCCTCAAGGGCCTCTCGGCGCCGAAGGCCGACGCCTTCGTTCGGATCGGGCCGGACCGATCCCAATAAGAACCTAGCCGACGGCCGCCGCTCACCGGAGGGAATTTTGCCGGGCATCGTGGGGGAGAAGGAGGACCACGGCCCGACGCCTCTCCGGAAGTCGGGGCCGTCATCCACCTCTTGGCCCGTCCGTCCGGCTTGTGGGCGTCGCTCACCGGAACGCTGGAGTGTGTGTGCCGTGGTGTTCGGGAAGACCGGTGACAGACTCCGAGGAGTCTCAGGCCGGAGCGGCCCTCGCCACTGTGATCGGGGAGTATCCGTCCCAAGATCGGGGAGTATCCGTCCCAACGACGCCATTGGCCGCAGAGCGCGGCTGGGCAGGCAGGGGCGGGCACGAGCGAACCCGCCGGCCAGGAGACCGGCCACGGCATCCCACGAAGTCATTTACGAGGTGCTGCAGCGTGACCGTATGATCCTGTCCGAATCCGCCGTGTTCAAGTGCCTACCGGAGGATCGCGAAGGTCGAGGAACGCTGGACGGGCCGCGCCTTTGACGGTGGCTGATGCCGTATCGGATACCGACGAGAACCCTGTGCCGCCCGAGCCGCCGGTACGTTCCAGGGGAGTGCCGGACGCGGCCGGCGCTCCGTCGACGGTCCGGGGCCGTGTGGTGAGTACACACCACACGGCCCCGGACCGTCGGGAGCTGCTGAGGAGGGAGGGGGTCAGCCCTTGCGGGACTTGACCTCGTCGGTGAGCTGGGGCACGACCTGGAAGAGGTCGCCGACGACGCCGTAGTCGACGAGGTCGAA
>NZ_JBEYTM010000076.1:0-25532 GCF_040643055.1 Streptomyces sp. NPDC047515
GTACTGCAGGGGGGACCCTGTGGGAGAGTAGGACGCCGCCGAACTCCTTTTACGGAAAAGCCCCGTGCCCTTGTGGCACGGGGCTTTTCTGCGTTCACAGCGTCTAGTCTCGAACCATGCGCTACGAACTGGTCATCTTCGACAACGACGGTGTGCTCGTGGACAGCGAGCCGATCTCCAACGCCATCCTGTCCGAGTACCTCACGGAGCTCGGTCACCCGACCTCGTACCAGGAATGCCTTCGCGACTACATGGGGTCTGCCGTGCACCGGGTGCACGACCTCGTCGAGAAAAGGACCGGGGAGAAGCTGCCCGCGGACTTCGACGAGACGCTCCACTCGCGGATCTACGCGGCCTTCCAGCAGGAGCTGGAGCCGGTGCCGGGCATCGATGACGTGCTGGGGAAGCTGGTCGCCGACGGGGTTGCCTACTGCGTCGCGTCCTCCGGCAACCACGAGCGGATCAGGGTCGGGCATCGTAAGACCGGACTCGACCAGTGGTTCGAGGACGAGTGGATCTTCAGCGCGGAGGATGTCGGGCACGGGAAGCCGGCGCCCGATCTTTTTCTGCATGCCGCCGAGCGGATGGGTGTTCCCCCCGAGCGGTGCGTCGTCATCGAGGACAGCCCACTCGGAGTGGAGGCGGCTCGGGCAGCGGGGATGGATGTGTACGGGTTTACGTCGATGATGTCGGCGGACCGGCTCGCCGGGGTGACCGGGTACTTCTCCGACATGAGCCAACTGCGGGAATTGCTCGCCTGATCCATCTACCCATGGGTAGAAACTGGCCTTACGCTCGCGGCCATGACAGATGCTCGTTTGCGCCACGGCAGGGCCTCCCTCGCGTTGAGCTTCTTCGTACAGGGAGTCACCTTCGCTCTGCTCGTGACACGGATTCCCGCCATCCAGGACCGGTACGGGATATCCGACGGGCTGTTGCCGGTGTTCCTGGCCGCGGTGCCGATCCTGGCCGGGGTGGGCAGCGTGGTCACCGAGAAGGTGGTCGCGCGGGTGCGGCCCGGGATCGTACTGAGGTGGGCGCAGCCCGTTGTGCTGCTTGCGCTGCTCGGTGTCGGGGCCGGGAGCACGTTGTGGGAGGCGGCGCTGGCGCTCGGGGTGTTCGGGCTTGCCGTGGGGTCGCTCGACGCCTCCATGAACATGATGGGGGTCAGTCTCCAGCGGGCGTACGGGCGTTCCATCATGCTCGGGTTCCATGCCGCGTACAGCCTGGGCGGGATCGCCGGGGCGTCCATGGCGTGGGCCGGGGCGCACTGGGACCTTTCGCTGCTGGCCTCCTATCTGCCGGCGGTGGTCGTGCTGCTGCCCGTCGCGTTCATCGGGAGCCGGTGGTACGCCGAGGGCGTGTCGGCGGAGGCGGGCACGGCGGAGACGCAGGGGAAGGGGGCCGCGTCGGTCTCCTTCAAGTTGTTGATGCCGCTCTGTCTGGTGATGAGTTTCGCGTACATCGGGGACTCGACGGTCTCCAACTGGAGCGCCAAGTATCTGCAGGATGTGCTGGGGAGCTCGGAGCAGCTGTCGACCGTTCCGTACAACGTCTACATGGTCACCACGTTGCTGGGGCGGGCCGTGGGGGACTTCGGGGTGCGGCGGTTCGGGGCTGTGGCCGTGGTGCGGTCCGGGAGTGTGCTGGCCGCTGTCGGGTTCGCCGTGGTGGCGGTGGCCGGTGGGGCGTGGGTCGGGATGCTCGGGTTCACCCTGCTGGGCCTCGGACTGTGTGTGATCGTGCCGCAGACGTTCGCTGCCGCAGGGCGGATGTTCCCCGGGGCGAGTGATACGGCCATCGCGCGGCTGAACGTCTTCAACTATGTGGGATTCCTGGTGGGATCGCCGTTGGTGGGGGCGCTCGGGGACGCCTGGAGCTACCGGGGGGCGATGCTCGTGCCGATGGTTCTGGTGCTCGCGACGCTCGTGTACGCCAAGTCGTTCGGCGCGGAGCCTGCCCGATACGGTGGCGGGCATGAGCGGCCGCGCACAGCTGATGTGGGATGACGCAGTAACGGGTTACGACTTCGGGGAAAGCCATCCGATGGACCCCGTCAGACTTGCTCTGACCATGGGACTTGTGCGGGCCTTCGGGCTCGACGGTGCGGTGGATGTGGTGGCGGCCAGGCCCGCCGGGGACTCCACCTTGCGGCTGGTGCACCGTGAGGACTACGTGGCCGCCGTGCGTGCCGCCTCCGTGGATCCGCGGCACGCCGATCAGAAGTACGGGCTCGGGACGGTGGACGATCCCGCGTTCGCGGGGATGCACGAGGTGTCGGCGCTGATCGCCGGGCAGTCGGTGGCCGCGGCGGAGGCGGTGTGGCGTGGGGACACCGCGCATGCCGTGAACTTCACGGGTGGCCTGCACCACGCGATGCCGGGTGGTGCGGCGGGGTTCTGCATCTACAACGATCCGGCGCTCGCCATCGCGCGGATGCTGGAGCTGGGTGCCGAGCGGATCGCGTACATCGATGTGGATGTGCACCACGGTGACGGGGTGCAGGCGGCGTTCTGGGAGGATCCGCGGGTCCTGACCGTGTCGCTGCACGAGCACCCGCGGACGCTCTTCCCGCAGACCGGCTGGCCGGAGGAGACCGGCTCCGGGGCGGGCCAGGGCAGTGCGGTGAATGTGGCGCTGCCGGCGGGTACCGGGGACGCGGGGTGGCTGCGGGCGTTCCACGCGGTGGTGCCGGAGCTGCTGGCGGACTTCCGGCCGCAGGTGCTGGTGAGTCAGCACGGGGCCGATACGCATTTCGAGGATCCCCTCGCCCATTTCGCGGTGTCGCTCGACGCGCAGCGGGCGGTGATGGCGGCCTGTCACGACCTCGCCCATGAGTATGTCGAGGGCGGGCGCTGGGTGGCGCTCGGCGGGGGCGGCTATGCGGTGGTCGACGTGGTGCCGCGTTCCTGGACGCATCTGGTGGGGATCGCCGCGCACGCGCCGGTGGACCCCGAATCGGTGATTCCGTCCTCGTGGCGGGACGAGGTCTTTGCCCGGACCCGGCAGCTCGGACCGGCCCGGATGACCGACGGGCGTACTCCCGCCTGGAAGTCGTGGGAGCAGGGGTACGACCCCGCGGACCGGCTGGACCAGGCGGTGTTGGCGACCAGGCGGGCGGTCTTCCCGTTGCGGGGGCTGCTGACCTGAACCGGGCGGGCGGCGGTCGCGGCGCGGCCGTTTCGGGTGCTGGTGAGGAATGGTTACGCCAACTGTGGGGCGTGACCGGGTTTCTGGCCCCCCGTCCGGGTGATTGGGGGAGCATCGGTGGGGTGTTGAGCACCGGAGCGCTGCGTGCGCATCTGCTGGCGGCCCGGCTGGCCGGGCCCGTGGCCACATCGAGGGAGGTGAGCCTGCGCAGCTATCGGCTCTTCGCGGCCCGCGACCCGAGGGTGACGCTCGGCCTCTCACCCGAAGGGGGCTGGGAGGAGCAGGATCTCCTTCGTCTGATGGCCGACAAGTGCGGGGTTTCCGACGATCCTGCTCATGTTTCCGGTCCTGATGTGATCGACCCGGAGCGAACCCTGGCCGGTTTGGAGGCTTTCGCCGAGCGGTTGTCGTATGCCGCGGCGCGCCGGACGCCGGTACTGCTCGGGACCGGTCATCCGCATCGGCTGCTCGGTTTCTACGCAGAGCTGGCAGACGCCTTGTCGGCGGCCGGGTGTCCCGTACTCACTCCCGCGCAGGGGCGATGTATCGACATAACGACCCGGTTCGGCGTACGCACGTACAACCTCGGTTACGTACGAGGAGTCGCGATGGTGTGCGAACCGGGCGTGCGAGGTGCCGGTGGTGAAACCGGCGCACACACCCATTCACCGCTGCCGGTCCGGGTCGCTCTGGAGGCGGCGGCGGAGGGGGACGGGAGGCTGCCGGAGCTGGTCGTGGGGGACCACGGATGGGTCTGCGGGGCTGGTCAGCTGGGCATCGAGGCGATCGGGCTGGCGGATACGGACGATCCCGCGCTGTTCGTCGGGGAGGCCGAGGGGCGGGTGGCGGTCGCCGTTCCGCTCGACGACGCGGTGCGGTCCGCCTACTACCGGCCGCTCACGCGCTATGTACTCAATCGGGCGTGTCTGTCACAGTAGGCGGCCGATCGTCTCTCCTCTTCCCCACTCGCATCACCCGCCCCTAATCTGGGGAGTGAGCGCACAACGACGAAGAGTCACCGGAGGGGAAGCCGGTGGGCGTCTCGTGCGGAAGGTACAGGTGGGTCATGGCTGCTGGCAGCGAGAGGCCTCTCAACGAGGTCAAGTTTCTGACCGTGGCGGAAGTCGCCTCGGTCATGAGGGTGTCGAAGATGACCGTGTACCGCTTGGTGCACAGCGGTCATCTGCCGGCGATCCGGGTGGGCAGGTCCTTCCGGGTTCCGGAGCAAGCGGTTCACGAGTATCTCCGCGAGTCCTTTGTGGGGGTGGAGTCCGCCTGAGGTTCACCTCGGATTACGCCCCTCACGCGGTGGCGGGTAGGCTAGGCCGACGTAGGTCGTGTGGGCCCAGACGCCCCGCACCAGTGAAGAAGAAGTGAGCGAGGGTAGTCGTGGGCTCTGTTATCAAGAAGCGGCGTAAGCGGATGGCCAAGAAGAAGCACCGCAAGCTGCTCAAGCGCACGCGCGTTCAGCGTCGCAACAAGAAGTAAGCGAACGCGGTTCGTGAATCCGCAGCCCTCCCGCCGATATGGCGGGAGGGCTGCGGTGCGTTGTGCCGCGGCGTCCGCGCGCTGGGCGGTACCCGCATTCGGGCCAAAGACTCGGCAGAAGGCCGCCGCGCGGTCATCACAGGGCAACATCCACCCGCTACGGTGACGGCCAGGGGAAACCTTTCGACGGGAGGCGCTGATCTTGGGGAAGGTGGTGCTGGTCACCGGAGCCGCCCGGCAGCTGGGCGGCCGCTTCGTGCGGCGCGTCCAGCGTGATCCGGAGGTGGACCGGGTGGTCGCCGTCGACGCGGTCACGCCCGGACACCCGTTGGGCGACGCCGACTTCGTCCGTGCGGACATCCGTCAGCCCGCGATCGCCAGAGTCCTCGCCGAGCACTCCGTCGACACGGTCGTCCACCTGGACGTCTCCGCCAAATCGGTCGGCATGGGCGGTCGGACGACGGTCAAGGAGACCAACGTCATCGGCACCATGCAGCTGCTCGGGGCCTGCCAGAAGGCGCCGAGCGTGCGGCGGCTGGTGGTCAAGTCCAGTACGAACGTGTACGGCTCCGCGCCCCGCGACCCGGCGGTCTTCACCGAGACCACTCCGCCCAAGTCCCTGCCGAGCGGGGGCTTCGCCAAGGACGTGGTGGAGGTCGAGGGGTACGTACGCGGCTTCGCGCGCCGTCGTCCGGACGTGGCCGTGTGCGTGCTCAGGTTCGCGAACATCCTCGGGCCGGAGGCGGATTCGCCGCTGGCGGACTATCTGTCGCTGCCCGTGCTGCCGACGGTGTTCGGATACGACCCGAGGCTCCAGTTCGTGCACGAGGACGATGTCGTCGACGTACTGGGAATCGCCTCGCGCGAGCCGAGGCGGGGGACGCTGAACAGCGGCACCTTCAATATCGCCGGGGACGGCGTGCTGCTGCTCTCGCAGTGCTCTCGGCGGCTGGGGCGGCCGACGATGCCGTTGCTGCTGCCCGCCGTCACCTGGGTCGGTCAGGCGCTGCGCAGGGTCGGCATGACGGACTTCTCGCCGGAGCAGATCCGGCTGCTCACCCACGGCCGGGTGGTCTCCACCGTTCAGATGCGCGAGACCCTGGGTTTCCACCCGCGGTTCAGTACCGCGGAGACGTTCGCGGAGTTCGCGCGCAGTCAGGGGCCCGGACTGCTCCCGCCGGAGGCGGTGGGCAGGGCGGTCGACAGACTGGCCGCCATGCCGTTCGCCGGGGCGGCGGGCGGTGTTCCGGGGTTCACCGGGGCGGGCGGCACACACCCGACCCCCAGCGCCAGGTAGAGGAGCGCACCGACGATGGCGGATGCCAAGGTCATTCCGTTCGACGACGACCGTTCGCGGTCGGGCGGCTCACCGCGCTCCGCGCGACGCCGGACAGCGGGGAGCGGCAGTCGGGGCCAGGGGCCCGTGGCGGCCTCCGCGGTCGGGACGGCGGCCGTCAGTGCCCTGCCGGGGCAGCAGGACGCCTCGTTGCCGCCGGAGGAGCCCCAGCAGTCCGGTCCGCACGCGGAGGGTGCCGGGCGCGGCGACTGGGACCGGCGGATCGCCGGCGGGCTGGCGTTCCTGCGGCGGCGGGTCACTGGTGAGTACGAGGTCGATGAGTTCGGGTACGACAAGGAGCTGACCGACCATGTCCTGATGTCGACGCTGCGGCCGCTGTACGAGAAGTACTTCCGGGTCGAGGTGAAGGGCATCGAGAACATCCCGTCCGACGGCGGGGCGCTCATCGTGTCCAACCACTCGGGGACGCTGCCGCTCGACGGGCTGATGCTCCAGGTCGCCGTGCACGACAATCATCCGGCGGGCCGTCATCTGCGGCTGCTCGCCGCCGATCTCGTCTTCATGCTGCCGGTGGTCAACGAGCTGGCCCGCAAGGCCGGGCACACGCTGGCCTGCGCGGAGGACGCGGAGCGGTTGCTGCGGCTGGGCGAGGTCGTCGGGGTGATGCCGGAGGGCTTCAAGGGCATCGGCAAGCCGTTCGGCGAGCGGTACAAGTTGCAGCGCTTCGGGCGGGGCGGCTTCGTGTCCACGGCGCTGCGGGCCGGGGTGCCGATCGTGCCGTGTTCGATCGTGGGGGCGGAGGAGATCTACCCGATGATCGGCAACTCGAAGACGCTGGCGCGGTTGCTGGGGTTTCCGTACTTCCCGATCACGCCGACGTTTCCCTGGCTGGGGCCGCTCGGGGCGGTGCCGCTGCCGACGAAGTGGACGATCCAGTTCGGGGAGCCGATCTCCACGCGTGGGTATCCGGTGGAGGCGGCGGAGGACCCGATGCTGATGTTCAATCTGACGGATCAGGTGCGGGAGCAGATTCAGCACACGCTGTACAAGTTGCTGGTGCAGCGGAGGTCGGTGTTCTTCTGACGACGGCCGCCGGGGCGCCGGTGGGTTTCTTGTCGCCGATCGCCGGACGGGCTCGGGGAGCTCGTCCGGCGATCGAGGGTTGCGCGAGGTCCTGGTCGAGCTGATCCGGCCCGATCCAAACGAAAGGTCCTCAGCGCTGTCCCGTCATCCCTGGCAGGCGCCACGGATTTCGGGACAGCCCTGAACTCCTCTTAGTCCCGCAGTTCCTCGCTGTTGATGCCCAGGCCCGGGAGCAGGCCGGGGAGGAGCGGGGGCAGGGTGACGTCCGGGGCGGGCGGGGGGCTGACCCGGGTGTCGGCGGACGGTGAGGTGCCCTGGGGCGGGGGGCCGAGGAGGCCGTCCGTGCCGCCGGTGATCAGGCCGCCGGACGGGGTGCTGCCGGAGCTGGACGGGTGGGGCGTGGCGCTGTCGCCCGTGTGCTCCTGCGAGGCTTGCGGGGACGAGGGCGTGGAGTGGTGCGTATCCGACGAACCCGTGTTCCGCTCCGTGGTGCCCGAGCGGTGGGAACCACTTCCCTTGCCCGGGGTGGGAGGCAGCAGCGACTGCAGCGGTTCGACCTCTTCGTCTATGGCGTCGAAGACCGAACTGACCTGGTCGCGGACATCGGTCAGCTGTACGGGCAGTCGATCGCGCAGACTGCTCCAGCTGTCTCGGTGCGAGCGGGAGAAGGAGTCCAGGGTCCGGATCGGGCCGATGGCGCCGTCCCGCTGGTAGGCGGCGTGGAGCAGGCGGTGGCCCTCGGTGGCGTCGTGCGTCATGCCGTTGAGCGTGCGCCTGACTTCGCCCAGCTGTTCGTGGTCCAGGTCGCCGGAGCGGGCGCGCTCCATCAGGCGGCGGGCTTCGCTGAGGCGGGTCGAGGCCTGGTCGAGGTAGACCTCCCCACGGTCGGCGTCGCCGCTGGCCATGCCGCGATGGATGTCCTCCATGCCGCGCTTGAGCCCGTACAGCGAATCACCCGGCAGGGCGTCGGAACTGGCAGCGGCCACTCCGCCGAAAGCTCCCGCCGCCACACCGACGGTGAGTCCGCCAGCCGCGAGCCCCTTCGCCCAGCGTGAGCGCGGACGCAATTTCCGGAGCGGGGAGGCCCGGTGGGCTCCCTTGGTCCGCTGTTCGGGCACCGTAGGGTCCGCGGCCGCGCCGCCCTCGGCGAACATGGCCACCATGGCGGCGACGAGCTGGGCTCGCTGCACCACTTTGACTTCGGGATCCATCTCCGGCCGCGGTAGCTCACCGAGGCCGTTCGCCAGGGCCAACAGCGGTCCGTGGTCGGCCGGTTCGGCCGGTTCCTCGGGCTGTACGGCCGCCGCACCGCGGAGCGACTGCTCCTCCAGGGCCTGGGCGAAGGCGTTCGCCCGCCGGTGTGCCGAGACGTTTGCGATCACTGGCGGCACCTCCTCTCGTCATGACGGTCGACTCCCCTGGTGGTCCGGAAGGTTGCACACCTTGAGCGCTTCCACACGAATGAGTGAGTGTCGGCGGACATGGGGTGACGACAGGGGGCCTGCAACCGGCACAACGAGGGGCGCGGCACTTGGGTTACGCACGAAGGATGATCGGACCAGTGCGTGATGAGCATGTCGCCGAGAGTGATTCGGCCTGAGGGCGGGTCAGCGGGCATCGTCCGGAAGGAGCCGGGCCAGGGTGCGGACGGCGCGGTACTGCAGGGTCTTGATCGCGCCCTCGTTCTTTCCCATGACCCGGGCGGTCTCGGCGACCGAGAGGCCCTGCAGGAAGCGCAGGGTCACGCACTCCTGCTGCTGGGGGTTGAGGCGGCGCACGGCCTGGAGCAGTGCGGCGTTGGAGAGGGACTCCAGGACGGAGTCCTCCGGGCTGCGCTCGACCTCGTTGGCGTCGAGCATCTCGCCGGTGGTCACCTCCAGCCGGAAGCGGCTGGACTTGAAGTGGTCGGCGACCAGGTTGCGGGCGATGGTGACCAGCCAGGCGCCGAAATCGCGGCCCTGCCAGGTGAAGGTGGAGATGCGGCGCAGAGCGCGGAGGAAGGTCTCGCTGGTGAGGTCCTCCGCCGTCGCCTTGCCGCCCACGCGGTAGTAGATGTAGCGGTAGACGGTGTCGCTGTACTGGTCATAGAGGCGGCCGAAGGCATCGGCCTCGCCAGCCTGTGCGCGCTCGACGAGATCCATCATGCGCGCGCTGTCGCTGTCGGCGGTGGGCCTGCGGACGGTGGACGTAGTAGTTGCGCCGCGGTTGCTGCGTCTTCCGACCGCCGCACCGCGTTCGGCCATGGCGTAGCAAGGGCCGACAGGTGCAGGGGTGGCACATGCGGGTACGGCGTACGCGGTGGGGACGAAGCCGCGCAAGCGGTCGAGGACCGTTGCGCGCAGCGTAGCCAGGCCCGAGGCGTCAACCCCGACGTGTGGGTACACGGGACTCCCAGAGGCAGAGCTTCCATCACGTGCAGTGCGAAACCGTCACTCGTCGTAGTGAGTGGTGGGTTCCGGAATGCGTCTGAGGAGAATAACGCTTCGTACAGGCAGTGCTACACCCAGTTGCTCAAATCATCGATTACGTCGCTTCTGTAGCGACTAATCGACGCATCAAGTAGCACATCGTGACCGGTTATTGATCGGATTACTTCGCGATCTGCCTGCCTGCGCGACGGGTTGTGGTCGGGTGCGGGCAATCCGACTGGCGGGAGCGGTCGCCTGCCAAGGGGTTCCGATCGGCGGCCGTCGTCCAGGCGTGGCTCGACGGCCCCCGGCGGTGAACGAACGGGTGTGCGTCAGCGTCAGCGGCGGCGGCGGTGCAGGGCGACGGCGGCCGCGGTGCCGCCCGCGAGGGCGCCGACGCCGGCCGCGGCTGGGATGCCGACCCTGGCCGCCTTGCGGCCCGTCCGGTAGTCCCGCAGCCGCCAGTCGAGCGCGCGGGCGTGCTTGCGGAGCTTGGCGTCCGGGTTGATCGCGTAGGGGTGTCCGACCAGGGACAGCATCGGGATGTCGTTGTGCGAGTCGCTGTACGCCGCGCAGCGGTCGAGGTCCAGGCCCTCGGCCGCCGCGAGGGCGCGGACCGCCTCGGCCTTCGCGGGCCCGTGCAGCGGCTCGCCGACCAGACGGCCGGTGTAGACGCCGTCGACGGATTCGGCGACCGTGCCGAGCGCGCCGGTCAGGCCGAGGCGGCGGGCGATGATCGTGGCGGTCTCCACCGGGGCGGCGGTGACCAGCCAGACCCGCTGTCCGGCGTCGAGATGGGCCTGGGCGAGGGCGCGGGTGCCCGGCCAGATGCGGTCGGCCATGTACTCGTCGTAGATCTCCTCGCCGATGGACATCAGCTCGGAGACGCGGTGGCCCTTGACGATGGACAGGGCGCTGTCGCGGGCGTCCTGCATGTGTTCCGGATCCTCGACGCCGGCCAGCCTGAACCAGGCCTGCTGCCAGGCGAACCGGGTCAGCTCGCGGCGCTGGAAGAACTTCCGCTTGTACAGACCGCGGCCGAAGTGGAAGATCGCCGCGCCCTGCATGACGGTGTTGTCCAGGTCGAAGAAGGCGGCGGCCCGGTCGTCGCCGACGACGGGGAAGGCGGGTTCCTCGGCCTCCGTGCGGACAGAGGTGTCCTGGTCGGCGGCGAGGGACCGGCCGTCGGGGAGTTCGGCGGGGAGGGAGGTCTTCCGCGCTGCCTCAGCTGCGGCCTCGCCTGCCAGCACGCTCCGTGCTGTCGCGGGGCGCCTACGGGCTGTGAGCCATCCAAGTGCGGCCATGTCGTGAGCATAGCCAGTCGGTCCGTCCGTTCCCGACCTGCTGGGATGCCGTGCCGTGAACTCTTGGCTGCCTATTTGTTGAACGGGCGTTTCGGGGCGTACCGGATCAAGGGGAGAACTGGCCCTCTTCCGGCTCGGGGTGCCGGTCCGCCTCGGCGCAGAATGAAGGCATGAGTGCACTGTTGCGACGTAGGACTAAGAAGCCCGCGGACCGGGTGGTGACCCTGGTGGGGAAGCCCGGATGTCATCTCTGTGACGACGCGAGGGCGGTGGTGCGGGAGGTCTGCGAGGAGACCGGTGCATCCTGGGAGGAGAAGGACATCACCCAGGACGAGGGGCTGCACCGGGAGTACTGGGAACAGATCCCGGTCGTCCTGATTGATAACGAACAGCACACGTTCTGGCGGGTGGACCCGGCGAGGCTGCGCAGCGCACTGCTTTCCTGAGTGAACCCGGTTACCATCATGGGCGTTTTGAGTGGTCTCGGGGGAGTGGCTGTGAGGAGTGTGTACCACCTTGCCCCCTTCGGGCCTGCAACGGGTTGATGCGATCCTTGGTTCCGGGGTCGCACGACGAATGTGCGTGACCCCGGTCACTTTGACCGGACAAAACGGACACTATCTTTGTGCACGTGTTCACAAAGACATAGCCTGCATTCGACGGGGCGGCCTTGGGACGCACGGCCGCCTGCAGCCCCGCTCATCCCGCAGGAGCACCGTGGCAACTGGCCGAACTCACCGACCGGCGACCCGTAGCCGAGGAATTCCCGAGGCCACCGTCGCCCGACTTCCGCTGTATCTACGCGCACTGACCGCGCTCTCCGAGCGCTCGGTCCCCACGGTCTCGTCCGAGGAGCTCGCCGCGGCGGCGGGGGTCAACTCTGCCAAGCTGCGCAAGGACTTCAGCTACCTGGGGTCCTACGGGACGCGCGGGGTCGGGTACGACGTCGAGTATCTCGTCTACCAGATCTCCCGCGAGCTCGGGCTCACCCAGGACTGGCCCGTCGTGATCGTCGGCATCGGTAACCTCGGCGCCGCGCTCGCCAACTACGGAGGCTTCGCCTCCCGCGGTTTCCGCGTCGCCGCGCTGATCGACGCCGATCCCGCGATGGCCGGAACGCCCGTCGCCGGGATCCCCGTGCAGCACGCCGACGATCTGGAGAAGATCGTCGGTGACAACGGCGTGTCGATCGGTGTCATCTCTACCCCGGCCGGTGCCGCGCAGCAGGTCTGCGACCGGCTCGTCGCCGCGGGCGTCACCTCCATCCTGAACTTCGCGCCGACGGTGCTCTCCGTGCCCGACGGCGTGGACGTCCGCAAGGTCGACCTCTCCATCGAGCTTCAGATCCTCGCCTTCCACGAGCAGCGCAAGGCCGGTGAGGACGTGGTCGAGGGCAGCCCGGATCAGGCCGCACCGCCCGTGCGCGCGGCCACCGGCAACCGGAAAGGGCCTGACGGGGACATGCCCGCCGTGATGCCGGCATGAGTCTTCTTGTCGTAGGGCTGAGCCACCGCAGCGCTCCCGTCTCCGTACTGGAGCGGGCCTCGCTGGCTGCCGAGACGCAGGCCAAGCTGCTCCAGGACACCCTCGCCGCGGAGCCCGCGGTCGAGGCCGCCGTGCTGGCCACCTGCAACCGCATCGAGCTGTACGCCGACGTGGACAAGTTCCACGCGGGCGTCGCCGAGCTGTCCACGCTCCTCGCCCAGCACAGCGGCGTCGGGCTCGACGAGCTCACTCCGTATCTCTATGTGCACTACGAGGACCGGGCCGTCCACCACCTCTTCTCGGTGGCCTGCGGACTGGACTCGATGGTCGTCGGCGAGGGCCAGATCCTCGGCCAGATCAAGGACGCGCTGGCGCTGGGGCAGGAGCTCCACACCGCCGGCCGGCTGCTGAACGATCTGTTCCAGCAGGCCCTGCGGGTCGGCAAGCGCGCCCACAGCGAGACCGGGATCGACCGGGCCGGGCAGTCGCTCGTCACCTTCGGCCTCGAACAGCTCGCGGCCGGTGCGGACGTCTCCGGCTGGGCCAGGGGCAAGCGCGCCCTGGTGATCGGGGCCGGCTCGATGTCCTCGCTGGCCGCCGCCACCCTGGCCCGCACCGGCGTCGCCGAGATCGTCGTCGCCAACCGGACCCGGGCCCGCGCCGACCGGCTGGTAGAGATCCTGCGCCAGCCCGGTGGTACGGGAGTGACGGCCCAGGCCGTGGAGATGGCCGCGGTCTCCGACGAACTGACACGTGCCGACATCGTCGTCTCGTGCACCGGGGCGACGGGGCTCGTACTGACCGCAGAGGCCGTCGCCGGCGCGCTCGGCCTGGCCTTCGACCCCGCGTACGAGGCGCCCGCCGCGTCCGTCCCCGCGCCGCCCGCCGACCCCGACCGGCACGCCGCCTGGGTGGAGAACGGCGCCGCCGGCACGGTGCGCCAGGCCGTGCGCCGGGCCACGGTGCCCGCCCAGGGCGCCGGTCCCGTCCGCCTCGCCCTGCTCGACCTCGCCATGCCGCGCGACATCGACGGTGCCACGGCCCGTCTCGACGGTGTGCGTCTCGTCGACATCGAGTCGCTCGCCGAGGCGTCGGCGGACGCCCCGATGGCCGCCGATGTGGACCAGGTGCGCACCATCGTCGCCGACGAGGTCGCCGCCTTCGGCGCCGCGCAGCGTGCCGCCCACATCACCCCGACCGTCGTCGCCCTGCGCACGATGGCCGCCGGAGTGGTCGCGGGCGAGATCGCGAGGCTCGACGGACGCCTCCCCGACCTGGACGAGAAGCAGCGCGCCGAGATCTCGCAGACCGTGCGCCGCGTCGTCGACAAGCTCCTGCACGCGCCCACCGTGCGGGTCAAGCAGCTCGCCAGCGAGCCCGGCGGCGCCGGGTACGCCGATGCGCTGCGGGAACTCTTCGACCTCGACCCGCAGACGGTCGCCGCCGTCTCCCGGGCAGACCTGAACGACCCGAATCGAGGGCGGTCATGACCGACAACTCACCCCTGCGCGAGGGGACCACCGAGCCGCTGAGGCTGGGCACCCGGCGCAGCAAGCTCGCCATGGCGCAGTCCGGCCTCGTCGCCGACGCGGTCAGCGAGGTGACCGGGCGGGCCGTCGAGCTCGTGGAGGTCACCACGTACGGCGACATCTCCCGGGAGCACCTTGCGCAGATCGGCGGCACCGGCGTGTTCGTCGCGGCCCTGCGCGACGCGCTGCTGCGCGGCGAGGTGGACTTCGCCGTCCACTCGCTCAAGGACCTGCCGACCGCCCAGCCCGAGGGCCTCGTGCTGGCCGCCGTACCGGTGCGCGAGGACCCGCGCGACGTGCTGGTGGCCCGGGACGGGCTGACCTTCGAGCAGCTGCCGTCCGGTGCCCGCGTCGGCACCGGCTCGCCGCGCCGCATGGCGCAGCTCAACGCGTACGCCCGTAGCCACGGCCTCGACATCGAGACGGTGCCGATCCGGGGGAACGTCGATACGCGTATCGGATTTGTACGAAGCGGGGAGCTGGACGCGGTGGTACTCGCCGCGGCCGGGCTCAGCCGCCTCGGCCGGGCCGGTGAGGTGACCGACTTCCTGTCGGTCGACACCGTCCTGCCCGCTCCCGGCCAGGGAGCACTGGCGATCGAATGCGCTGCGACCAGCGCCGACCTCGCCGCCGCGCTCGCCGAGCTCGACGACCCGTACACCCGGGCCGCCGTGACCGCCGAGCGTGCCCTGCTCGCCGCCCTGGAGGCCGGTTGCTCCGCACCTGTGGGTGCGCTGGCCGACCTCCTGGTCGACGGACAGGCTGTCAACGAACTGCGCCTGCGCGGTGTCGTCGGTTCCACCGACGGTTCCTCGCTGGTACAGATGTCCACCACCGGTCCCGTCCCCACGTCGCACGACGACGCGGCGGCCCTCGGTCGCGAACTCGCGGCCGAGATGCTCGCCAAGGGTGCGGCCGGTCTTATGGGGGAGCGAGCACTTTGAGCCCCACCGGCCCCGCCGCATCCGACTTTCCGGCCCTGTCCGCCCAAGGGCACGTCACCTTCCTCGGCGCCGGTCCCGGCGACCCGGGACTGCTGACCCTGCGCGCTGTCGAGGCGCTCGCGAGCGCGGACGTCCTTGTCGCCGAGCCGGAGGTTCTCGGCGTTGTTCGCTGCCATGCGCGGGCAGGGGTGAGCACACCTGAGCTGGCGATTGTTGACGCGCAGTCAACAGCCGCCGGTGTTCCCGTTCTCAGGGATGCCGCCAATCTTGTCATGGAGGCAGCGAAGGGCGGCAGGCGGGTCGTCCGTGCCGTCTCGGGCGACCCCGGACTGGACGGGAACGCCGGGGCCGAGATGCTCGCCTGCGCCACCGCCGGCATCCCCTTCGAGGTCGTGCCGGGCGTGGCCAATGTCGTGGGTGTGCCCGCGTACGCCGGTGTGCCGCTGCGTGACGCGCAGGGTGCCGACGTCCGGTTCGTCGACGCCCGTACCGCCTCGGGCCGCTGCTGGACCGAGGTCGGCGCGAGCGATGCCACGGCCGTCGTCTCGACGACGCTCGACTCGGTGGCCGCGGCCGCCGGTGAGCTGGTCGCGGCGGGCCGCAAGCCCGACACCCCGCTGACCGTGACGGTGGCCGGTACGACCACCCACCAGCGCACCTGGACGGCGACCCTCGGGACGATCGCCCAGGTGCTGAAGCAGGCGAAGGTCCTTCCGTCGCCGGACGGGCACCGGTCCGTCATAGCCGTGGTCGGTGAGCGAAGCTCCGCCGCTCAGCGCGACCAGCTCGCGTGGTTCGAGTCCAAGCCGCTGTTCGGCTGGAAGGTA
The DNA here is from genome assembly GCF_040643055.1 of Streptomyces sp. NPDC047515. Lineage (NCBI taxonomy): Bacteria > Bacillati > Actinomycetota > Actinomycetes > Kitasatosporales > Streptomycetaceae > Streptomyces > Streptomyces sp. NPDC047515. The sequence continues at coordinate 15,516 of NZ_JBEYTM010000076.1, forward strand.
CTCGTCCCGCGCACCAAGGAGCAGTCGGCGTCGCTCTCCGATCAGCTTCGTTCGTACGGTGCCGTGCCGCACGAGGTTCCGACGATCGCCGTCGAGCCGCCTCGTACGCCCCAGCAGATGGAGCGCGCGGTCAAGGGGCTGGTCACGGGCCGCTACGAGTGGATCGCCTTCACCAGCGTCAATGCCGTGAAGGCGGTCCGGGAGAAGTTCGAGGAGTACGGGCTCGACGCCCGTGCCTTCGCCGGGATCAAGGTCGCGGCCGTCGGCGAGCAGACCGCCGCCGCGCTCGTCGACTTCGGTGTGAAGCCGGATCTGGTGCCGTCCGGTGAGCAGTCCGCCGCCGGTCTGCTGGAGGACTGGCCGCCGTACGACCCGGTCTTCGACCCGATCGACCGGGTCTTCCTGCCGCGCGCCGACATCGCCACCGAGACGCTGGTGGCCGGGCTCATCGAGCTGGGCTGGGAGGTCGACGACGTCACCGCGTACCGCACGGTCCGCGCCTCGCCGCCGCCCGCCGACACGCGTGAGGCCATCAAGGGCGGCGGTTTCGACGCGGTGCTCTTCACCTCGTCGTCGACCGTACGGAACCTCGTCGGCATCGCGGGCAAGCCGCACAACGTGACGGTCATCGCGTGTATCGGCCCGGCGACGGCGAAGACCGCCGAGGAGCACGGTCTGCGCGTCGACGTCCTCTCCCCGGAGCCCTCGGTGCACAAGCTGGCCGAGGCCCTCGCCGAGTTCGGTGAGCGGCGCCGGGAGGCGGCGAAGGAGGCCGGTGATCCGGTGACGCGGCCGAGCGAGCGGCGTCCGGGGGCGCGGCGGCGCCGTACGACGACCTGACCCGCGACCGATGTGACGCGTGGGGACCGGGCGGTCCGGCTGCTTCGGCGGCCGGGCCGCCCGTCGTCCTTGTGACGCTTTTCCGGCACCGGTGTCGGTAAATCGGTGGTGTGTACGGGTCTAGTCTCGAAGCATGACTGTGTACGGAAACTTCCCCGGCTCCCGCCCCCGGCGGCTGCGGACGACCCCGGTGATGCGGCGCATGGTCGCCGAGACACGGCTCGACCCGGCGAACCTGATCCTGCCCGCGTTCGTGCGCGAGGGCATCGACGCGCCCGTCGCCATCTCGGCCATGCCCGGTGTCCAGCAGCACACCCTGGACACTCTGCGGAAGGCCGCCGTCGATGCGGTGTCGGCCGGGGTTTCCGGGATCATGCTCTACGGTGTTCCCCTGGACGAGAAGAAGGACGCCCGGGGCACGGCGGGCACGGACCCGGAGGGCATCCTCCAGGTCGGGCTGCGCGCGGTGCGCGAGGAGGTCGGTGACGAGCTCGTCGTCATGTCGGACCTGTGCCTGGACGAGTACACCGACCACGGTCACTGCGGTGTCCTGACCGAGGACGGCCGCGTCGACAATGACGCCACGCTGGAGCGGTACGCGGAGATGGCTCAGGTCCAGGCCGACGCGGGTGCCCATGTGGTCGGCCCCAGCGGCATGATGGACGGCCAGGTCGGTGTCATCCGTGACGCGCTCGACCAGACGGGCCACGAGGACATCTCGATCCTCGCCTACACGGCCAAGTACTCCTCGGCGTTCTTCGGGCCGTTCCGCGAGGCCGTCGGCTCGTCGCTCAAGGGCGACCGCAAGACGTATCAGCAGGACCCGGCGAACACCCGTGAGTCCCTGCGCGAGCTGGCGCTCGACCTCGAAGAGGGCGCCGACATGGTGATGGTCAAGCCGGGCGGACCGTATCTCGACATCCTCGCCAAGGTCGCGGACGCGGTGGACGTGCCGGTCGCCGCGTACCAGGTCAGCGGTGAGTACGCGATGATCGAGGCCGCCGCCGAGAGGGGCTGGATCGACCGGGACGCGGCGATCATGGAGAGCCTGACCGGGATCCGCCGGGCCGGCGCGCAGATGATCCTGACGTACTGGGCGACGGAGGTCGCGCAGCGGCTGGGGCGGCGCTGAGCGCAGGCGCAGCGGGCGTTGGGCGCGGGTCTCGTCGCCGTCCTTGCCGCGCCGGTCTTGCGTGCTCCACCGCCGGTAGTCCATGGCGCCGGTGCTCACCTCTTGAGTGATCGCCGTCGGACCGGTGAGTCCCCGTCTGTCCCGATACCGGGACGGGCGGGGACTCTTTTTGGTTCAACCTCTTGACGGTCATCCGATGTATTTATAGCTTGCGGCGCGGTAATCCCGTGCAAGTCGCAGAAGTTGGGCATAGACATTGGATGCCTGGCTTTCATGGGAGCCGACACGATGCGACCGTCGATGAGGAGTGCCCGTGCGCACAGTGCCAGGTCAGTGTTCCAGCCGCCCGACTCCGCCCCCGGTGCTGACCGCGCTCGTGGCAGCCGCCACGGGGGTCGGGCTGGCCGTCCTGCCCGTCGTCCCCGCCTCCGCCTCCGCCCACGGCAAGGGCGTGAAACCCGTCGTCTTCCATGTGTCCGCCACCGGCAACGACCAGGCCAAGGGGTCGGCCGCCAAGCCGTTCCGGACGCTGGAGCGGGCCCAGAAGGCCGTTCGTACGTCGTTGCGCAAGGGGGTGGTACAGCGAAGACCGGTCGACGTCGTGGTGCACGGTGGTACGTACCGGCTGCGGTCCGCCCTGAAGTTCACCACGGCCGACTCCGGGACGGCCGAGGCTCCGGTCCGCTACCTCGCGGCGCCCGGTGAGCGCGTCGTCATCAGCGGCGGCCGTTCGCTCGCGCCCAGCTGGCGGTCCTTCTCCGGTTCGATCAAGGTCGCGGACATCGGGGCCGGCCTCGACTTCGACGGGCTCTTCGTCGACGGGCAGCGGCAGACGCTCGCCCGCTACCCCGACTGCGACCCGGACACGGCGATCCTCGGCGGGTACGCGCCGGACGCCATCTCCCCCGAGCGCGTGGCCCGTTGGAAGAATCCGACGACGGCGCTCGTGCGCGGTCTGCACGACGGGATGTGGGGCGGGAACTCCTTCAAGGTCACGGGTGTGAAGGCGGACGGCACCCCTGAACTGGCCTGGGTCGGTGACAACAACCGGGGCAGCGGGCTGCACACCACGTACCGCATGGTCGAGAACGTCTTCGAGGAGCTCGACGCGCCTGGCGAGTGGTTCTACGACAAGCCCGCCGGGAAGCTGTACTTCTATCCCCCGGCGGGTGTCGACCCCGCACGGGCCCATGTCGAGACGGCCGAGCAGAACGAGCTGATCCGGGTGGAGGGCAACGGGCCGGGCGACGCCGTCCGCCACCTGACCTTCTCCGGCTTCACCTTCACCCGGACCCACCGCACCCTGTTCAACCAGCCGTACGAGAAGCTCCAGCTCGGCGACTGGGCCCTGGCACGGGTGGCCGCCGTCCATCTGAAGAACACCGAGAACGTCTCCGTACACGACTCGCGCTTCGACCAGCTCGGCGGCAACGCCCTCCTGATCGACGGGTACAACAGCCACGACGTCGTCGCGGGCAACGAATTCAGCCACTCGGGGGCCTCGGACATCGCGGTCATCGGCAACCCGGACGCCGTCCGCGAGCCGTCCACCTGGGACAACATGCACAGGACCATCAGCGACACCCGGCCCGGACCGAAGAGCGAGAACTACCCGCGCGACATCACCATCCGCGACAACCACCTGCACGACAACGGGCAGTTCGAGAAGCAGACCTCCGGTGTGCAGATATCGATGAGCCGCCGCGTCACCGTCGACGGCAACACCCTCCACGACGGTCCCCGCGCCTGCGTCGACATCAACGACGGCACCTGGGGAGGCCACCTCATCGAGAACAACGACATCTTCAACTGCGTCAAGGAGACATCCGACCACGGTCCCTTCAACTCCTGGGGCCGGGACCGCTTCTGGCCGCTGTCCGCCGACGACGCCACGAAGAAGTCGTACGCGAAGCTGGACGCGATGGAGACCACCGTCATCCGCCACAACCGGATCCGGCACTCCTCGCACTGGGACATCGACCTCGACGACGGCAGCTCGAACTACCTCATCGAGGACAACCTGCTGCTCAACGGCGGGGTCAAGCTTCGCGAAGGCTTCCACCGGACCGTACGCAACAACGTCTTCGTCAACGGCGGCGCGCACTTCCACGTCTGGTTCGCGGACAGCGGCGACACCGTCGAGAAGAACGTCTTCGTCACCGACACCCCCTACAGCCTGATCCAGGTCGACATGGCCAGGAGCAGGCCTGTCATCAACGACAACTTGTTCTGGAACAACGGCAAAGCCGTCCAGGGCCTCAGCGACGCCTGGCGGGCGAACGGGCTGGACACCCGCTCGGTGATCGCCGACCCGAAGTTCACGGGCGCTTCCCCGTTCGCCGACCCGGCCAAGCTCGACTACACCGTCCAGCCCGACTCGCCCGCCCTGGCCCTCGGCTTCCACAACATCGCGATGGGCGGCTTCGGCAAGGCCGGATCACCCACCCCGCCGTCGCTCACCTGGCCCACACAGACCCCTGACACCGACACCCTCGACGCCCTTCCCGAACCGCTGCTGGGAGTGCCGGTCACCCGGATCCACTCCGACGCGATCAAGTCCGCGACAGGACTGACCGACACCAACGGCCTGCACCTCGCTTCCGTGCCGAGCACCTCGGAGGCGTACCGACAGGGCCTGCGCGCCAATGACGTCATCCGGGAGATCGACGGCCGGCCGGTCACCGACCGCAACAGCTTCTGGCTCGCCTACAACCAGGTCGCTCCCGGAGCCGATGTCGCGCTGAAGGTCTGGCGCAGTCAGGCGTCCGTCGAGGTGTCCCTGCGCAAGCCCGCCGGAGTTCAGCAGATCAACAACACCTCCGGCGTCGTCTACACCGGCACCGGCTGGGACTGGAAGAACAGGTACCGGGGCGGCGCGGGCGGCTGGGCCGACGACGTGCACGCCACCCAGAACAAGGGGGACTCCTTCGAGCTCGCCTTCAACGGGACCGCGATCGATCTCCTCACCCAGGTCAACACCGACGAGGGCGAGGTCGAGCTCTTCATCGACGGCCGGTCCGTGGGCACGATCGACAACCACAACGCCACGCGCGTGCACCAGAAGACCGTCTTCAGCATGGCCGGGCTCGCTCCCGGTGCGCACACCCTCAAGGGCGTGATGAAGACGGGCGACTACGTGATCGTCGACAGTTTCAGGATCCAGTAGCGGGCACCGTCCGCACGGTCTTTCGTCCGGCTCACGCCGGATCGCGCCGGATGACGCCCATCGCGCCGGATCACGCGAGCCCGGCGTGATCCGGACGAGAGGCCCTTCCGGTGGTGCTGCCCGTAGTGGGCGCCCGGCCGGCGGCTCCGGCCGCGCGCAGAACCATCAGGCTGTCGGCGGGCAGGGCGCGGAACTCCTCGATGAGGTGGTGGAGGTGGTGGGGACGGGGATGGTCCGGGCTCGGGGTCGGGGGCATGCCGACGTTCCTCTCGGGGGCGTTGGGCCGGGGCCACAGACGTTGCGTGTGCACGTGTGTGTCGAACGCGGTGCCGGGGGCCGGCGCTCGATACCCGGGCCTTGGGCCTCGGGTTTCGAGACCCGGGCCTATCGGTTCACTCGTGCGGGGGACGAGGCGGGGCGCGGGGTGGTCGCGGAGGGCGGTTGAGCTTCGGGATCCGGGCTTCGGGATCCGGGCTCCGGGATTCGATCCCCGGGATTCGAGCGCCTTCTTCAACCGGCAGGCAGGAAAGGGTGGTTGGGGCAACCACCCCAGCCTCCCCGACCCGTCACGGCCAGCAAGTATGACTAATCGTGACAGCTTGCGGCGCGGCGTCCCGGCTGCTTACGGTGCGCACAACGAAACGACCCCGACGCGGTGTAGAAGCACCGGGCCGGGGTCTCACCTCAAGATCGAAAAGAGCGATCTCGTGGCTACCCAGCACCTTAGCCCTGTCCTGTGCGCGCCCGCATCCTCGCCCGCGTACCCGATGGCCGGTCCCGGCTACGGCAAGCGATCGGCGCCGGACCAACTTCCCTGCAGCGCCGCCGACTTCGCCCTGCTCCCGGCGCGTGAACGGTATATCGCCGGATTCATCGACCACCTCCCCGACGGTGCGGCGATGAACGTCAAGTGCCTCGCCAAGCAGCTGCCCGGCTACGGCCAGCAGGCCGTCGGTTCGGCCCTGACCGCGCTGTCGGTGGCCGGGCATCTACGCCGCGTACGCTGCCTGGTCGGCGAGGGTGGCCAGGTCCGCTGGGTGTTCCGAACCTTCTGGTCGCGCACGGCGCGGGACAACGAGTGGTGGGGCGCCTACCTCGCGGTCGAGAACGCCGAGCGCGCCGAGACCGCGGGGAACGCCGAAAACGTGGAGAACGTGGGGGACGCGGAGAACGCGGGGGACCTGGGGGACTTGGGGGGCGTGGGGGACCTGGGGAGTGCGGAGAATCCCGAGAACGCAGGCCGTACGTCCGTGCCCGTGCCCGTGCCACCGCCGCCCCCCTCGTGCCGCAGCAGCGGACTTCGGACGGGGACACCGCCTCGCCCGCGTATCTCGCCCTGGCCGGGCTCGGACGCACAGACCACCGGCTCGCCCTCTCCGCCGCCGACTGCCGAGCGCTTGAGGCGCTGGCCGCCCAGTGGTTCGCACGCGGTGTGGACGCCTCCTACCTCACCCATGCCCTCACCGCCGGGCTGCCTGCCCAGGTCGGCTCACCCGTCGGTTTCGTCCGGCGTCGGCTCACCGACAAGATCCCGCCGGCTCTGCCCGTCAGCCCGGTGCCGCCTGCGGCCGGTGCTCCCTTGCGCCGCGTGATGATGGAATGCACCGGATGCGGCACCCCGGGCCGCCCCGAAGCACTTCCGGACGGCGTCTGCCGACTCTGCCGCTGCTCCGTCGCGCCGGAATCCCCGACGGCACCCGAGCCGACCGTCGAATGTGACATTCGCACCTACGTCGCGGAACTCCGCGACCTGCTGAAGGCTCCCTGACACCCCGATGTCTCAGAGGCCGCCCGACAGGCTCTCAGGCCCGGTCGGGCTGCGTGCCGCCGCTGCTCGCGTCGAGGGGCTGAATGCCGCACCTGGTGCGAGCCGTCCGCTGCCCGCTCACCGCCGCCGTCACCTGTTCACCGCCACCCGTTCACCGCTTCTGCCGCGCGCCCGGACAGACCCCGGACCGAGGATGGGGCCGGAACGTCCTGATCATCCTGAGCGCCTGAGGAGGTGGCCCATGGGCAAAGCAATCGGTGATGTGCTGGGCCTGGCGGCCGGTGTAGCGGTCAGCCCCCTCCCCATCGTCGCCATCATCCTCGCCCTGGCCACCCCGCGCGGACGGCTGAACGGTTCGCTGTTCGCACTCGCCTGGATCGTGGGTCTCGCCCTGCTGGGCGCGATCACGCTGGTGATCGGTGGCACGGGAGGCGCTTCCTCCACGCACAAGGAACCGGCCACCTGGGTGGGGGCCCTGAAGCTCGCGCTGGGCGTACTGCTGGCGCTGTTCGGCGCCCGCCAGTGGCGGCGGCGTCCAGCAGATCCCTCCCAGGCGCAATTGCCGAAGTGGATGGCTGCGATCGACCGCTGCACACCCGCCAAGATCTTCGGTCTCGGGCTCTTGCTGTCGGCAGCCAACCTCAAGAACGCGCCCTTGACGATCGCCGCAGGTGCGTCGATCAGCTCGGCAGGGATTCCCGTACCGCAGCAGATCGGGGTGCTCGCAGTCTTTGTGATCATCGCGTCCCTCGGGGTGCTGGCACCCTTGGCTGTCTATCTGTTCATGGGGGAGCGAGCAAAAGGCGTGCTCAGCACCTGGCGGAACTGGGCCGCACTGCACAACGGCGCGGTGTTGGCCGTCCTCTTCTTCGTCCTCGGACTGAAGCTGCTCGGGGACGGCATCAGCATCCTCGCAGCGTGAGCACGCCGAGCCCTGGAGCCCCTGGCAGGCTCAGGGCCAGTCGACCAGGGACATGAACACCACCCACGCGAGAACCACCGTCCCGGGGGCGAGTACGGCGAGCGCGACACAGGCCGGCGGTCTGCGCCGGTTGAGCACCCAACTCGTGACCAGCGCGATCAGGGCCAGGACCAGACCGCAGCAGAACACCGTCCACGCGGGATCGAAGCTCCTGCTGAACCGGTCGGATTCGGCTTCCGAGCAGGGGTCGCAGGCCATCGGCGAGAGCATGGTGAAGGCCAGGGCGACAAACGCGAGCGGAAGCGTCACGAGCGTGGAGATCAGCGAGGCGACCCAGGTGTGCCGGGGGCGGCTGTCCATGACGTTGTCGGGCATGCGTGCGATTCAACCGGGCGGTCGGGTACGGCACATGAGTCGTGGTACTCATCCACCGGGCGCGGGCGCGGGCGCGGCGCGGGTGCGGGGCGGGTGCGCGAGCGTGACGCATCGTACGGCGGTCTGCCGCACGTGCGTGCCCCCGTGAGACGGCACGCATCTCATCGGCGGTGGCCGCAGCACCCCGCACCGGCCACCCGGCGGGGCCGGCGATCCCCCGGTCAACGGCTGCCTCGTCGGACCGCGTCAGGCCAAGGCGCTGCGCAACGCCTGCAACTCGGCCTCCTTGGCGCCGTGCGCCAGGAGATAGTCGGGCACGGACCCGTGGTGGCTGCGGATCCAGATCACGGCGTGGAGCAGGTGGGTCGCCGTGACGGGGCGGGTGCCGTGTTCCTGCCTTGGAAAACGACTGTGGTCCCCCTTGACCGCTTGTGCGGTAGATCACGGTGACCGGTGAGCGTGACGCTCCATACGATGCGTGACTGATGCAGCTATCCCATGTGTACCTGCCGTGCCCAAGGAGAGGGATCCTGTGACCGCAGGCGTCATCGCGCGCGAGAGCTACTACGAGCGAACGGGCGAGCACCGCTACAAACCCACGTCTCATGCCGGGGGCGCGTGGAACACCGACGAACAGCACTTCAGCCCGCTCGCGGGGCTCGTCGTGCACGCTGTCGAGCGGCACCTCGCGACGCGGCCGGGGAAGCTCGTACTGGCGAGGATCAGCTACGACATCCTTGGCCGGATCGCCCTCGACGAGTGCGAGATCACCGTTGACACCGTTCGTCCCGGCCGGACCATCGAACTCCTCGAAGCGACCGTGGTCATCGGCGGCCGTCCGGTCGTGCGTGCCCGCGCCTGGCTGCTGGCGGTCCTGGACACCGCGGTCGTCGCCGACAGCCCCCATGAGCGGCTTCCCGCCCCCGAAGAGCTCACTGCCTGGGCCATGGACGAGGAGTGGAACGGAGGTTACGTCTCGTCCATCGACGTCCGTCGAATGCCTCCGACCCGCAAGGGGCGGACAGCTGCCTGGCTGTCCTCGCTCGTCGACCTCGTCGCGGGTGAGCCGAGCAGCGCCCTTGCCTCGTACATCGCGCTCGTGGACACCGCGAATGGCATCGCCGTCCAGCAGGACCCCACCGCGTGGATGTTCCCGAACCTCGACCTGACGATCCACCTGCACCGGCAACCGGAAGGGCCGTGGACCGGGCTGGACACCACCGTTGCCTTCGGCCCATCCGGGCAGGGGCTCACCAGCAGCGTCCTCCACGACCTCCGCGGGCCCGTCGGCCACGCCGAACAGATTCTCACCGTCCGTCCGCTGGACCGTGATTGAACCGCGTCTCTCCGGCCACCCGGCGGACCGAATGGAGCTGCCCGCAGCATCCGGATGGCCGTGTGCGGCAGCGGTTCCGAGGTCGCCGGTCGAGGCCGGGGCCACGCGTGCGATGTATGCCGGTTGCCGCTCGCCGATCGCCCGGACTCCGTAGGGCGATCACGTCAAGGAGCCGGATGAGGAGTCGGTCCGTGCCGGTTTGCTCGGGGGGCCGACCGGAAGGAACGACCGCAGCCGTTGCCGCTCGCCGCTCGCCAGGACTCCCTCGGGCCGGGCGGGCCCGGCGAGACCCGAACGGGCCCGATGGCACGGCCTGGTACATCTAAGGGCTGTCCCGTAATCCCTGGCGGGCGTGCGGCGTCAGCTACGGCACCTCGCCGCGTTGTCGGAACGCCCGAATACATCCAGTATTCGGGCGTCCCTCCGCCTTGCGATGCACCGCATCTGACGCCGCACGCTGATCCACCAGGGATTACGG
>NZ_JBEYTM010000077.1:0-24930 GCF_040643055.1 Streptomyces sp. NPDC047515
GACGATCGGGCCCTCCGCTTGCCCGCACACTCTCCACAACGACGCATCAGCCGCCAACCAAAGCTGACGACCAATCACGAAAGATCGAGGTTAGAGCACCTCTCAGAATCGCTTCACCATCGGGCTGAAGCCCGATGGTGAAGCGATTAGTTCCGGTAGCAAGGACCGGGCGCACACCGAGGCGGCGCAGCCGGTCCACGGCGTGGTAGCTGCCGGGCCGCACCACGTCGCCGAACGCGACGACCGCCTCGGGACGGCCGTCGACGTGTACGACGACCGGAGTGTGCGCGGCGTCCGACGCGGTGGCGAGCGCCGCGCCGAGCACGCCGGACAGTTCGCCCTCCGGGGCGCGGACCTCCACAGCGGTGCCCTCGACCATGCCCCGGACACCTTTGCCGGGCGTGGTCACGAAGCCGGCGAGCGTCTCGGGCCGGACCGCGTCCTCGCCAAGGGTCCGCCGGGCGTGTGCCACGAGGGCGCGCCCCAGCGGATGTTCGGACCCGCTCTCCACGGTGGCGGCAAGGCGCAGCGCCTCCCCAGTCGCGAGCCCGTCCTCGCGCACAGTCATGGCGACGACGCTCAGATGGCCGGAGGTGAGGGTGCCGGTCTTGTCGAGGACGACGGTATCGATCTGCCGCAGGGCTTCGAGGGCCTGGGGCCCGTTGACCAGGACGCCGAGTTGGGCGCCGCGCCCGGTGGCGGCCATGAGGGCGGTGGGGGTGGCAAGTCCGAGGGCGCAGGGGCAGGCGACGACGAGGACGGCGACGCACGCCGTGACGGCGGGTTGCGCGTCGGCCCCTGCGCCGAGCCAGAAGCCCAGCACGGTCGCGGCGAGGGCGAGCACGACGGGCACGAAGAATCCGGCGACAGTGTCCGCGAGTCGCTGTGCGCGAGCCTTCCCGGCCTGCGCCTCGGTGACCAGCCGTGTGATACGGGCGAGTTGGGTGTCGGCGCCCACGGCGGTGGCGCGTACGAGCAGCAGCCCGCCGGCATTGACGGCGCCGCCCGTCACGGAGGTGCGGGCCGCGACTTCCACGGGCCGGGTCTCGCCAGTGACGAGGGAGAGGTCCACGGCGGAGGTGCCCTCGATGACCACGCCGTCGGTGGCCACCCGCTCACCGGGCCGTACGACGAAGACCTGGCCCACGACGAGCTGTTCGGCGGGGATGCGCCGCTCAGTCCCGGGCTCCCGCACCGTCACTTCCTTGGCACCCAGCTCCGCCAGGGAGCGCAGTGCCGCAGAGGTGCCGCGCCGGGCGCGGGCCTCCAGGTGCCGGCCCAGGAGTACGAAGAGCGGGACGCCGACCGCTGCTTCCAGATAGATGTGCGCGACGCCGTGCGAGGCGGCGGGCAGGAGGGTGAAGGGCATCCGCATCTCCGGGTCACCCGCTCCGCCGAGGAAGAGCGCGTAGGCCGACCAGGAGAAGGAGGCGAGGACGCCGAGGGAGACGAGGGTGTCCATCGTCGCTGCGCCGTGGCGCAGTCCGCGTAGTGCTCGCTGGTGGAAGGGCCAGGCACCCCAGAACGCGACGGGCGTGGTCAACACGAAGCACAGCTACTGCCAGTTGCGGAACTGGAGCGAGGGTGCCATCGAGAGCACCAGGACTGGGAGCGCGAGCAGCGCCGTCACCACCAGGCGTTGCGGCGCTCCCAAGCCGGGCTGATCCGCCTCCTCGCCGGCCTCGCTCGCTCGCTCGGGCTCGGGCAGGCTCGCCGTGTAGCCGGCCTTCTCGACGGCCTCGACCAGCGGCTCCGTGCCGAGACCGGGTGGGTACTGGACGCGGGCCATGCCCGTAGCCAGGTTGACGGTGGCGGTGACACCCTCCAGCGCCCCGAGCTTCTTCTCCACCCGCCGCACGCATGCGGCGCAGGTCATCCCTCCCACCGCCAGGTCCGTGGTGACGAACAGACGCGGGGCTGTGTCCTGAGCCATCAGTGATCGCCCCCGTGCCCCGTGCCGCCCATGTCCCCCATGTCGGGGTCATCGTTCTGGTGGGAGACCCCGCGCATGTCCGGGGCGACCGGGCCGGAGAGGGTCCCCACCCCGTACGAGGCGGCGAAGACGGCGGCGAGGAGCAGCAGAAAACCCGCGCAGGCGACATAGGGGGCGGTGAGAACGGAACGCCGTCCAGGAGGGGGCGTCACGGAGTGGTCCATGAGAGTGGCTCCGGCTGGGTGCGGGGCCGCGCCGGAAGAGGTCGCGGCCGTACAGTCCAGGGGGCGGGCCGGCCGGGGCGCGAGTTCCCCCTCACCCGAGTGACCTGCGCCACATAACGGGCATTCGTCACTCCCGCCCCCGACGGCGCCTCACAGCAATGACGACGAACATCACCGCCATCCCCGGGGACATCACCCCGTGGAAGCCGAGGTCGAGGGCGCCCCGGGCGAAGTCGGACGCCACGCCACACCCGTCCGGGCGGTGCGCCAGGCGGCCCGTGTCGAAGCCCCGGGCCAGCCACCACAGGGCCGGCGCGAGCAGGACGAGCGCGAGGATCCCTGCACTCCACCGGTCGCTCGCACCGCTCAGCTCCATCGCCCCCAGGGCGCCCGGACCGGACATGCCCATCCCCGGCATATCGCGCCCGGCGTGCCCGCCGCCTGTTCCCGACCCTCCCATGGACATCGATGCGGCCATGACCGCGACCGTCCAGGCCATCGCGCCGGTCATGACGACGTGCGGCACGGGAGGCCGTTGCTGAACGACTCCCTGAGGGAGCGTCGACGCGCCTGGGAGCAGCACTGATTTCACGCGGGAACTTTCCGGGGTCCCTGCTCGACTACTGCCCCGTGGGAGGACGAAGGAGCCGACCGCACCGCGCGGAGGAGGCATGTGATGGGCGGGCTGGACATAGCCATGCGGAGGGTCGGCTGTCGACACGGCCGCGTCGACGCCGTGGCCGGGGTGGACCTGACGGTCGCGGCGGGTGAACGGGTGGCGCTGACCGGCACCAACGGGTCCGGGAAGACCACCCTGCTACGAGCCGTCCTGGGCCTGCACCGGCAGATGAGCGGCAGCATCCTGGTCGGCGGTCGGGGCACGGGCACGGCCGCCGAGTGGTCCTGGCGACGGCGTGCCTGCGCCTGGATTCCGCAGAAGCCTGCCGCAGGCCGCTTTCCGCTCCTGGGACAGGAACTTCTCGCCAGCAGCTCGGCGCGTGCCGAGGCCGGTGAGGCAGCGGAGCGGCTAGGAGTGAACGGGTTGGTCACCCGTCCTCTTCACACTCTCTCCGGCGGCCAGCTGCAGCGCATGTATCTCGCTCGGGCCATCGGCTGCGTCGCGGCGGGGGCCGGAGTGCTGCTCGCCGACGAACCCACCGCCGCACTGGACTTCAGCGGCCAGGCGGAGGCCGCCGACGTCCTGATCTCGCTGCCCGTCACCCTGCTCGTCGTCACGCACGACCGGGCGCTCGCGGACCGCTGCGACCGGGTCCTGGAGATGGCCGCCGGCCGACTGCGGGAGGTCCGATGACCCTGGCCACCGCAGACGTGGGCGAACTGCTGCAACTGCTCCCCGTCCAGCGAGCGGGGTTGGCCCTGCTCCTGGCGGCGATCGGCCTGCCGGTGGTCGGTGTGGTCATCGTCGGCCTCGACATCATGCCGGTGCGCTTCGCGATGATGCACGTGGCACTGCTGGGGATCGCGATCGGCCTGCTGGCCGGGCTCGATCCGATGCTGTGCGCCCTGGCGGCCTGCGCCCTGTCGGGCGCGGGAGTGGCTCCGCTGGCCCGTACACCAGACGGGCTGTCGGGCGCGATGGGGCTGCTGATGAGCTTGGCCATCGCCGCCGCACTGCTCGTCCTGGCCGTCTCGGGTGTCAACGCTTCCGGGGCCTTCGCTCTGCTGTGGGGATCGATTTTGTCCGTGGGCACGGCGGACATCGTCGTCCTAGCCGTGCTGGCGGTCGTGGTTCCCGGACTGTTCTGGTGGCGTCGCCAGGACGTGGGGCTGCTCCTCTACGACCGTGAGCTGGCCCAGTGCTCAGGCGTCCCGGTACGGGCACTGACCGCAATCCTCCTGGTCCTGGTCGCGGTCGCGGTCGCCGGGGCGATCAAACTGACCGGCGCCCTGCTGGTCGACGCACTCACCCTGCTACCCGCACTCGCGGCCCGGCGGCTGGGCAGCTCACTGAAATCGATCGTCGCGTGGGCCGTCGGCACCGGCATCGTCGTCAACCTGACGGGATTCCTCGTCGCCCTGTGGCTGGACTGGCCACCTGGCCCGGTCCTCGTCCTGACGGCGGGGGCTGTCGTCCTCGCCGCGCACCTCATACCCGAACGGAGAAACACCCCATGGCGCGCAACCGCCTCCGCATCCCTTCCCTCGTCGCACTGAGCGCGGCGCTCATCCTGGTCTCCGGGTGCGGGGAGGACAGTGACACCTCGGCCGACGGCGCCTCCGGCAAGGAGAGCGGAAAGCCCAAGGTCGTGGTCACCACGACCTGGGAAGGCGCCTTCGCCAAGGCCGCGGGCGCTCAGGACATCGAGGTCATCGTGCCGCAGTCCGTGCACCACGCCCCCGACTACGACCCCAAGCCCTCGGACCTGGCGGCCGTCGCCGAGGCGGACTTCGTGCTCTACGCCCCGTTCGAGCCGTACGCCGAGAAGATCAAGGAAGCCGCCGGCTCGAAGGCCGAACTCATCGAGGTGAATCTCGACAACGACGCCGACAAGGTCGACGCCGAGGTCGCCGAACTGGCTGAGAAGTTCGGCACCGACGAGGCCGCAACCCGGTGGAAGGCCACCTTCGACGCCGAGTACACCAAGCTGTCCAAGGAACTGAAGGCGGCGTGGCCCGGAGGGAAGAGCCCGAACGTGGTCACACAGGTCTTCACGGCCTGGTCGGCGAAACTCGCGGGCGCGACCATCGTCGGGACGTACGGACCCGAGGCGGTGACCCCGGCGCAGCTCGCGGAGTTGTCGAAGGCGAAGCCCGCTCTGGTCCTGGACAACGCGCACATGTCCACGGGCACCGTTCTGCCGGACTCCGGCGCGACCCAGGTGAAGATCGTCAACTACCCGGGGGACGATCTCGACCTGCTGACGGTGTACCGCAACGCGGCGAACGAGCTCAGGACCGCTATGGACGCTTCCTGAAAGGCGCATGACGGGAGCGCCCCGCCTGCATGATCCGCGCCACGAGCAGTCCCGGAGGCGGGCCGCAGGTGTGCCCCGGGCCGACTCGTCACTTGTTCCTCGTGGTGGATGTGCCCGTCGGGGCGGTCCCCTCGGTGCGCACCGGGTGACGTCCGGGGTGGGGGCACGGAAGGTGCCCCCACCCCGTCGGCGTACTACGGCTGACGGGGCACGGGCGCCGGCGATGTCCGTACCGTCGCGCGGGCCTCGTACTCCAGCGTGGCTTCGATGCCGGTCGCCGCGTCCGCGCCGTGTTCGCCCCGTGCGGTGGCGGCGATTCCCGCTGTCGCCGTCGCGGCGCCGATCGTGGACGAAACCCGGAGCAAGTTCCTGCGGTTCATTCGGTTCTCCTGTCGGGATGTGCCGGGTGGGGCAGTTCTCTCGAAGGGTTCGGGGCGGGGGACGCGTCCCGAACCGCGCTCAGCCGGCCTGCGCGAGCGGCAGCCGGGCGGTAGTCGACGCAGGGGCCGCCGACGGGGCCTGTGTCAGGTGCTCCCGCAGGGCGGCGCGGTCGGTCTTGCCTGCCGGGGTCAGCGGGAGTTCTGTCACTACCAGCAGTCGTTCGGGGTGCTTGCGCAGTTCCAGACCACGTTCGGTCAGGTGATCACCGAGGGATTCGAGGGTGGGTGGCTCGCCGGAGCTTGGGACGACGCATGCCGCGAGACGCTCGCCCATCAGGTCGTCCGGGATGCCGACGCACACCACGTCCCGAACCCCCGGGTGGAAGCGCAGTTCCCGTTCCACCTCGGCGGGGCTGATATTGGCGCCCCCACGGATGACGACGTCCTTGAGTCGGCCGACGAGGTGCAGAACTCCCACGTTGTCGAGGAAACCCAGGTCACCGGTGCGGACCCAGCCCTCGGCGGTACGGTAGCGGGCGTCGAGTTCCGGTGCGCCGACGTAGCACAGCGGTGTCATCGGTCCGCGGGCCACGATCTCGCCGACCCGGCCGTCGGGCAACGGTCCACCGGTGTCGGGGTCCGCGACCTGGATGTCGGCGACCCGGGGATCGGGGCGTCCTGCGACGACGCCGGAGGCGTCGGTGGGCGGAGTCCGATGGCCCAGTCCGGTATGGCAGTTGACGCCGTCGGCGGAGCCGTACAGGTTGACGACCGGGCAGCCGAAGGCATCGGCGGCGGCTGTCGCGGTGCTCTCGTCGAGCGGTGCCCCACCGAGCACCAGGGCCGTCGGCGCGGGCATCTTCTCGCCGGTCTCGTCGAGCCGTTCGAGCATCATCCGCACCATGGTCGGCACCCCGAGGATGTGCGTCGGCGAGTGTTCCACCACGGCGGCGAGGGCTGCCTGGGGGGTGAAATGGTCCAGGAGGACGAGGGTGCCGCCGTGCCGGGCGAGGGTGACGGCGGTGCCGTTGGAGCCGAAGGCGGAAGCGAGCGGTACGAGGAACAGGCACCGGGGTGGTGTGGTGTCCGGCATGAGTGAAGCAAGGAAGTTGCCGCGGCCGCCTGCCAGGGCGTTGTGCGAGTAGGCGACCATCTTCGGCTCGGACTCGGACCCGGACGAGACGAGAATACGGGCCGCGCTGTCGGGGTCGGGCCGGGCGGGGACGAAGCCGTTCGGGTCGTGGCGTAGCAGCGTGGAGAGCGGAATCGTTCCTTCGGGGGCCGTGCCCGGTCCGGCGGCGATGATGTGCCGCAGAACGGGCAGTGCGGCCGAAAGGCCGTGGAGGTCCGCGGCGTGAGGGAGCTCCCGGTGCTCGATGGAAGCGATGACGGCGACGGCCCGGGCGCGGCGCAAGAGGGATTCGGCTTCCAGGGTGCCGCGGCCGACAGGGAAGGGCAGGGCGACCGCACCGAGGGCGGCCAGCGCGAGATCGGCGATGACGGCGTTGCGCTGGTTGGGCAGTTGCACGCCGACCACATCGCCCGGCCGTATGCCGAGGTCCGCCAAGCCGGCGGCCAGACATCGGACTTTGCGGTCCAGTGCGGTGTAACAGAGCTTTCCCTTCGCGTCCAGGATCGCGGTGCGGTGCGGGTCGGCGATCTGACGGGCGCGGAAGAGGCTGTAGAGGTCGAGGTCCGGGCAGATGCCGTCGACGGCCCAGGAGCGGCGTAGTCCGGTGGGCAGCAGGTCGTGCAGGGCGACGTTCACGCGAAACTCCAGGGGTCGGGGACAGCGGGGGCGCCGTGCGCGTCGCGGCTGATCGAGCCGGCGAAGCGCGGGTCGTGGTGCAGGTCGGACAGGTCCGCGGTGACTCGGGTGGCGTCAAGGGCATGGCTGCGCAACAGGCTCAGTGCATCGGCCGTGGAACGGTCGCGCAGGTCGTAGGAGGCTGCGGCGTCGGCGCACCGGTCGCTCGGGGCGATCCAGCCGTCGCCCGTGGGCAGCGGGCGTCGGAATCCCGGGGGCCGTCTCGGATGCTCGCCCCGGGCCGCCCGGCCCAGAGCGGGAGCGGTGAGCGTGTCCGCCGCGCCGAGCAGGGAGGAGTCGACGCGTACGCCGTGACCGGTACGCTCCCGCAGCAGCAGTCCCGCGAGCACGGCCTCGGTACCGAGCAGCCCGCCCAGGACGTCGAGCAGGGTCATCAGGGAGGGGGCGGGCGGTTCGCCCTGGGGACGGACCGCCTCACCGAAACCGGTTCGGGCCTGGACCATGAAGTCGGTGCCCATCGGGGCACCGGGCAGACGGCCGGCCCAGCCACTGGTGTACGCGTAGACCAGCGCGGAGTTGACAGCGGCGAAGTCCGCCGCTTCCAGGCCGAGTTCAGCGGCCTTGCCCGGAGCCCAGTTGTGGAGGAACACATCGGCGTCGGCCGCCATCTCCCGCAACCGACGGCGCTCCGCGTCCGACTTGATGTCGATCTCCACCGCCTGCTTACCCCGGTTGAGTGCGAGCCAGCGGGCGGAGACTCCGGAGCAGGCGGGCGGCATGCCGCGCAGCGGGTCACCGCCCGGCGGCTCGATACGGATCACCTCGGCACCGAGCAGCCCCAGAAGGTGCGCCGTCAGCGGAGCCTGGATCCGGCGCCCGGCCTCCAGCACTCTCAGTCCCTCGAGGGGCCGGCCGGTGGAAGGCCCGGGGGCACTCTTCCTGCTGCCGGGGGCCAGGAGGTCCAGGGTCCAGGGTGGGGCGCCGTCGTGTTCGTCCTGCCGCTCGGCGAGCGTGCGCAGGGCGCACACCTCGGCTCCCGATATGGCGGCGGCACGCAGGATGCGCGGCAAGGAGTGGCCCCGTGCTGTGGTGTGCAGTGCCGGGGAAATAGGGGCGCAGGCGGTCGCGTACCGGAACTGGAACGGCCGCCAACTGGCGCGTATCGCCTCCGCCGGAGCGTCCAGAGCGCGCCAGAAGGCGGCCCAGGCTCCGGCGTCGAGGGTTTCGAGTTCGAAGAGGACTCCTTCGGCCGAGGTGAACGGCGGTCCTCCCGGAGCCAGTTCGGCCGCTTCACCCTCCTCGGCCCCGGCGGCGGCGAGGTACTGGGAGACGGCGAGCAGTCCGGCCCGGTCCGCACCGGTGGTGATATCAGCGGGGGCGCGGCCGCCCCGGGCCTGCGCCAACAGCCCGGCGAGCAGCCCCTGCACCGTGAGGACTCCGGTGGCGGTGGCGACGTAGTCGGCCGCCAGGCCGCGCGGCGCGCCGTCCCGGCGGCCGTGCACGGCCATGATGCCGGTGGCGGCCTGCACGGTGGCCTCGTCGGCGATGCCCGTTTCCTGACCGGCCCATGGGGTGTGGGCCCGCAACGGGGCGATGTCACCGCCTCCCAGTTCGATGAGTCCGGCCGCCCCGGCCCTTGTCGTGCTCTCGGAGGGCTGGGCGCCGAGCAGTCGCAGATGCTCGGCGACCACGGTCGTGATCTCCGGTGGCCCGTAGGCGTCGAAGCGCAGGGTGTCGAGCGGCCCGACCGTCTGCTTGGTGGCTGATGGGGCCATGTTTCTCCTCTTCTCGCCCGGCCCGACGGCCCGTGCCGTCAGGAACGTCCCGGAACTCGGGAACCCGGGCGCGTATGCACCCGACCTGTTCCGTAGAGAGACAGTCGGGCAGTCGTTGCCACCAGTTCCCGCCCAACGGAGGAAGCCGTGACCGGTCGAAAGAGCAAAGACATCCCCGCGGGTGAAGGACCCCCCGCCCCCTCGGTGTTGCCGGCCCGTGTCGAGGAGTTCGTCCGCTGCCGCGTCATGCCTCAGGAGCCGGCACTGGACGCGGGAGGGCCCGATGCAGCCCGGGCGCTGCGCATGGTGCAGAGGGAGGCACAGGCCGAAGGACTGTGGGCGCTGCCGTTGCCTTCGTCCCTGGGCGGTGGTGGCCTGACGCTGGGCCAGTACGCAGAACTGGCCGAGGCCGAAGGCGCCAGCGACCACGGACCCGCCGCGCTGGGATCCGCTTCCCTGCTGGATGTGACGATGCTGGCCCGGCACGCCCGGAGCAGGGTCCGCGAGAACTATCTCCGGCGGCTCGTCGCCGGAGGGATACGGACCTGCTACGCGATGACGGAACCCGACGTGCCCGGCACCGACCCGCTGCTGACCCACACCCGCGCAGTGCTCCAAGCGGACGGAAGCTGGGCCGTCACCGGACGCAAGTGGTTCACCTCCGGAGCAGCGGACGCCGACCTCGTGACGGTCCTGGCACGCAGCGACGGGCAGCCGGGCGACCGCGACGGGCTCTCACTCCTCCTGGTTCCCACTGATTCCCCGGGGTTCCGGGTCGTACGGGAACTCCCGGTGTTCGGGACGGGCGGCCAGTGGGAGATCGAGCTCGACGACGTCCGTGTGCCCGCCGACCATGTTCTCGGCGAACGAGGCCAGGCCCTCTCCATCGCCGGGGAGCGTCTCCAGCGGGGCCGCATACTGCGTTGCCTGCGCTGGCTCGGCCAGGCCCAGCGTGCGTTCGACCTCATGTGCCGGCGAGCCGTCTCCCGCAGCGGGTCCCGCGGCCCGCTCGCCGACCACCAACTCGTCCAGCAGCACGTCTTCGATGCCCTGCTCGCGCTGCGCACCACCCGGCCGCTCGTCCATGCGGCGGTCGCACTGATCGATGCCGGGCAGGATGCCCGCACCGAGGTGGGGCTCGCCAAGGTGGCGGCCGCCCGGATGCTCCAGCAGATCGCCGACGCGGCCATACAGGTCCACGGAGCGGCCGGTCTCGGGCCGGACACAGTGCTGCCTGCCCTCTTCCGCACCGGCCGGGCCGCACGCATCCTCGACGGCCCTGATGAACTGCACATCACGTCCGTCGCACAGCGTGTCCTGCGCTCCTACGGACGGACGTCCCCTACACGTCCGTGACCCCGGTCAGGCCGGTCAGTGCGCCGAGCCCCAAGGCGAGGAAGAAGTCGCCCCAGATCAACTCGTGCCGCACGGCCGTGTCCCGGCCGGCGTCGTAGCACCCGTCCAGCAGCATCCCGGCGGGCCGGATCCCGTTCCGTCCGGACAGGTGAACCGTGGCCAGCCGGTGCAGGATGGCCTCGGCGCGCTCGGAGCACTCCCCGGCCCGGGGGCCCGGCAGGCGGCCCAGCTTCAGCAGAGCCACAGCCGTAATGGCGGCGGCTGACGTATCCAGGGGGCCGTCGGCGCGGTCGGCATCGGCACGCGGCACGAGCGGCCCGGTCAAGAAGCCACCCTGCGACAGGAGTTGCTCGGCCTCGGCGGCCACGCGCTGCGGCCGCACTCCCATGACCTGCGGCAGACGCAGCGCGTCGGCGACCGCCAGGAGCAGCCAGGCCCGACCCCGGCTCCAGCCCGGCGCCGGATCCCCGCAGGGCCGCCAACCCGACTCCGTATCGAAACTCCAGGCCGGCCGATTCCACGGCCGGCCCTCGTCACCGTCGCCCAGGCAGAGGTCGAGGTGTCGGAGCAGATGCCCGGTCGCCGCCGCGGCCCCCTCGGGCCCGGCGGCGGACAGCAGGGGCACCATGCCGGGTACGCCGTCGGCGCGAGCGAGGAGTCGGGGGCCGCCGAGCGCGGCCCCCCAGGGAACCAGACCGAGTACGGGGTCCACCGCGCCCAGACAGGCGTGCGCGGCCCGCTCCCGCAACTCGTCGGCTTGCGGGTCGTCGAAGGACAGGGCGGTTCCGTACCAGAGGATCAGGCCCCGGGTGGCCGTGTCGGCATCCACCCAGGGAGCCAGACGCGCGGTGCATCGCGACGCGGCACGGTGGTCCGCGGCGGCTCCTGTGCGGCGCGCCCGCAACCACAGCAGCCCGGCCCAGAAGCCACCCGTCCACGAACCGCGTCCGGTGGTGTTCCAGCGTCCGTTGGCCGGGTCGGCGAACAGAGGGAAGCGCACGCCGACTTCCCGCTCGGTGGTGGCCACCCGCTCGATCACCAGGGCCATCGCTCGGTCGGCCCACTCCTTCTGCTTCACGATGTGTTCCCGGCCCGCCCCCGGCGGTCCCGCACCGCCCACACGAACGCCACCGCGCCGGCGGCGGCGAACTCCACCGCCACCAGAAGCCAGCCGGCTCCGTAGCGACCGGCTGCCGCGAACGGCCCGAAGACCGGGGGCCCCAGGGCGAACCCCGCGAAGAAGCCCGCCGCGACGAGCGCCGAGTCCTGCCCCGCCCGGCCCGGCGCGGCGCGCTGGAGGACCAGCACCATGGAGACGGCGTTGCCCGATACGGCGAAGACCCCGACGGCGACGGCAGCCGCCCAGGCCAACGGGGCC
Source organism: Streptomyces sp. NPDC047515 (assembly GCF_040643055.1). Taxonomy (NCBI): domain Bacteria; kingdom Bacillati; phylum Actinomycetota; class Actinomycetes; order Kitasatosporales; family Streptomycetaceae; genus Streptomyces; species Streptomyces sp. NPDC047515. The sequence goes on from NZ_JBEYTM010000077.1 coordinate 11,751, forward strand.
GCCAGAGACGCCAGCGCGAGCAGCACGGCCGCGATCACCGCCCCGGCCGCGAGCCAGCCGGGCAGCCACTCGGCCCGTCCGGGCCGGGCGGCTTTCGACCACCCCACCCGGCCGACGATGCCCGCCACTCCGAGAACGGCCACCAGAGCACCAGCCGCCACCGGGTCGAACCCCAGTTCCCGTACGCCGAACAGAGCGAGGTAGGTATTGATGGAGGCGATGCCACTCCCCAGGAACAGAGAGAAGACCGCCAGCCAGGCGACGAAGCCGCGTGGCACCAGCGAAACCCGGCCGCCCGTGCACGGTGACGGCGGGTCGGTCGGGAGCGCACGCAGCGCCCAGAGGCCGGTCAGCAGAGCCGCACCGGCGGCTGTCCACACCGCACCACGCCAGCCGATACCGCCGGCCAAGGCCGCGAGCGGCAAACCGGCGGCGAACGCACCGAGCTGGACTCCGGACTGCTTGGCGCCGGTCACCGATCCCCGCCGGGGAGGCGGAACGGCCGCGAGAACGGCCTTGTTGGTGGCGGGGTTCGCCAGCGCCTGCGGGACGCCTCCGAGTGCGACCGCCGCCAGAAGCAGCGCGGCACCGGGCGCGGCACCGATCAGGGCGAGTGCCGCCGCGGAGACCACCAGCAGTACGACGAGCGCACGGCGCGGGCCGATCCGGTCCACGATCCGCCCGCCCCCGGGGGACAGCAACGCCGCCGTCCCGAACCCGATCGTCGTCGTGAGGCCGAGCATCGTGGGCGAGATCCCCAAGTCATCGACGAGCCGGGGACCAAGAGCGCCCAACAGGAACAACTGAAGCATCGAGAAGGCCATGGCGCAGGTCAGCAGCACGGTGAGTCCGGCGCCGGCCGATCTGCCGGACTCCGATGTCGCCTTCGCTGTCACCGCGCCGTTCGCCACCGTGTCTCCGCTTCCCGCTGCCGCGCTCGCTACCGGTCACCACAGTGGTCGGCCGCCCCAACGAACCAGTTCCCAGCCGGATTTGTGTCCTGCGCCACACATCCCACGAAGTGACCGCCGGTGTCTCCGCTGTTCCGCCGGCGCTCGGCGAGCTCCGAAGCGAGCGCCGGCGGAACAGCCAGTGATCCCCGCAGACCGAGCCTGAAGCTACGAGGACCTCTTGGCAGCTCTCCACTGTCATCGGACGCCTGCTGATCACTCCCCCAGGCTGGGCGCGATCCGCCGCCCCGCCGCCAGAGAGTGACAGGCTGAACGGTGAAACGACCGGGGCTCACGCCGTGGTCACACCCACTCTGATGTGACGGGCACCTGGGCGCGGTCCCGAAGGACCTCGACGGACGACGGCTTCACCCAAAGGGGAAGAAGCCCGCCGATCCTCCGAGGCGTCAGCGATGCCGCTACAGCCCCCGCCAGCCACCGGCCAGGAGCACGTCCCGGGTTTGGGGAACTGAGCTGTCCAGCGTGATCCCAGACACCGAGGTCGTCTTGTCGTCGCCCCGTTCACCAGCACCAGGTAGCCGCACCAGGACATCGGAAACCAGCGTCACCCGAGCGTCAAGTGCGGGTGTTGCGTGCCTCGCGGAGTGAGCCACCCAACCTACGCGGTACGCGAGTCGGACGTCGTCATCACCATATGCGGCGGCGAGGCATACCCCATGTTCTCCGACAGCGGCTGCTTGAGACCCCAGGGAACACCCAGGGACTCGCGGACCGCGTTGGCGTACACGCCAAGCGCACACGTCACCGACGGGCGAGCGACCACACAGCGACCAGCCCATTTGGTATTGACTATCGTTTTCATATAGCGTTCAAGCTGACCACGATCCAGGAGGCCCCTCATGGCAGTCCCGAAGCGGAAGATGTCCCGCAGCAACACCCGGCACCGTCGCGCGCAGTGGAAGGCGACAACGCCCCAACTCGTACCGGTCACCATCGACGGTTCCGTCTACCAGGTGCCGCAGCGACTGGTGAAAGCTGTCGAGCGCGGCCTCCTGCACCCCGAGGGCTGATCCTTCATGACGCAGGACCTCCTGCCCGTCACCGTCCTCTCCGGGTTCCTGGGGGCCGGGAAGACCACCCTGCTGAACCATGTCCTCCGAAACCGCGAGGGCCTGCGGGTCGCGGTGATCGTCAATGACATGAGCGAGGTCAACATCGACGCGGCACTGGTGCGCGGCGGTGAGGCCGCACTGTCGCGCACCGAAGAACGCCTGGTCGAGATGACCAACGGGTGCATCTGCTGCACCCTCCGCGACGACCTGCTCGAGGAGGTGGACCGGCTCGCCCGCGAGGGGCGCTTCGACCACCTGCTCATCGAGTCCAGCGGCATCTCGGAACCGATGCCGGTGGCCGCGACCTTCTCCTTCCCCCGCGACGACGGCGCCACGCTCGGCGATCTCGCCCGGCTCGACACCATGGTCACCGTGGTCGACGCGGCCAACTTCCTTCTCGAACTGGCGGAGGGTGACGGACTCGCCGAGCGGGGACTCGACCAGTACGAGGATGACGAGCGCACGGTCAGCGACCTGCTCATGGACCAGATCGAATTCGCCGACGTCATCGTGCTGAACAAGCTGGACCTGGTCGACGAGCAGCGGCGCAAGCAGCTCATCGCCGCACTGAACCGTCTCAACCCGGTCGCCCGGATCGTCCCCGTCAGCCGTGGGCGCGTGGAGCTGTCCGATGTCCTCGGCACCGGTCTCTTCGACCTGGAACGGGCCCAGCAGGCCCCCGGCTGGGTTCGGGAACTGAACGGGGACCACATGCCGGAGACCGAGGAGTACGGGATCTCCAGCACCGTCTTCCGCTCGGATCGGCCCTTCCACCCCGACCGCCTGTGGACCTTCGTCACCGAGGAGCTCGACAGCGGCCGGTACGGCCAGGTTCTGCGTTCCAAGGGATTCTTCTGGCTGTCCAGCCGGCCGAACGTCACCGGACTCTGGTCGCAGGCGGGTTCCGTGGCCCGGTTCGAGCCGTCCGGCGCTCGCGACCTCAGCACCACGCAGGGTCAGGAACTGGTGTTCATCGGTACGGAGCTGCGCGCGGAAGCCCTCCATGAGGCCCTGACCGCGTGCCTGATGCACGAAGGGGAGGCGCGGCCCACGGCCGATCCGTTCCCGGTGTGGGACACCTACGGCATCGACGACGCCTGCGAGCACGAGCACCCGGAGTCGCTCCCGGCGGCCGTGCACGCCTGAGAGCCTGTCGGGCGGCCTCTGAGACCCCGGGCCGGACGGTGGTCGCAGCCACGGCATCGTCCGGCCCGGTCTTCCTCCAGCAGATGGGCCCCTGCCCGCCGATACTCCCGCGGGCAGGGGCCCATCCGTTCCGTGCGCGGGCGGGTGGGACGGCGGCAGGGCCGTCCGGACTTCCCTTCATCCCTGGTCGTTGCTGAGCGACGAGTCCGGGACGGCGGCCCATGCCTCCCTGCCCTCCGAAAGCTCGTGATCGGTCAGCAGTGCGCCCTCCAGGGCGAGGCGAATGGCCTGCTCGTCGATGTCCACCCCGGTGAGGACGATTTCGTTGCGCCGCTCCCCGTAATAGTCGTGCCAGAACCAGGATGCGAGGGTGCGCCTCTGAGGTGAGGCGGCTTGCCAGGCCGACGCCCCTCCCGGCTCCAACCACCGGTCGGCCTCCTGCAGTTCCAGATGCGCACCGGCGGAACGCCAGGTGACGACGGAGTCGGGGCGGCTGGAGAGCCAGAGGTGACCTCGGCTGCGGACCACGCGCCTCATGACAGTGGTGGGGCTTCGGCCAGCCGTTGAGGATGAACCGGGCGGCGGGAGCACCACAGCACGGACTGCACGGAGTGGGAGGCGCCGCGCCGGATGCCGGAAATCGCCACCGGCTCCAGGCATGCCGGCCACTGATCCCTGAACCCCTTCGGCAACGGCCGCACCAGCACGAAGGAGAGGCTCGCCGCACGCTCGTCGGTGGGTGATTCCAGGAGCAAGGCGTTGCTGTTGAGCTGACCCGTCAGAGAGGCGACACCTGATGTGCAGCGGCTGTTGACGTCTTCCGTCACGGGGACGAACAGCGCGTCGGCGGACTCGACCTGCCGGGCCGCGGCTTCGGCGGGGGGTGAGCGGAGCCGTACAGTCCCAGCCGTTCCACAGCTGAACGCCCCGGTGGACGCAGCCGATGTCCGCCATGAAGGCAGCCGGGTCGACACCCGCCAGGACAGGAGCCGGCTCGTAGTGGCCCCCCAGGGAGGTGGCGCCGGTCCGAGGGCGCCACAGCTCCACGAGAAAGGGCAGGATGTCCAGATTCCCCGGGAGCGCCAGGACGACGTGACCCCGGCCGGCAGCCCGACGGAGCGACAGCAGGTCCTGACGGGCGATCACGGCCGGGCTTCCGGTGGCTGCTCGGGGAACGGCCGCCTCCAGGCGCGGGTCGTCGCCGGAGAGCAACCGCTGGACCGGCGGATGCCCCTCCTCCCGGCCATGGATCGACACAGCCAGGACGACCGCGGCGGGGGAAAGCCGCAGAAGCCTGTCGACAGCCTCTCCCCGCACGGCCGGCGTGTCGCCGGTGACGACACTGAGCAACCCTTGCGCGTCTGACTATCCATCAGTTGCGGTGGGCCGGACAGTGAGGAGCCGCGTCCGCCCGAAGGGCGGCGGGCAGAGCGCCGCCGGGCGGCATTCCCACGCGCAGCCGCGCCCCGACCGCCTCGGCATCGGATGCGGTAGCCGCACGCCCCCACCGCGCGGCCGGCGCTCCTCGGCGCAAGGTTCCCGGCGCCAGCACGAGATCCCCCTCGCCCCCGCATCACACCCGTCCGGTCAGCTGCCAGATCCGCTCGACGGCACCGTCGGTGAGCACCTCCCGCGGAGCCCCTTCCGCCCGCAGGCGCCCTTCCTGGAGCACCAGGACATGCCCCGCCGCCCTGGCCGCCTCAAGGTCGTGCGTCGCCTGAACGACCGTGCCCCCTTCCGCCGCCACCTCAGCCAGAACATCGGCGATCAGGCGCTGAGCCGTCACGTCAAGGCCGGTGGCGGGCTCGTCGAGCAGAAGCAGATCCGCCTCCTGGGCCAACCCCTGTGCAACGAGAGCGCGCTGGCGCTGGCCGCCCGACAGCTCTCCCAGCTGCCGATGAGCGAGAGAGGCGATGCCGAGCCTGCCCATGCTCGTCTCCACGACTTCCCAGTCCCGCCGCGACAGCCGACGCCACAACCCTCGGTGTCCCCACCTCCCCATCGCCACGGCGTCCCGCACCGTCAGCGGCAGCACATCGGCCGCCTCACTGCGCTGCACCACGAACGCCGCACGCTTATCGGTACGGTGCTCCACCGCGCCCGCTACCGCCGGGATCACACCGGCGATCACACCCAGCAGCGTGGACTTGCCCGAGCCGTTCGGCCCGACCACCGCGGTGGTGGCGAACGCCGGTATACGCAAGGTGAGTCGACTCAGCACCGGACGGTTCACATAGCCGGCCGATACGCCGTCGAACCTTACCTGCGGCTGCATCTCTCGAACCCCTTCCCATCACATCTCTTTGTATTGATAATCATTTTCATTGTAGTGTCCGGCTCCATGGAATGGTTGATGGGCCCCTTCGAGGTGACCTTTGTGCAACGGGCACTGTGGGGCGGTGTTCTCGTGTCGCTGATCTGCGCCCTGGCCGGTACGTGGGTGGTTCTGCGCGGCATGGCGTTCTTCGGGGACGCGATGTCGCACGGCATGCTTCCCGGTATCGCGCTGGCTTCGCTCCTGGGGGGCAATCTGCTGCTCGGTGCAGCCGTGAGTGCGGTAGTCATGGCGCTCGGCGTCAGCGTCGTCGGACGTTCGCCCCGCCTGTCCCAGGACACCAGCATCGGGCTGCTCTTCGTGGGAATGCTCTCGCTGGGTGTGATCATCGTTTCCCGCTCCCAGTCATTCGCCGTCGACCTGACCGGGTTCCTCTTCGGTGATGTGCTTGCCGTGCGCTCGGCCGACCTCGCCCATCTCATGGGTGCCCTGGTTATCGCGCTGCTGATCTCCGTACTCGGGTACCGACCGTTTGTGGCCCTGGCGTTCGACGAGCGCAAGGCGCACACGCTGGGGCTCCGGCCGCGCATCGCGCACGCGGCTCTGCTGGCCCTCCTCACCCTGGCGATCGTCGCGTCCTTCCACGTCGTGGGCACGCTGTTGGTCTTCGGCCTGTTGATCGCCCCGCCCGCGGCCGTCCTGCCCTGGGCCCGGCGCATCCCGGTGATCATGATCGGCGCCGCTTGCCTCGGCATGAGCGCGACGTTCGTCGGACTGTTGCTGTCGTGGCACCTCCACACGGCTGCCGGGGCGACCATCGCCGCGACGGCGGTCATCCAGTTCCTGCTCTCGACCCTGGCCGCCGGCCTCCGCAACCGATGGGTGCGGTCCGCGCCTCACATCCCCACGACCGACCACTCGCACATGGGATACGGACATCCGTCATGACACTCGGGAAGACCCGCATCGCCACCGCTCTCTCCTGCACCGCCCTTGTCGGCTCCGGGTTGCTCGTCGGCTGTCAGAGCGACGGCGGCGCGAAGCCGGCCGCGAAGCCCTCGGCCCCGGCGAAACCCCACGGGTATGTCGAGGGAGCCGAAGAAGCCGCCGAGCAGCAGTCCCGGCTCGCGCTGGCCGACGCGGGCACCGGAGCGGTCCGGGTCCTGGACCTGATCACCGAGGACATCACATCCCTCAAGGGAGCCGGCGACGTGAAAGGGCTGCGCACCGACGGCCGGTTCGCCTACCTGAGCAACGCCGAGGGAACACATGTCGTCGACACCGGTGCCTGGATGGTGGACCACGGCGACCACGTCCACTACTACCGCGCCAAGATTCGCGACGTCGGACCCATCGCGGGGAGGGACACCGCTTTCGTCCACAGCGACCCGACCGTCACCGCGGTCACCTCGTCAAAGGGTGACACGCAGGTGTTCGACCGCAAGAAGCTGGAGGACGGCACCGTTCCCCGCGGTCGCGCACTGACCGGCGCGGGCGCCGGTGCGGTCGTCCCCTACCAGGGGCATCTGCTGGTCACAGCGGCGGGCTCCGGTCAGGACGCCGTGGAGGTCCGCGACCGGGACGGTGCGCAGGTGACCTCGCTGAAGGAGCCGTGTGCTCGGGTTCGGGGCGAGGCCGTCACCCGCCGGGGCGTGGTGTTCGGATGCGTCGACGGCGCGCTGCTGGTCAGTGAGGACAAGGGGAAGTTCACTGCCGAGAAGATCCCCTACGGCAAGTCCGTGAACGCCTCGGAGCGTGCGTCCGCCTTCCGTCACCGGGCGGGCAGCACCACCCTCGTGGCCACGTCCGGTGATGACGCCGTCTGGGTCCTCGATGTCACCGACCGCTCCTGGACGCGCGTCGAAACCGGTCCGGTGGTAGCGGCCAACTCCGCCGGGGAGGGAGCTCCGTTGCTTGTGCTCGGCAAGGACGGGGCGCTCACCGCCTTCGACATCGCCACCAAGAAGCGCACCGCTCGCAAGGAACTCCTTCCGAAGGGCGACGCGTCCGCCGTCATCGAGGTCGACACCACGCGCGCGTACGTCAACGATGCCACGGCACGGAAGGTGTACGAGATCGACTACAACGACCGCCTTCGGCTCGCCCGGACCTTCCCCCTCGACTTCGCCCCGACGTACATGGCGGAGACCGGCCGATGAGCACTGACTCCGCGACCGTACGCGGGCGTTCGCTGCCCGCCCTCACCCTCCTCGCCTCCCTGGTCTGCGCGCTGCTCCTGGGTGTCACCGGCTGCGCGGGAAGCGACGAGGGCCGGCCCACGGTGGTCGTCACCACCAACATCCTCGGTGACATCACCCGCAACATCGTCGGCGACGAGGCCGAGGTGACCGTGCTGATGCAGGCCAACGCCGATCCGCACTCCTTCGGCGTCTCCGCCCCGCAGGCGGCGTCCATCGAACAGGCCGACCTGGTCGTCTACAACGGCCTCGGCCTGGAAGAGAATGTCCTGCGCCATGTGGAGGCCGCCGAAGCGGCCGGCGTCCCCACTCTCGCCGTCGGCGACGCCGTCGACCCGATCACCTACACGTCGGGGGAAACCGCCGGTGAGCCCGACCCCCACTTCTGGACCGATCCGGAGCGGGTCCACAAGGCGGTCGGCCTCATCGCGGACCGGGTCGCCGAGCATGTGAAGGGCGTCGACCGGGCCGCCGTCGAGAAGAACGCGTCGGACTACGGGACGAAGATCACCAAACTCACCGCGTGGATGCGCCAACAGTTCGATGAAATACCTGCGGCCAAACGCCAGTTGGTGACCAACCACCACGTTTTCGGCTATCTGTCCCAGCGCTTCGGGTTCCGGATCGTGGGCGCCGTGATCCCCAGCGGGACCACCCTTGCGTCGCCGAGCGCATCGGATCTCAAGTCCCTTACCACCGCGATCGAAAAAGCGGGCGTGAAGGCGATCTTCGCGGACTCGTCCCAACCCGACCGTCTGGCCCAGGTGCTGAAACGCGAGAGCGACATCGAGGTCGGCGTCGTGCCGTTGTTCTCCGAATCCCTCACCGAGAAGGGAAAGGGCGCGGCCACCTACCTGGAAATGATGCGCGCCAATACCACCTCCATAGCCACCGGTCTGGGCACCGAATAGCCATGCTGTCGCCGGTCATCAGCGACAGCCACGGAAAGGAAAATCACGCAATGAAGCACGTAGCACGCCCGAGGGCGGCGGCCGCCGTCACCGCTCTTCTCGCGACATCCGTCGCGCTCACCGCCTGCGGCGGCGACAAGGAGCCCGCCGCCAGGAAGACGGACAGAGCGCCGAGCTCATCGGCAGCCCAGGTCAAGGACCCGATCGTCACCACATACGACGGGGGTCTGTACATACTTGACGGCGCGACGCTGAAGCTCGCCAAGGACATACCGCTGGAGGGATTCAACCGGGTCAACCCCGCAGGCAGCGACCGTCACGTGATGGTCTCGACCTCGACGGGCTTCCGAGTCATGGACGCCGTGGGACAAAAGCTCACGGACGTCGAGTTCGAGGGGAGCAAGCCGGGCCACGTCGTGCGCCACGCGGGCAAAACGATCCTCTTCACCGACGGGACCGGAGAGGTCAGCATCTTCGACCCCAAGGACCTCGGCGGCACCAAGCCGAAGAGCGAGACGTACAAGTCCGCCGCTCCGCACCACGGCGTCGCCATCCAGCTCGCCAACGGCGAACTGGTGACCACCCTCGGCACGGAGGAGAAGCGCGTCGGGATCGCCGTACTGAGCAAGGACCGCAAGGAGATCACCCGCAGCGAGGAGTGCCCCGGAGTCCACGGCGAGGCGGCCGCGCAGGGCGAAGCGGTCGTCATCGGCTGCGAGGACGGCGTCCTGGTCTACAAGGACGGCGCGATCAAGAAGGTGAAGAGCCCTGCGGCATACGGCCGGATCGGCAACCAGGCCGGGTCCGACGAGTCACCCATTGTTCTCGGTGACTACAAGAAGGACAAGGATGCCGAGCTGGAGCGGCCGGAGCAGGTGTCGCTGATCAACACCGAGACGAACAAGATGCAGTTGGTCGGCATCGGCACAAGCTACACCTTCCGTTCGTTGGCCCGCGGCCCGCACGGCGAGGCGCTCGTCCTGGGCACCGACGGCAAGATCCACGTCATCGATCCCGAGAACGGCAAGGTCACCAAGAAGATTCCCGCCCTCGGTTCCTGGCAGGAGCCGCTGGACTGGCAGCAGACGCGGCCGACGCTGTTCGTGCGCGACCATACCGCGTACGTATCCGACCCGTCGAACAAGAAGCTGCTGGCCATCGACATCGAGTCGGGCAAGCAGCTGGCTTCGACGGAGCTGCCGAAGGCTCCCAACGAGCTGAGCGGCGTCAAGCAGCACTGAGCCCCCGAGGCATGAGGAGCGCGTTCCCGAGGATCGGGAACGCGCTCCTCGCGCTGCCGCGGCAAGGGCTTCCACAGCGCTCCACGACGAAACCCACCGGCTGGGACAGGGTCTTGCGGGCCGGGAACGACAACGGGTGGTGACACGGCCCGCCGACCGCGCCACCACCCGTCATGGACACGCTGGAGTCACCAAGAGGACTTGGTGACTCCAGGAAGGAACCCGGCATGGGCCTGCTCGCGCATCCGGACCCGGGACAGACCGAACTTCCGAAGATGGCCACGGGGGCGGCCGTCCACGCTGTCCCGGTTGCGTACGCGAGTGGCGCTGGCATTGCGCGGCTGGCGGCGCAGCTCCTCGACCGCGGCGACCCGCTCGGCCTCCGGAGTGCCGGGCCGACGGATGATCTCCTTCAACTCGGTACGCCGCGCGGCGTACCGCTCGACGGTCACCTTGCGCTTCTCGTTCTGCGCGATCTTGCTCTTCTTGGCCATCAGACCTTCACTCCTCGCGCCCGGATGCGGGCGACCGCGGCTTCGATGCCGATGTTGTCGATCGTCTTGATCGCCTTGGTACTGAGAGTCAGACGCACATGGCGGCCCTCACTGGGGAGCCAGTACCGCTTGTGCTGGATATTCGGGTCGAACCGGCGTGACGTACGACGGTGCGAGTGGGAGATGGAGTTGCCGAAGCCCGGCTGTGCGCCGGTCAGTTGGCAGTGGGCGGACACGAAAGTTACCTGCCTCTCAATTGACTGAGTCCCCTGTTGAATATGGAAACCATTGCCATATAGTAGCGCCATGGCTCGCAACGAACTACGCCCGATCATCAAGCTCCGCTCCACCGCGGGAACGGGCCACACCTACGTCACCCGCAAGAACCGAGAAGCCACCCCGCCTACGGCCCCGTCGTCTTCCGCGACAAGGCCGCCGAGTTCGCGTTCCTGACCCGCTCCACCCTGACCAGCGACCGCACCGTCGAGTGGCAGGACGGCAACACCTACCCGGTGGTCGACGTGGAGATCTCCTCCGCGAGCCACCCCTTCTACACCGGCACCACCCGCATCCTGGACACCACAGGACGCGTCGAGCGCTTCGAGCGCCGCTACGGCGGCCGTGAGGCCCGGTGAGGGAGGGCAACCACAAGCTGCCCGTCGCCATCGTCGGCGGTCTGCACTCCGACACCCGCCGCGAGGTGGTGGAAGGACTGCTGCGGAACGTCCCCCACAGCGTCACGCTGCACCACGACCTGACGACGACGGAAAGGAGCACGGCGCACCGGACGGCACATGACACCTCCGGCGAGCTCTCCAGCGGCGAAGCCCCCTGGTGAACGACTGCGCCTGCTGCGCGCTGTGCGAGGACCTGATGCCGGAGCTGGAGCGCCTGGCGGCCGACAGGGTGACCCGGATGGCCGTGGTCGAGCTCTGGGACTCGGTCGAGCCCAAGGCAATGGCCGAGGTCGTCGCCGTGCACGGCGAAGGTCTGGCCGAGGTGACCAGCGTGATCAGCCCGTCGATCCCGCTCCCGTGCTGCCCTACCTCGTCAACGGCGACGACCTCGCCGAGGCCGGCCCGGCAGCCGCAGCGACCGACCAGCGGACCGTCGGCGATACGTGGGTCAGGCAGTTGGAGTACGCCTCGGTCATCGCCCTCGTGGAGAACGACGACGCAGACGACGAGGACCGGGCGCTGATCCACCAACTGCACCCAACGGGATCGCGGGCCGCGGCTGGTTCGGAAGAGCTGACGAAGCCGGCCCTCGCGGGATTCGACGTGGAAGCGGCCGGCGCCGCCCAGCACCCGGCCTGCGCCCTGCTGCCCCAGGAGGCGGAGGAGGCCGGCGTCAGCACCCCTCGTATGGCGCAGGCACCGCCCGTTCCACCCCGAGCATCTGTACGACGCGTTGGAGGACCCGAGCTGCGCGCGCGGCCCGCAGTCAAGGCCGGTTCTGGCTCGCCGACCGCCCCGACACCCTGCTCTCCTGGGACGGGACGGGCGGCGCGCCCTGCTGCGGAAGTTCATCTCCGACCGCGCCAAGATCCGCAGCCGCAGGGTCACCCGGATCAGCGCCCAGCAGCAGCGCCAGGTCGCCACGGCGATCAAGAACGCCCGCGAAATGGCACTTCTGCCGTACTCCAGCTCCAGCAGGTGACCTGGGGAGGCCCTTGGGCGGCCCGTCCGGCATGTCGGGCCGCCCACCGCACACGGCCCTTCTGAGCTGCGTACAACCGCACCGGATGACACGCCGGATCTACGACAGCTCTGCGGAGGCGGGTGGATCCGGGCGGCGTTAGGCTCCGCAATGTGCCGGAAAACGCCGTGCCGCTACTCCTCCGGCAGCCGATTCCGACACCGCCGAGGAAGCGGACCCGAAAAGGAGCCAGTACATGTCCAGGTCCACGGAGCACTGCCCCCACCCCGCTCACCCGCACCTGCACGCTCCGGGGTGCGGGCATGTGGCGATCCCGCACCACGATCACGTCGACTACGTGCACGACAGCCACCTGCATCGCACTCACGGCGATCATGTGGACGAGTGCGTGAATCCGGCACACTCGGTGCACGACGGGCACGACCACCAGCACGGACTGGACTGCGGCCACGTCGCCGTGCCGCACGAGGACCACATGGACTACGTGCACGACGGGCACCGGCATGCCGCGCACGACGGGCATTGGGACGATCACTGATCCCTGCGTCTCCACGCCCCGTCGACTGAGGACGAATCGCGCGAACGCCAGCCGATCGCACGGTTGTTACGCCGCTGGAGGCCCGGGCGGGGACGGACTGCTCGGTGACTCCGGCCCCCGCCCGGAACCGGGTCCTGTCGCCCTCCCCCAGCAGCGTACGAAGGACCAGGGCCGCGTCCAGCGAGCCGTCCGTACCACGTGCCCGGCCCGGTGCTGGACCAGAACACCAACTTCTTCACGGTCGGCGGGGACAGTCTCTCCGCCCTCCGCCTGATCGCCGGAAGCTGCCGTGCGTATGCGAGTCCGCAGAGCGTGAGACAGTGCGGACGACCGCCTTCCTCCGGCACGCGTCCGTGCGGCCGCGCGGACGAGAGTCTTCCAATCTCGGCCGACTGCGCGGCACTGTGACGGTCCCGACCCGCGGCGCCTCACCGGTTCCGCCCTTCGCCCGACCGGTCGTCGCCGTCATTTCTCGGACGTCAGCACAGCGGGGCGCCGGGCTCACTTCCCCGAGCTCGACGAGTCTCGGCCGCCGACATGTCCGCGGCCGCTCAGCGCGAGGATCCCCAGGCAATCTCACGGAGCGCCGAACGAACCGACTCTAGTGCCGGATCAGGCAACGTTTGCCCTGTCGACGACGGCGCGTAGGCGCCGGTCGTCGGCATGGCGGTTTCGCCAGATGATGTAGCGGCGGA
>NZ_JBEYTM010000078.1:0-24531 GCF_040643055.1 Streptomyces sp. NPDC047515
TGCGCGGACCGCTAAATGATCATTCGAAGGTGGACCCGGCTGGCACCCCCGTTCGACCGTCAAGCATCACGGCCGAATGAGCAACAGCCAGTCAGGCACTGCGCGGTCGTGGACACATGGGTGCGGGTGAGGTGGCGTTGGGCGCGCAGGTCGAGCAGGCGGCGCACCGCAGGCTTGCGCAGGGCAGTCAGCGACACCGCGTCGAGAACGGGCTCGGCCGGAAGCGGTGGCTCGATGGAGTCTCTTCATCTGGGCTGCTCGCGTTCAATCAGGGTCCTTCCTGGCCTGCGCACGGGGGGCGATGGTCAGGTGAGTCGGGATCAGGGGTTGGGGCCCAGGCGGGCGCAGGCCCAGGTCAGCAGCGCGCGGTCCGCTGCGGTTCCGGAGCGGCGGTCCAGGGCCGCGTAGACGTGCGAGGTGACCTTCGCCCAGGTACGGAAGTTGCCGTGTGCGCACGTCTCGTCCGCCTGCCGCATGTCGGCGTCCGTGACGGTGTCCCATAGCGGGTGGAACATGCGCAGCACACCGGGGACTTGGGCGGCTTCGAGGCGTGGTGTGTGCTGCCAGGTGAGGATGCGGGAAGCCAGCGCGGGAGCACGCACCAGGGTGCGCTCCGCCCCGGCCCCGCACAGCACCAGGGACGTCTGTGTCCTCGGGGCGTCGACGAGCAGGCGCAGATAGTCCAGTTCAGGGGCAGCGATGCGCTGGACGTCGTCGATGACCAGCACGCCCGGTTGTTGCAGCGCGCCCAGGAGCGCACGGTCGGCGGCCTCGGTCCGGTTCGTCAGCGACGGCGCGGAGAGGCCGTAGGCGGTGAGCAGCGCAGCACGCAGCTGCGGCAGGGCCGGTTTCACCGCCACCAGTGCATGGCGCACCGGAACACGGCGCGGCAGCCTGCGCAAGGCCTGGCGCAGGGCAACTGTCTTGCCGTGCCCGGTGTCCCCGTACACGCACAGCGCACCCCGAGCGGCAACGGTGTGCGCGAGTGCTTCGGTAACCTCGCCAAGCTGCCGGGTGGAGACCACGTGCGCACCCGGCACGTACAAGCGCACCCCGTGACCGAGCGGCGGCGGGCTTGCCTGATCGGGCGCGCCGTCGGGTTCACCGGCCCCGTTCTCAGCGGCGGGCGCAGTAGACCGGCCGTTCTCATCGACCGTGCCCGGCAGCGCAAGCTCGGCCAAGGCACGGTCATAGCGTTCCGGGATTCTGTGGGCATGGGCGGGCCGGGAGATTGCCAGCACCCGGCCCGTCCGCTGCTCACAGTGCACTGCGTGATACAAGGTCGTCAGCGACGGCAGCACACCTGTTTCCAGCGAAGGCGCCACCTCGCCGGTATGCTCCTCCATCCAGCGATGCAGCGCCTTGACGTTCCCGCCCAGGTCCGACAGACGGGCCCACAACTCGTCGGTGAACGCGAACGCCACACGCCGCCGCGGCTCCGCCACCACCTGCCCCGTGTCCCGCGCTACCGCCAGCCAGCGCCACACAGTCCGCAAGGACACCCCGGCCCTATCGGCAGCGATCCACACGTGCACCGTCTCCAAGCTGCCTGCCTCGTCCAGAGCGAGCAGACGACGCACCACCACCTGGCGAGCCAACGCCCGGTCCCGTTCAGGAGAAGCGAGCGACATCGCCCGCGCGGCAACACGCGCCGGGCCCGGGTTCACCCCCGGGCTTACGGCCATGGACAACGGCTGAGCAGTCATACCCACCAGCACACCCGGCGCCCACCCTGTGAGCACAGGAATGTGCATCCTCACGTCAGCCGGATACCAAGTGTGCTAGGCCGAACTAGCGGATGACGACAGCGATTTAGTCACCCCATGACAGCCGAGATCCACTCAAAACGAGCCGGAAAAGACCAGCTCAACGCGCTATCAGCCCGCAACAAACTCGGTGACACCCAACCCACTGACACCACGCAACCCACTCACAATGCAGAACCCAACAGCAGAACGACCCCTTGACGGAGGAGACCACCATGCACACACCCACGCACCCCTCGACGACGCGGCTCGAGTTCCTCACCGCCGTCGAAGCACTCGACGGCTTCCGTTCCGGCGAGTTCTCACCCAGCGACGTCCTCGCCGCACACTGGGAGCAAGTCGATCTAGTCAACCGTCCCCAGGACGGAGGCATCAACGCGCTGTCGCACGAGTATCGCAAGGCGTCGATACAGCAGGCCCGCCAAGCCGACGACCGATACGCGCAGGCCCGCAGCGAGGGAGCACCGACGCCGCCCCTACTCGGCCTCGCAGTCGCAACCAAGGAGAAGCACGCCATCGCCGGCAAACCGGTCACACAGGGCCTGATCGCGCAGACCGGCATCCGCGCCGATTCCGACATGCCGATCATCGAGCGCATCCGCGCCGCGGGCGGCATCGTGCACGCCCGGACGACGACCCCGGAGTTCTCCTGCGCGTCGGTGACACACTCAAAGCTCTGGGGCGTGACCCGCAATCCGTGGAACACCGCGGCCGGACCCGGCGGCTCGTCCGGCGGAGCCGGAGCCGCACTCGCGGCGGGCCTCACCACCCTCGCCACTGCATCGGACATCGGCGGATCAACACGGATCCCGGCCGGATTCTGCGGCGTCGTCGGGTACAAAGCCCCCTACGGCCGCGTCCCCGGCGCCGCTCCTCTCTCTGCCGACTGGTACCGGGGTGACGGGCCGATGGCGCGAACAGTGCTCGACACCGCGCTCCTGGCCTCCGTGATGTCCGGCCAGCACGCGAGCGACCACACCTCATGGGGGCCGCAGAACTCGCGCAAGCTCATCGACATCGCCTCCAGCCCGAAGACCGATCTACGCGGCCTCCGCATCGCCTTCGAACCGACATTGGGCGGGTTCCCGGTCGACCCCGACGTCGCCGCGAATACCCGCAACGTCATCGAAGCGCTCGCTGCCGCCGGAGCGGACATCATCGAGGTACGCGCACAGTGGGACGTCGAGCAGGTGCTCACGACCTGCTTCACCCACTTCGGGCAGATCATGGGCAACGCCCTCTCCGACGCGGTGAACGGCGACCTCGATTCGCTCTCGCCCTATGCGCAGCGGTTCGTCGACATAACCGCGCGAGCGCGCGAAGCATCATCGTTGTTCGACTCGATCAGGATGGATCTCGCGATGCAGGCCGAGATCTCGAGACTGCTCGCGGGGGCGGACACGCTCATCACGCCGACCTCCGCCTGCGCGATGCTTCCCGCCGACGGGAACTTCCTCGACGGCATCACCCTCAACGGCACCCACTACGACAACTACATGGCCGCCCACATGACCATGCCGTTCAACACCGCCAACCGCTGTCCGGTGCTGGCCCTACCGAGCGGGCGAGCGGCGTGCGGGGTACCCACGAGTGTGCAGATCGTCGGCGCACCGCTCAACGAGGCGAGCGTATTCCGCATCGGCGCCGCGATCGAAGCGCTCCTTCCACCGCTCGGGATCGCCCCAAGCATGCAATCGAGGGGACGGGTGCCGATCAAGCGGGGCCGACACGCACGGCGACGAGCGTGTGGGCCGGATTCGTGGTACTCGCCGCGGAGGAAACCGAGAAGGCCACAGTTCCGTCAACGGCACGCGTTTGAGAGGACGACGAATGGCCCCTCAACCGAGGGGCCATTCTTGGAACTGCCGCAAGTCACGCTGCGATCTCTCACCTTCGTGTCAGTACACAACCTGCGCGTATACCGCCCAGTGCACCCCTGATCTCTCATCTCATGACAGTGGCAACACCTGCGGCAAGGCCAATTCCCAGTTCGCTGACCAGCGCGTCCGGACAACACCACGGGAACCCACCACTGACACGCCATCCACTGACACCAAACCGAGAGATCGCACCCAAGGGGACACAGCGAGACGATCGCGGTCACCGGCGAGACGGAGCCGGTGATCGTGAAGCTGGGCGTATGGGTCTCGAACAGAAGTTCCCCGCCGAGTAGCCGAGGGGATTTTCACCCCTCGGCTACTCGGCGAACACGCCCGCCGGCGGCCCGGGTGCGCGGCCATGGGACGGTTGGTGCGCGGCCCCATGACCGCGCACCCGGGGTGACGTCCTCAGTTCGTCGCGTCCGGCTTCACGATGTCCGGCAGCTTCGCCTCGAACAGCTCGTCGAGCTTCAGCGAGGGCAGGATGTGGCCCTGGTTGGCGGCGTTATTGGCCACGCTCGCGCCCCACGAGGAGGCCGCGAGGCGCTGGTTGGGCGTGCCGTGGTGGCCGGAGCTCTTGAAGTAGCAGTCGCCGACCTCGTAGAAGGACTTCTCGGAGTCCAGCACCCGCTTGGTGTTGAGGGCCTCGCCGCGCGAGTGGGTGAGGAAGTACGTGCCGAACGCGTCCGCCATCAGCTCGGTGCGGCGGGTGGCCTCCGGCCCGGTGAGCGTGGTGTTGTCGAAGAGGTTGTCCTCGTACTGCACGTGGTGGCTGAACTCGTGGGCGATGCCGAACTCGGCGGCGGTGGCGTCGGCGCGCTCCTTCCAGTCGGCCGGCAAGGAAGCCAGGATCTTGTCGACGAGCTCCTTCTGATGCGGGTCGAGCAAGGAGGTGTCGATCCCGGAGCCGGAGGACGCGGCGGTGGCGGCGCTGGCCGCCGTGTCGTCCGCGGCCGCCGCCGGCAGGGCAGCACCGAAGGCGCAGGTGGCCGCAATCGCAGCGGTGACGGCCCAGGAGAGCGTCTTCTTCACAAGGAACTCCTTATGTATGCCGGAGCCGACGCGCATGTTTGCCTTGCGGGGCGGAATAGGCGGTCGGCTGTGCCGTTGGCAAGAGTGCGCGGAGAATCGCTCCCTGAGACAGCCGTCTGCACTGTCCAAATCCGGCACGGCAGAAACCTGACGCACTCCATGTGCCAACGGGAACACTTGATGTGACCGTCTCTCACCTGGTGAATCGTCACTCCGGGCAGGCGCTACCCGACGGTCGTCATCACGTGGGCATTATCGCCATGGGATGCATCGTATACATGTGTAATGATTTGAATATGCACCCACTTCGGGCCATCGGACTCACTGTGATCGCTGAGGACACCTACCTCACGCTCGTCCAGCGCGGCCCGACAACGCCGGCCGCGCTGGCGAGCATCCTGCGCGTGACCCCGGACGCCGTCGGCGCGGCAGCCGGCGAACTGACGGGCCTGGGCCTGGTGGAACCGGACGGCGAGCGGCTCATCGCCCGCCCTCCGCGCGCCGCGCTCGACGCCCTCACGGAGATCCGCGCCAAAGAACTCGGCACTCTGCGCGACAGTGCCGACGAACTCTCCCAGGTCTGGCGCGACCACCACGCCGAAAACCCCGCATACATCGAGATCGTCGGGGCGGAGCAGGCCCGTAAAGCGCTTGCCCGGCGCGTCCATGACGAGGCGGTGCATCAGGTCCGCGCTCTGTCATCGGCTCCCCCGGCCGCGGCGGAGTGCCCCCGAGCGTGGCGCCCGGCTGTCGGGAGGCACTCACGCGCGGCGTCGCGTACTCAGTCGTCTACGGCGCTCAGGTACTGCGTGACCCGCTGGGCCGGGACGCCATCCAGGCCTGCGTCACCCTCGGTGAACGCGCCCGCGTCTTCCCCAACGTCGCGCTGAATCTGTTCACCTGTGACGACCGCTTCGCCGTCATCTCCGCACCCCCGCATGACCATCAGTGGCGCCACCACATCACCGCGCATGAGCTGCCTCTGTTCTTCTCACCGACTCGCTGAGCGCTGTGGCGATCGACGATCGGCGGAAGTCGGTACGCCAGACGTCGATCACATCACCGTCGTCGTTGGTGATGAGGTACTCGGGCCACCGGTCAAATGCCGAGCACGGGTGCGAGATCCCGAACTCGACGACATCCGTCGCCTCAAGATTCCATGTGTCGGAGAGCACGGTGTGGTGGTCGTACAGCGCGCGCACACGTCCGCGGACATCGGACTTGTCCTGTCCGGCCGCCGTGCTGGCGGACAGAAGGATCGGCGTCTCGGTGTCGTAGGGAAGGTCGCGCTTCCCGGCTCCGACCACGGCGGTGCCGTCCTCGGCGGCGGACACGACGACCGCACGCACGGCCAGGGCTGGGACGAGGCCGGGAATCGGGCTCACGCGGGCGTAGACGCCGTGATCGTGCGTGACATAGCAACCGGACCTGAGCAACCGGATTGTGCCCGGAACGTCGTCGTCCGTCGGCAGGAAGTCGACGACACGGTCAGGAAAGGCCGATCCGCCCATCGAGTACACGGGGCGGTCGGTCTCGAAGAGTCCGGCGACGTCGAGGTAGACGTCGCGGACCCGGCGGCAGTGTTCGTCCACGGCCGCAAGCGTTTCGTCGGTCCTTGTGTTCGGGGCGACGCCTTCGTACCCGGCGACTCCCACGAGCCGGAGTCCGGGAGCCGCTCGGACGAGCTCCGCTGTGCGGCGGGCCTGCTCCGGGTCGCGGATACCGGTGCGGCCGCCCGGGGTGCCGATGTCCAAAAGCACCTCGAGAGCGGGGCCGTGTGCGCCGAACACCTGTTTCGCTGCGGCGATCCCGGCCGCGGAGTCGACGAAGCACCGGATCTTCCGTTCCGGCTCGGCGGCGAGCCAGGCCCGAAGTCGCGCCAGTCCGAATGGATCGACGATCTGGTTCGCGATGAGGACGGTGTTGTGTCCCCAGCCGAGCACGGTCGCGACCTGGTCGACGGTGGCAACGGTGACGCCGACGGCGCCGGCCGCGATCTGTCGTTCGATGATGGGAGCGGACATCGTAGTCTTGACGTGGGGAGCAAGCGCGACGTCATGGGTCTTGCACCAGTCGGCCATGACGCGGATGTTGCGATCGAGGGCGGCGGCGTCGAGACGCAGCTGGGGGTATGCGGCGGGAATCACGGCTGTTCCTTCAGGTGGCTGCTCGGCAGGGCGTCAGCGCAAGTGGATGGACTCAGGGCTCACAGCGCGCTCGGTGCCCGGGCCGGGACGCGCTCCTTGCGGGCGGCGTTTCGCGACGACATCCGGTAGCCGCCGATGAGAACCGCTGCCCAGACCGGCAGGGCGTACAAGGCGATGCGCTGGCCCTCGTCGAACGCGAGGAGAATCGTCAGAGCTGTGAGGAAGGCGAGGGTGGCCCAGCACAGGGCCTTGGCGTAAGGGAGCCGGAACGTACTCGCGGGTGCCTCACCGCGTTCGACGCGACGCCGGTAGACGAGGTGGCAGACGACGATGACACCCCAGCTCCAGATTCCTCCGAGGGTGGCGACCGACGAGATGTACGAGAACGCCTTCTCCGGGACGATCGCGTTGACCGCGACGCCGACGAGCATCAGAGTGCCGGAGGCGATGATGGCGGCCGCAAACACGTGACCACGGCTGGTCTTCTCGAACACCTTGGGTGCGAGCCCGTCCTCGGCGAGCTTCTTGAGCAGGCGCCCGTTGCTGTACAGCCCGGCGCTGCACGCCGACAGAGCGGAGGCAAGGACGACGAAGTTCATGACGCCGGCGGCCGCGGGAAGCCCAATGTGCGAGAAGCTCTTGACGAAGGGGCTCTCGTCCGCGCTGAACTGATCCCAAGGGAACAGTGACATCAGCACGATCAGGGTGCCGACGTAGAAGATCCCGATACGCCAGGGCACGGAGTTGATCGCCTTCGGTATCACGGACTCCCGGTCCTTGGTCTCGGCTGCGGTCATGCCGATGAGTTCGACGCCCTGGTAGGAGAAGACCACGATCTGGAAGGCCAGAAGGACCGCGAGCAGTCCGTGCGGGGTGATGCCTCCATGATTCCAGAGGTTCTCGATCCCGCCTGCCTGGCCGGCTTTGCCGACGTTGCAGACCAGTGCGAAGATGCCGCCACCGATTAGGCCAAGGATGGTGACGACCTTGATCGATGCGAACCAGAATTCGGTCTCCCCGAAGAATCCGACCTTGGCGAGGTTCAATCCGACGAGTGCGAGCAGCGCGATCAGTGCCGTGAGGTATTGCGGCATCGACGGGAACCAGAACTTGACGAAGACCCCGGCTGCGGTGAGCTCGGCCATACCGATGATGGTCCAGGTGATCCAGTAACCCCAGCCGGTGACGAAACCGTATGCAGGGCCCAAGAACTCGCGCGCATACTCGGCGAAGCTCCCCGCGACGGGCCGGTACATCAGCAGCTCGCCGAGGGCACGCATGATGATGAAGATGAACACGCCGGTGACCGCGTAGACGCCGATCACGGCCGGCCCGGCGTAGGAGATGCCTTTCCCGGATCCGAGGAAGAGCCTCCGATGGCGCCACCGATCGCGATCATGCGGATGTGTCGTTTGTTGAGTCCTTGCGCGAGGCCGTCCTCGTTCGCCCCTTCGGGGGAGCTGTCGACTGTCACGATGTGTCCTTGTTCGCGGTCAGTGTTTGGATACAGGCGTTTTGGGTCGGCGAGGACAGTCGTGGCAGACCGTGCCGGGCGTCGCTCGGTCGGGTCCGGCTGGGTGTCGGGGGTCAGGCAACCTCAACGATGAGTTCGACTTCGACGGGGGCGTTCAGTGGCAGTTCGGCGACGCCGACAGCCGAGCGCGCGTGTGTACCAGCATCACCGAAAACGCTCGCGAGCAGATTCGAGGCGCCGTTGACGACGTCGGGCTGGCCGGCGAAGTCGTCGGCGGAAGCGACGAACCCGGTCACCTTCACGACCCGTACGACCGAGTCGAGGCCGACGAGGGCATCGATCGCAGCAAGTGCATTCAGAGTGCAGATTCCCGCTGCCCTCGACGCGTCCATCATCGAAACCTCGCGGCCGACCTTTCCCGGTCGTTCGATCGATCCTCGCACCAACGGCAACTGGCCAGAGGTGTACACCAGATCACCGGTCCGCACCGCCGGAACATAGACGCCGATCGGCGTGGCCGTCGACGGCAGTTCGAACCCGAGCTCGGCGAGGCTTTCCGCCCATGACGACATGGACGACGCGGAGACAGCGCACCGCGCGTCGCCGGATGCACCGGTGGTGGATGGTGTCGCGAACATGTAAACACTGCCTGCTTTCGGGGGTGGGGCGTCGATGTGCACCAGCGTGCTACGCGTCACCACAACGTGCATCGTGCGGCCGCACCAATCACGACCGAGGTGTGGTGCGGATTCACGAACGACGTACCGTTGGGTGCAGCAGGAAGCAAAAACGAAGGGTGCCATCATGACCAGCCCTGGAGCCAGGCTCGACAACGTCGTGAGCAACCTCGCCGGCACTCTGCTGGAGGTTCTTGCGGGGACCGTCGACGGAACGACGTTGATCACCGACGTCGTCGTCGACGATCCGCGGGAACAGGTACCGGTTCGCCCCGGGGCCATGCTTCTGTGTACCGCCGCCGATGTCCGAGATCTGCCGGCCTTGCTCGATCGTGCGGTCACACGCCAGGCGCCCGCCCTCGTGGTACGTGCGCCGCTGGATCTCGAGCCGGAGCTGCGTGCTCGCATCGGACGCAGCGGTGTGGTCCTGCTCGGCCTCGCCGGCGGAGCAACGTGGGCACAGTTGGTCGTCCTGCTCCGCTCGCTGCTCTCCAGCAGTGCGAGCGGCGAGGAACTGCTGGCCGGAATGCCCGCGGAAGACTCGTTCGCCCTGGCCAACGCGATCGGATCACTGCTCGACGCGCCGATCACCATCGAAGATCGCGACTCACAGATTCTGGCGTTCTCCGATCGCCAGAACGAGGCTGATCAAACACGGATCGAGACGATTCTCGGACGCGTCGTTCCCCAGCACGCCCGCCTCGCGCAGGAACGAGCGGGCGTCTTCAAACGGCTCTACGCCGGCGAGAAACCGATCTTCATCGACACACCGCAGATCGAAGGAGTGCCAGGTCTTCCGCGCGTGGCGATAGCCGTACGAGCAGGTGACCAAGTGCTCGGCTCGATCTGGGGGGCTGTCCCTGGGCCCCTGAGCAACGAGAAGGAGCAAGTACTCGTCGATGCCGCGAAAGTCGTTGCGCTGCAGCTGCTGCGGCACCGTATCGGTGTAGACATCGACCGGCAGGTTCGCGCGGACCTCATCGCAACCGCATTGACGGGAGGCGCCCCGGCGTCGGGCGCGATCGAGCGTCTTGGACTGGCGCACCGGACCGTGACGGTGCTCGGCCTGTCCCTTCCGAATGGGAACTCGGCCGACACTGCCGTCTCCGGGCAAACGCGACGGCAGACCTTGGAACGGATCACCGACTCCTTCGCATTTCACCTGTCGGTCGCGGCACCCGGCGCGGTTGCCGCATTGGTCGGCGACGTGTGTTATGCGATCCTGCCGGCGCCGATCCGGAAAGGAAAAGAAAACGTCACGGCCATGGCCCAGCGGGTTTCGAACGATTTCCTCGACCGTGCACGGGACAGATCTGGAGGAGTGGCGATCGGTATCGGTCGCGACGGCTCGTCATCCGGTCCGGCCAACCTCGCTCGCTCGCGGCACGATGCGGACAGAACCCTACGTGTCCTGCGCCAGGAACCAGCCGGCCGAGTCGCGGTGTTCGCCGACGTCCAACTAAACGCACTCTTGCTGGAGATCGGTGACCAACTGCACAATGAGGGCGGACTGCTGGACGGCCCCATCGCCCGGCTGCATCACCACGATCGAGAACACGGAACCACGATGGCGGAAACCGTGGCCCAATGGCTCGACCACCTCGGCAACACCCTGAACGCATCTGCGGCCATGGATGTACACCCCAACACATTCCGATACCGCCTTCGCCGAGCGGCAGAAATCGCGCAACTGAACCTGAATGATCCCGACGAACGCTTTGCGGCGATGCTCGAGTTCCGGCTCACTCGGCAACGACCGTCCACGGAAGCCACCGCCGCAGCTTGACGCTTATCCGCGTGGGATGTCTTGTCAGCGGCGACCGCGCCCGGCGGGCCTTGACCCCGGATCTTGAACACGTCTATGCGGCTCGGGTCAGGGTAGTTGCTGTTGGGTGGAAGGTGTTCTCGTAAGCGATCGGGGATCGTTGTCCGAGGTGAGAATGCCGGCGTCGGGTGTTGTAGCGGGACAGCCAGCGGAAGGCGTCGAGTCGGGCCTCGTGCTCGTTTGACCAGCTCATCGCAGGTTCGACGACCTTTATAGGGCTCTCCTGTCGGATCCGTGGGTCGCTGACCAGGGCTGATATGCAGAACACGCCGTACCCCGGCTACGTTTCGACTTGCGAAGGTACGAAACGGAAGAACCTGGATACGGCGTGCGATCTGCAAGGATATGGTCTCGGTTGCTCGGAGTCGAACAGACGGTGGTCGAGTCGGTCGAGGCTGAGGAGGGCGCCGGCCCGGAGGCCGGCCCCGAGGACGTGGTGATCGTGGCCCATGCCCGCCCGGCGCGGGGTCGGCGGCAGCGATGCGGGGTCTGCGAGCGCCGGTGCGCCCGGTTCGACAACTGTGAGGGCCGCCGGCGCTGGCGGGCGCTGGACCTGGGCTCGGTCCGGGCGTTCATCGAGGCCGACGCTCCGCGGGTGTCCTGTCCCGAGCACGGCGTGGTCGCCGCCCACGTGCCCTGGGCCCGCCACGGGGCCGGGCACACCCTGGCCTTCGACGACACCGTGGCCTGGCTGGCCACGCACTGCTCCAAGACCACGGTCACCCAGTTGCTGAGGATCGGCTGGCGCACGGTGGGCGGCATCCGCGCCCGGGTGTGGGCGGACGTCGAGCAGTGCGTGGACCTGCTGGCGGGCCTGCGCAGGATCGGCATCGACGAGATCTCCTACAAGCGGCACCACAAGTACCTGACCGTGGTGGTGGACCACGACAGCGGCCGACTCGTGTGGGCCGCGCCGGGCCGTGACAAGGAGACACTGCGGGGCTTCTTCGACCTGCTCGGCGAGCACCGCTCGACGAGAATCACGCACGTCAGTGCGGACGCGGCCGACTGGATCGCCGCCGTGGTCGCCGAGCGCTGCCCGCAGGCGGTGCGGGTGATGGATCCGTTCCACGTGGTCGCCTGGGCCACCGACGCGCTCGACACCGTGCGCCGCGGGGTGTGGAACGCCGAGCGCGGCGGCAAGGGCCGCGCCACCCCGGGCTCGAAGTCGCTGTAGAAGGCCCGCTGGGCGCTGTGGAAGAACCCGGACAACCTGACCGAACACCAGCGCGCGCAACTGGAGTTCATCGCGAAGGCCCATCCGGTCCTGCACCGCGCCTACCCGCTCAAGGAGGGCCTACGGCTCGCGCTGAAGTCCGGCCTCGACACCGCCGAGGCATTGTGGGACTGGGTGCTGTGGGCCCGCCGGTCCCGCCTGGAGTCCTTCGTCAAACTACAGCGGTCCATCGTCAAGCACTGGGACGCCATCACCGCCGCCGCAGAACACGGGCTGAGCAACGGCCTCGTCGAGAGCATGAACACCAAGATCCGACTGATCACCCGCATGGCCTTCGGCTTCAAGAACCCAGACGCCCTGATCGCGCTCGCCATGCTCAGCCTCGGCGGCCACCGCCCTCACCTACCAGGCCGTCAAACCGCATAACTGCACCCACGGAAGCGACAGGAGAGCCCTTTAAGTCTCGTTGCCGATCCCTGTTTCCTTCTGGTGGCCTGGGATGGATGAGGGGTAACAAGGGTGCCCGTACGGCTGGAGTGGACGGGCGAACGGCCCGTTCGGTTGAGGCCGGGCAGGGCGTTGGGGATTTTCTCGACGGACTGCGGTCGCAGTTGAAGGACCGTAGTTTCCGCCCGTTACCGGTACGGGAGCGCGTGATCCCAAAGGCGGGCGGAAAGCTCCGTCGCCTGGGGATCGCGACCGTTACTGAACCCTTCTCGGTAACGTCTCGTGACGGTTCGTGATCTTCGTTTCAGGTGGTGCGTCCGTGTTCGATCTGGAGCAGGACGAGGGCGGCGCGGGCGATGCGGGTGATGGCGACGGGGTCCAGGCTGACCCGGCGCAGGGCCTTGAAAGTGACCTTGAGCAGGGCGTTGGCGCGTTCGGCGACGCCGTGGATGCCTCGGATGACCTTGTTGAACGCCTACTGGTGCTCGGCGAGTTCGCCGCCCTGGGGTTTCTTGACCGGGTGGCGGAAGCCGGGGCCGGCGTTCTCGTAGCCCAGGTCGGTCAGGGTGGGCATGTCCAGGGCGGTGGCGAGCCGGTTGAGCGCGTCGATGAGCCCGTGGGTGCGGGCGCAGGTGGTGTCGTGCTCGCGGCCGGGCCGGACCGGGGAGACCCGGAGTGGCCAGCCGTCCGGGGCGGAGATGACCTGCACGTCGCCGCCGTGGTGCTTGTGCTTCCCTGACCACCAAAGATCGGCGCCGTTGGGGCCGGGGGCGGCGACGCGGTCGGTGCGGATAACCGTGCCGTCGAGGTTGAGATGGGTGTAGCCGGCTGCCGCGGCTCGCTCCAGCGCGGTGGACAGGTCCGGGGCGTGGTCGGCGAGCACAGTCAGTCCCTCGTGCGGGTAGCGGTAGGACGTGGGCAGCGATATGGCGTTGTCGCGGGCGAGTTGGGACATGCGGGTGCCGTCGATGAACCACCGCAGGACCAGGACCGCCTGGCGGAAGGCGCCCAGGGCCCGGGTGGCCTTGCGGGTCCCGACGCGCTCGCGGTGCTCCTGCAGGAGCCGGGCGAGGTGCTCGGCGGTCGCCCTGCTGACATCGAGGACAGCGGTGTAGGTGAAACTGGAGGGCACGTGGAGCCTCTGGTTGCTGTACGGAACGTGATCTTCGCAGAGTCGTTCCTACCAGGGGCTTCACGCGTGTCTGACGTCAGGTCACCGTCCAGGCCACGCAAGCTCGTTACTCAACGCAACCGACAGGTTGCCGAGAAGACCTCACTGACCGGGTGGTCCAGGCATCCTTGAAACTGGTGCTGGAGCCAATTTTCGAGGCGGATTTCCTCCCGTGTTCCTACGGGTTCCGCCCGAATCGTCGGGCCCATAACGTGGTGTGAGGTGCGCTATCTCTCTTCGCGGCCACGCAATTATGAGTGGATCGTCGAGGGAGACATCACGGCCTGTTTCGACGAAATCTCGCATCCGGCCCTGATGGACCGGTTGCGGCATCGAGTCGGTGACAAACTCGTCCTGGAACTGGTAAAGGCTTTCCTCAAGGCGGGCGTCCTCGGAGAGGACCGCCTGCTGCGGGAAACCACCGCCGGAACCCCACAAGGGTCGATTCTCTCGCCTCTGCTCAGCAACGTGGCGCTTTCCGTCCTGGACGAGTACATAGCCCAGGCTCCGGGAGGCCCGAGTGCTGGGAAGGTGGACCGCGCCAGACGGCACCGCCATGGTCTGCCCAACTACCGCCTTATTAGGTACGCGGACGACTGGTGCCTGATGGTCTTCGGCTCGAAAGCTGATGCCGAGGTCCTGCGCGAGGAAATCGCTGAGGTCTTGTCCACGATGGGCTTGCGCCTGTCACCGGAGAAGACGCTGATTACCCATATCGATGAGGGCCTGGACTTTCTCGGGTGGCACATCCAGCGCCACCGCAAGAGAGGGACCAGGCAGCACTACGTCTACACCTACCCCGCGAAGAAGGCTGTTCAGGCCGTGAAGCGGAAAGTCAAGACGCTGTGCCGAGAGGTCGAAGTGAACCAGCCGTTGGATGACCTGCTGCGTCAGCTGAATATGGCGTTGCGGGGCTGGTGTACTTACTTCCGGCCCGGGGTTTCCTCCGTGACCTTCGCCTATCTGAGCCACTACACGTGGCGGACGGTATGGCGTTGGATGCGGCGCAAACACCGCCGGTCCACTTGGAAGGAACTCCGCCACCGCTATTGCGGCAGCGGTTGGTGGCCCGCCAGTGAAGACAGAGAGCTGTTCGACCCCGAGAAGGTAGGAACGACCCGCTACCGATATCGAGGTTCGATTATTCCGGCTCCCTGGCCTATCGCGGGATGAGGATGTCCAACACGCAGCCCGTTTCGGGGATTGTGGGGAGCCCGGTGCATTGAGAGGTGCCCGCCGGGTTCGGGAAGCGGTCCGGGGAAACGGGCCGGTCGAAAGGCCGGCAGCGCGCCCCGGGCCGACTTTCACCGACCGGCCACACACGCGCTCGTAGCGTTCATCGACGAGCACCGGGACCGCTTCGGCGGCGTCGAGCCGATCGCCAATCCCCCGCGAAATACCGGGCCGCCTTGCGGAGGATGTCCCGCTCCTCCTCCAACTCGCGGATCCTCTTCCGCGCGGCCTCCAGCTCCGCCTGAACCGCGTCACCACCAGGCTGCGGCGCCGCGGGCGTGGAGTGAGCACCGGACCGACGTCGGTCAGCGGCCCTGATCCAGCTCCGCAGCGTCTCGGTGTTCACCCCGAGGACGGTGGCGACCGACTTGATCGTCGCTCCCGGACGCGACCGGTACAGCGCGACCGCGTCCGCCTTGAACTCGGCGGGGTAGTGCTTCATCCCCACAGGGACTCCGTTCTCCTGGACCATCAAGATCCAAGTCTCTCCGGTGTCCAAAACCCGGGGTCAGGGCCCGTGCCTGGGGTGAACGCCTCGTGCAACTCGCGGGAGGAGATCGTGCGCTTGAACCGCGGTACGTTCCACCGAAGCCATGCGCCGCATGATCCCGGCCGCTCACCCGTACGGAGCACGCACGGCCGCACCAGTCGCAGACATCACAAGCGTATGACCAGGGAAGAAGCCATCCGGGCACCCCGCCGCGAATCATCAGAAGAGCCCACGAACGGGTGACTCTCCAGAGGAGACCGCGAGTCTCAGATGGCCACCGTAGACGGCCTACGGCACCGGCGTATTCCGGCTGCCCTCCTGCAAGGCTGCCCAGGGGTCCACCGGTACGACTCGGGTACTTCGGCCCTGGTCGTCGAGGATGCGGCCGTGGACCTTGGTCATCTGCAGGACTAGCCTGCGGTCCACCACCTTGGCGTCGGGGTGTTCGCGGGCGATCCGGATCAGCAGGTCGTTCAGGTGGTTCAGGGACCGCAGGCCCACGATCAGGGCCAGGTTCGTCGGGCTGGTCACGGCCGCGCAGAACCGGGTTTCCAGCCAGCCGCCCAGCGCCTTGCCGATGCTCTGCACCGTGGTGTCGGGCACGGTCAGCCACAACAGCGCCAAGGCGTGCCAGCCCGCGAGCGGCCGGGCCACGTCGCACCGGAACGCGATGTCGCCGTGCCGGTACAGCCGGTCCAGGCGACGCTTGGTGGCCTGCGGCGAGGTGTTCAGCTCGGCTGCCAGGCTCGCGTAGCTGCGGCGGCCGTCGTGCCCGAGCGCCAGGAACAGGGCCCGGTCGGCGGCGCCGAACGGCTGGATCTTCCGAGGCGGCGGCCCGACAGCCTCGCGGACCTGTTGGGCCTGGCTGCGGTTCATCACGCCGAGCCGCCAGAGGATGCCACCGAAGATGCTGCCGAAGACGTGGCTGCGGACGTTGGTGACCTGCTCCGGCAGCGGCAGCGTGTTCAGCAGCACATTCGTGATCGCACCCAGCGTCGGGGCCAGGATGAGGGCGAAGACCTGGTACTCGCCGGTCGTCACCCCGACGGTGAACACGTGCGGTAGTTCGGCGAGCCGCTCGGCGACCTGCTTCGCGGTGCCCGGTGCGCAGGCGAATTCGACGACCGTCCCCATGAACAGACTGTCGCCCAATGCCACGGTGATCCAGGCGGCGCCCGCGTCGGTGAGCCGCTGCCAGCGCCGGGCCAGCGTGATCGGCGCCAGCTCCAGGACTTCGGCCAGCGCGGTCCAGCTCGCTCGCGGGTTGATCTGGAGGGCGTCCACCAGTTCGAGATCGACTTCGTCCAGCACCGGTGACCTCCTCGCGGTTGACGGCCGGATGGATGGTGGAGTCGTTTTCCAACATCCAAGCCGGTTCTGACGCAGATATCCATCGTTCTGCGGTTGCTGTGACGAGTTTCCCCGACGCTGCTTCGCATGGTGAGTGACGTGCAACACTTCAACCTGGTCTTGGCTGGCGCGCGGGTGATCGACCCGGAAACCGGTCTCGATGAGGTGCGCAACATCGGCATCAGCGGCAACCGGATCGCGGCGGTGACCACGGATCGCCTGGCCGGCGACACGGTCGTCGACGTCTCGAACCGCGTGCTGGCACCGGGTTTCATCGACATGCACAGCCATGCGCAGACGGTGACCGGGCTGCGCATGCAGGCCCTCGACGGCGTCACCACGGCACTGGAACTGGAAGCGGGCGCGCTGCCGGTTAGTACCGCCTACGCGGAGGCTACCGCGGAAGGACGGCCGATCAACTTCGGGTACTCGGCGGCCTGGGCACTGGCCCGGATGCGGCTGTTCGACGACGTGGAGCTGGGTGGGTCGTTCGACATGTTCTCGAAGTACCAGGGCGCGCCGAACTGGCGCCGCCCGGCCAGTGCGCGCGACCTGGCGCAGCTGCTAGACCTGCTGGAGGAGCAGGTCCACGACGGCGCGCTCGGCATCGGGGTGCTGGTCGGGTACGCGCCCGACTCCGGACGCGACGAGTACTTCGCGGTCGCCTCGCTGGCCGCACGCTTGGACGTGCCTACGTACACGCACACCCGCTTCATCTCCACGGAGGAACCGGGAACCTCGTTGGAGGGCGCTCTGGAAGTGATCGCTGCGGCTGCCGGCACCGGGGCGCACATGCACATGTGCCACATAAACAGCACGTCGAACCGGATGATCGACGGCATCGCCGGAGCCGTGGAGCGGGCCAGGGGCTACGGCCTGCACGTCACGACGGAGGCATACCCCTACGGTTCGGCGTCCACAGTGATCGGGGCGGCATTCCTCGCGCCCGAGCAGCTGCACCGGCTCGGCATGGTGCCGAAGAACATCCTTTGCCTGTCCACCGGAGAGCGTGTCGCGGACGCGGCGCGACTGGCGGAGCTGCGGGAGCGAGATCCCGGGGCACTGATCCTCTACGACTGGCTCGACGAGTCGGACCCAGCGGATCTGACGACGTTGCAGCGCTCATTGCTGTTCGCCGACACTGCGATCGCCTCGGACGCTGTGCCGCTGGTGGGGCAAGTCGGCGAAACCTGGCCGGTCGCCGACGACGTCTACACGCACCCGCGCAGCGTCGGCTGCTACGCGCGCACGTTCGGCTGGCTGGTCCGCGAACTGGGCGTGCTGCCGCTCGTCGAAGCCGTCCGGCGCTGCACCCTGCTGCCGGCGCAGATTCTGGAGACCGCGGCACCCGCGATGAAGCGCAAGGGCCGGATCCAGGTCGGTGCCGACGCCGACATCGTGGTGTTCGATCCCGCCACGATCGCCAGCGGTGCCACCGGCACCCGGGTGCGGCCGTCCACCGGTATCGAGCACGTGCTCGTGGGCGGCACCTTCGTGGTCCGCGACGAGCAGATCCAACTTGACTGCCTGCCCGGCGAACCGATCTTCGGTCGCCACCGCAACTGAGGGAGCAAGCATGACCAACACTGCCGTGGCGCGGGATGCCCTGTACCGCCGGGTGAGCCAGCGAATCCTGCCGCTGCTCATCCTCTGCTACACCTTCTCCTTCCTGGACCGGGTCAACATCGGGTTCGCCAAGCTGCACATGCAGCAGGACATCGGGATCAGCGAGTCGGCCTACGGGCTGGCCGCTGGGATCTTCTTCCTCGGCTACGTGATATTCGAGGTGCCCAGCAACCTGTTGCTGGAGAAGATCGGCACCCGCAAGACGATCGTCCGCATCATGGCCCTCTGGGGACTCACCGCGGCGGCGATGATGTTCGTCGGCGATGCGACGACCTTCTACGTGCTGCGCTTCCTGCTCGGCGTGTTCGAAGCCGGTTTCGCGCCCGGCATCATCTTCTACCTCACCTACTGGTACCCGCCGGCGCGGCTGGCGGCCCCCATGGGGCTACTGTTGCTGCCCGGCCCGATCGGCTCGATGCTCGGCGGACCGGTGTCCGCCGAGCTGATCACCAACTTCGACGGTGTCGCCGGATTGCACGGTTGGCAGTGGATGTTCCTGCTGGAAGGTCTGCCGTGCGTGGCGCTCGCGTTCATCGTGTGGAAGACGCTGGCCGACACGCCGGACGAGGCGCATTGGCTCAGCCCCGAGGAGAAGGAGCTGCTCCGCCGCGATCTCGCGGTGGACCGGGACAAGGGCAAGCAGAGCTTCCAGCAGGTCCTGCGCGATCCTCGGGTCTACGCCCTGGCAGTCGGGTTCTTCTGCCTGATCAGCGGCATGTACGCGGTGAGCTTCTGGCTGCCCACCATCCTCACGGAGAACGGGCTCACCGACACCGTCTCGATCGGCCTCTACTCGGCGCTGCCGTACGCGTTCGCCATCGTGCTGATGGTCATGCTGGGACGGCACTCGGATCGCACCGGTGAGCGCCGCCTGCACAGCTCGATCGCCGCGCTGATCAGTGCCGTCGCGCTCGCGGTCGCCGCCTTCACGGCCAGCAGCTTCGCGGTTTCGCTGGTCGCCGTGATCGTCGCGACAGCGTGCGTGTGGGCGGCGTACTCGGTGTTCTGGGCGATGCCGTTGGGGTATCTGAAGGGCACGGCGGCGGCTGGCGGGGTCGCGCTGATCAACAGCATCGGCCTGCTTGGCGGCTTCATCAGCCCAACCCTGATCGGTTTCCTCAAGGACGCCACTGGAAGCACGACGGTGGGCCTACTCTCGGTGAGCGTCCTGCTCCTGATCGGCAGCCTCGTCCTCTACGCCAACCGGCTCCCGGTGGGTGCGGCGCCAGGGTCTGCTGATCGACAGCCAAGCCTGGAAGGCGATCGCCAAGGCGCTGCATGAGCTGCCCCTGCGACCGGGATTCCGCAACATCTCGATAGGCCCGCCCTCGGTGCCAGCAGGCCGTGACCCTTGTGGGGGCGCTGTCACGTTGGCTGACGGGGTGGGAGGATCCTCGGGCTGATCGCGGTGGAGGGGGTCGTCCGTGGAGGGCATGTCGCCGTCGTGCAAGGGGCACCGGTATCCGGTCGAGGTGATCTCGCACTGCGTGTGGCTGTATTTCCGGTTCCCGCTCAGTTTCCGTGAGGTCGAGGAGCTGATGCTGGAGCGCGGCGTGATCGTCTCGTACGAGACGGTCCGCCGCGGGTGCCTGAAGTTCGGTCAGCAGTACGCCAACGGACTGCGCCGCCGGCGGCCCCAGCCCGGCGACAAGTGGCATCTGGACGAGGTCTTCATCAAGATCAACGGTGAGAGGAAGTACCTGTGGCGGGCTGTCGACCAGGACGGCAACGTGCTGGACATCCTGGTGCAGAGCCGCCGGGACACGGCTGCGGCCCGGCGCTTCTTCCGCACGCTGCTGACAAAAACGGGCGGGGTGCCGCGGGTGATCGTCTCGGACAAGCTCCGCTCCTACGGCGCGGCCCACCGCGAGGTCATGTCCTCCGTCGAGCACCGTTCCCACAAGGGCCTGAACAACCGGGCCGAGAACAGTCATCAGCCCACCCGGCAACGCGAACGGGCGATGAATGGCTTCCGCAGCGTGGGCGCCGCGCAGCGGTTCCTGTCCGCGTTCAGCGGCATCTCCCCCCGCTTCCGGCCCCGCCGCCACCTGATGAACGGCACCCGACACCGTGCCGAAATGACCGTCCGCTTCACCATCTGGGAGCAGATCACCGGCGTCACCGGCCGGCCTGCCGCGGCCTGAGCCCAGGGCCGACACCCGGCCCCACCACACCTCGACACACCGTCAGACACCCACACACCCAACAACGTGACAACGCCCCTGCGCTCACTTCGCACGTTGCGCAGGGCCAACCCATCTGACAGGTCAGTCCCCCTGTTCCCTTCGGGTGCGCCTTGCCGGCGTGAAAGCATGGCTGCGGCGCCTGCCCGCCGATGCCGGTAGCTCGTTGGGACGTTGAGCCCATAGGTCAGTCTGGTGCCGGGGCCGCAGAGGGGCCACGCATTGTTGCCATCGAGCACGCCGGTCAGATTCTCTCTCCCCCGCGGCCCCTTGGGCAGGCGTCGGCCCGTACGGATCGATACCAGGGAGTGGCGCATGACGGACACCGAGGACAGCGGTGGCACCGAGGAGATCGAGCAGGCCGAGGAGCTCGTGGCCCGTGTCGCGGCGATCGATATCGCCAAGGCTTCCGGGATGGTCTGCGTGCGGGTGCCACACGAGGACAAGCCCGGCAAGCGCGTGCAGCGGGTCTTCAACACCGTCGCGACCAGCGGCGCGATCCTGGACCTGGCTGACCACCTGATCTGCCAGGGCGTCAACCGAGTGGTCATGGAAGCCACGTCGACCTACTGGAAGCCGTACTTCTTTCTGCTGAAGTCACGTGGTCTGGAGTGCTGGCTGGTCAACGCCCGTGACGTCAAGAACGTCCCCGGCCGGCCCAAGACCGTCCGCCTGGACGCGGTCTGGCTGGCCAAACTCACCGAACGCGGCATGCTCCGGCCCTCCTTCGTGCCCCCGAAACCAGTCCGCGAACTGCGCGACCTGACCCGGGCCCGGGCGGTCATGACGCACGAGCGCACCCGCCACAAGCAGCGCACCGAGAAACTCCTCGAGGACGCCCAGATCAAGCTGTCCACCGTGATCGCCGACGTCTTCGGCGCCTCCGGACGCGCGATGCTGGAGGCACTGATCACGGGTGAACGCAGCCCCAAGGCCCTGGCGGACCTGGCCCACGGCACCATCAAGGCCGGCCACAGCACCCTGGCCGAGGCCCTGACCGGCCGATTCGAGGAGCATCACGGGTTCATGTGCCGGATGCTGCTGGACACCGTCGACTACCTCACCGTGCAGATCGACAAGCTCACCGCCCGTATCACCGTGCGCCTGGCCGAACTGTCCACCGCCGAAGACGGCGAAGGCCCCGGACAGGGCACCCTGATGCCGATCACCGACACCGAGCGCCTCGACGAGATCCCCGGCGTCGGCCCCAGCACCGCGCAGGTCATCCTCGCCGAGATCGGCCTGGACATGTCGGTCTTCCCCACCGCCGGCCATCTCGTGTCCTGGGCGAAACTCTCCCCACGCACCCTCCAGTCCGGAAACAAGAACACCTCCGGGCCCACCGGCAAGGGCAACCCCTGGCTCCGCGGCGCCCTCGGCGAAGCAGCGATCTCCGCCGCACGGACCGACACCTTCCTCGGCGCCCGCTACCGCCGGATTGTCAAACGCCGCGGCCACATGAAAGCCCTCGTCGCTGTAGCCCGCTCCATCCTGGTGTCCATCTGGCACCTCATGAACGACCCGACCGCCCGTTACCGCGACCTCGGAGCCGACTTCCACACCCGCAACCTCGATCCCCACCGCAAGAGCCGAAAACTCGTCCGCCAGCTCAAGGCCCTCGGCCACGACGTCACCCTCACCCCGGCAACCGCCTGACCTCGCCCGCACCGCACCACGAGAGCCCTCCGACCGTCACCGCCGAAGGGCTAACTCGCCGTACCCGTCCGACCGTTGAGTTTTCCGGTCAGACATCCAGATGTGACCGCCGGCCAGCCTGGCAGCGACGACTGCGCCCGCGAGTGCGGCGAGAGCCGTTCACGGGAGGCCTCCCGCTGCCCCAGCTGCGAGCGCTTCTGTGTGAACGCCCTCGCTTGGCGAAGGCGTTCACACAGAAGCGGTGTTGAGCTTGCCTACTCGACCATCATGTACGTGAGGTCAATGAGCACGGGCCCTGAGAGCGGTACTCATTGATCTCACGTACATGAAATCTGGTCCTCGGAGCCGTTCAGGTTGCACGGCGCAGGGGGATGACGACACCCTCGCCTGTGCTTTTCGCGCTAAGCCGGTAGTAGCTGATGTGTGCGAGCCGGTCGGTTTCCTCGAGCCAGCCAGCCTCGATGACCTGGCGCCGGGTTCGAGAGAAGACAGTCGGAGACATTCCGACGAGCTTGGCGAGGTTGGCACCGGTCTCGATGACGGCGCCGCCGCGGTCGGTGGGGTGCATCGCGTAGAGCATGACGACCAGGCGCTGGTTGGCAGTCATGCCGGCAGTGCGGTGGAGGACGTCCAGGAGCTTCTGCTTGTCCTCGTTGTTCACTGGGCCTCCCAGAGCGAAGGGATGGTGTTGTCGAAGCCGGGGATGTCCGGCGGGTTGCACGTCTTGATCGCTTCCCGCTGCTCGATCCCGGGTCCGTGAAAGGCGATGTACGGGCTGATGCGGTACAGCCTGTAGTTGCCGATGCGCCCGCGCTCGATCAGGATGCGCCGCTTGAGGAGTTTCCGGTTGATCTTGCCGACGGCATCGGCGGTCATGCCGACCTTCTTGGCGATGTCCGCACCGGTCGCTCTCAGCGGTGCCATGCCCTGTGGGGAGACTCCAATCCACCACAACACCATGTACTTCTGGCTCGGGGTGAATTCCTTGCTCTCGGTGATCGCTTCGACCCTGGCTTTGTCGACCTGGATGTGCTCGCCGGAGAAGGCGTAGGGCGCATAGGGAATGGCCTCGCCTGTGTCGGCATCGACCAGTCTGCGTACCGCTCCCAACGGGCCCTCCCCTGACTGGGCATTGCTGTGATGTGCATGAGCAGCGACCCGGAGGGCCGACCAGATGAACTTAACGTACATGAGCCCTGAGTGGATGAACCCCGCCTCCAGGGCGTGTCGATCGACCTGTTCGTCAATCCGTCGCTGGGACCAGTCCGCCCAGTCACGGCACCTACTGATGTACGTGACGTCAATCTACTCAGGTCCTACAGCCGTAGTCACGGTTCTCAGAGCATGGGCACCGCGATCCCCCAAGCCGCCTGCCCTGGTCTCAAGAACTGAGTGCACGATGCTGTGAACTGGCTGCCAGATCGTCAGAACCTGAGCGAGCACGCGTTTTCGCAGGTCATGGTGCTTTTAAGGTCTGCACGCTCTTTAACAGGTAGGACGGGCCGTCGACGGGACAGCGCCACAGCACCTCGGGCTGTGGAAACCCGTCGTGCAAGGCGAGGCTCAGTGCTTCCCGACAGGGCCTTCAGCTGATGCCCGCTCACTCCCGTCGGCAAAAACCCTGCTCGCATCCCCCAACCTCAACCAGCGAAAGCACGCCACGGCGCGGTCGCAGTGGACGGAACACCCGCCATGTATGCCTCCATCAGTCCCACCGGCTTCAGCCACTCTGTTCACTACCGCCTCTATCGGTCTGCAGCCGCCCGAGCACCTGCGGACCCCGTCGGTACACCGGAGGCCCGCCAGGGCCGAGGGTGCACCGACCAATGGGCGTAAAGAGCGCCTTCGCGTCTGGTACTGCTCAGGGTCAAGGAGGTCTTGAGTCCAGAGGTCCGGAGGACGGCGGTCAGGGCCGGGTCGACCTGCTTGTGCCGCTCCATCGCGGCGAGGAACTGGCGGTCGTCCAGGTCCCGGGTGACGCCGAGGTCGGCGAGGGTGTCGACGTACGCCGTCTTGAGCCGGTCGTGCCACGGGTCCAGGTCCTGCTTGACCACGGGGTGGTCCTCGGGCAGGCGCAGGGAGCGGCGCTGCTCGTGGCCCTCCAGGCGCTCTGGCAGCCCGAGCTTCACGGCCGCGGACGCGGTGAGCACGATCAGCGGGTCGGAGTCCTTGCCGTTGCGGTGCAGCTTCGGCGCACCGAGACCGGACTCCTTGAGGGCCCACTCCACTAGCTGAGGCACGGTGGTCGCCTGGCAGTCCAGCACGATGCCATCGACGCCGTACGCGGAGCCGTCGCCGTCCAGCGGAACCTGTCAACGTGATCAAGGCAGGTAGGTCGTTCTATTGCTGTGCCGGGATCGTTTGATCTTGAGAGGGTCTGTTGATCCAGGCAGCCTC
>NZ_JBEYTM010000079.1:0-23752 GCF_040643055.1 Streptomyces sp. NPDC047515
CACACACCACGTGATCATTCCGGGGCCGTCTCCATGCCCGGAGGGCAGATCACGACCGTCACGCATCACGCATGATCAGCCACCCGACAGGCTCTCAGGGCCTCGGAGGCGCGGGTCTCAGGGCCTCAGGGGTGCGGGGCCTCAGGGGCGCGGGGGCCGGTGCGGATCGGAGCCCTCGTCCGGTACGACGGGGAGCGCGGCCGTGTCCTGGTTCTCCGGCCCGGTCCCGGGGCGCGCGGCTGTGTCCCTGGTCCGCGGGCCCGGACGGCGGGCCCCCGGAGAGGGCCCCGTGTACAGGTCCGGCTCCGGTTCCGGCAGTGGACTCGTCTGCACGGAGGGCCCCGGCTCCTGCGTCGGCGGCCAGGTGTCCGGGTCCTGCGAGCCAGGTGCGGTGTACGGCCGGTGCTCGCGCGCAACGCGGCGCCCACCGCCGCGCCGCCCCGACATCACCGCCGCGCCCAACAGCAGCAGCACCCCGCCGCCCAGCGCGCTCGCCACCCCCCACTGCAGTCCGGAACCGTCGCCCGCGACCGTCAGACTGCCCACCGACTCTCCCTGGCGCACCATCCACAGCACGGTGAACCCGAGCACCACCACGCCCGCGGCCGCCACCAGCAGCCGCGACCGCAGCACCACCCCCACCACGGTCAGCAGGGCGGCGAAGAGGAAGGCCGTCAGGATCGAGCCCAGTGGTCCGGGCCGGCTGACGGTGATCCCGGTGAACAGTTCGTCGATCCGGTAATGACGCCCCAGACGGCCGTCGTACCAGTCTCGGAAGGGGCTCAGCACGGCGGCCGCCGCTCCTACGAGAGCGAGGACCGAGCCGAGGACGTTGCGGACCATCGTCGGCCTCCTGCGTGTGCGCGGACCGGTGTCACATATCGGCACCGCTCTCCGCCTCGACGCTACGCCTGGCCTCTGCCCCCCGCACCTTGCGCTACGGTGTCGCGCGGTCGTTCGACAACAGCAGGAACGGACAACAACACAAGGGGGGCTGTATCGATGATGCGGCAGCACATAAGGCTTTCCGCGGTACTGGTCGTGGTGGTACTCGCACTCACCGGCTTCTCCACCTCCAGCCACGGTGGCCGAAGCGGCAAGAGCAAGGGATCGAGCAGCAGCAGCGGCGGCGGCTGCTCCAACTCCAAGAAGAGCAACGGCAGCTACCACCACAACGACTACGACGACAACGACGACTACGGTTCGTCGAGCGGCTCCTCCGGAAACACCGGTTACGAGACGCCGACCCCGAGCGCCACCGCCTCGGACGATCCCCAGGCGTACGTCTTCCGCTGCGCCCAGCCCCGCAAGGGCACGCGCAAGGCCGTCACCTCCTCCACCGTCAGGCTCACGGCGAGCGCGGCCGGCTCACACACCTACGAAGTCGATGTGACGTTCCTCGACGCGCGGGGCAACACCGTGGACACCGGGGAGGCGAAGGTCGCCGTCGACGGCGGCGAGACCAGGACCGTCCCCGTGCGGATGGACAGTCCGCGCAAGGTCTCCCGGGTGAAGAAGTGCCGGGTCGAGGCCCAGCGGAGCTACTGACCCCACCGAGCCACCGTCTCACCGCGTCCGGAATCCGTTGCCGCCCCGCCCCTGGAACAACTCGGCCTGCCGCTCCGGCGGCAGGTTCCCGAGCGCGATCAGGTGCGGGGCGTGGGCCATGGCCTGCGCCCTGGCCGCCTCCTTCGCGGACCACACGGCCCGTACCGTCCCCTGCACCGCCTCCGTCGGGCACGAGGCGATCACGGCCGCCGCCCGCAGCGCCGCCGCCACCGCGCCGCCCGGCGCCGTCACCTCACTGACCAGCCCGGTCTCGTAGGCCCGTTGGGCCGAGACCCGTTCGGCCGTGCCCATCAGGGACATCCGGGCCACCTCGCCGAACGGCATCCGCTGCGCCATGGAGATCGCCTCGTACGCGCTGACCATGCCGTACGTCGTGTGCGGATCGAAGAACGTCGCCTCCTCCGACGCGACGACGAACTCCGCCTCACTCAGCAGATAGAACGCCCCGCCGCAGGCCATTCCCTCCACGGCCGCGATCACCGGCTTCCACAGATCGTTCGCCTTGGGTCCGATCGCGATCAGCGGATCGTCGATCGTGTACGGGGACGAGGGCTGCGGCACCTCCACGCCCCGGTCGATCCCCGTGCAGAAGGCCCGGCCGCCCGCCCCGGTGACGACGACGGCCCGCACCCCCTCGTCGCAGCGGAACGCCCGCCACGCAGCGGTCAGTTCGGCGGCCGTCGCCAGATCGATCGCGTTGTGCTTCTCGGGCCGGTCCAGGGTGACGAGCGCGACCCCGGTCCCCTCGTCCGTCTCCGTCCGCAGGGCCATCGCCGCTCACCGCTCCAGCAGCCAGCGCACCAGGGTCACCCCGGGACCGGCCGGACAGAACACGGCCCGCACCGGCGCCCCGATCCGCAGCCGCGCCGGATCGACCGAGTCCAGCGGGGCGTCCTGACCGCTCACCACGTTCCCGACCAACCGGATCTCCGGGGCGTCGGCCAGCTCGACCACCACGGCGTTGTACGGGGCCTGCGCGGCGTAGGCGGGCAACAGCGGGGGATGCGGCAGCACGTACGACCAGACGCGGCCACGTCCGCTCATCGGCCGCCACTCGCTCGCGAAGGACTGGCAGTGCGGACAGCACGGCCGGGGCGGGAAGCGGAGCCTTCCGCACTCCGGGGCGGCGCACGCCTGGACGCGCAGTTCGCCGCGGGCCGCGTACTCCCAGAAGGGGGCGCCGTCCTCATCCACCACGGGCATCAGCAGAGCATCCGTATCAGCACCCATGCCAGCTCCTCAACTCCTCAGCAGTACGGCGGAGGTGGGCACACCCTCACCGGCGGTGACCAGGCACGTCCCGGCGCCCGGGACCTGGGCGGTGGAGACGCCGCGCAGTTGTTTCACACCCTCGTTGATGAGGTTGAAGCCGTGGACGTACGCCTCGCTGAGCCCGCCGCCCCCGGTGTTGATGGGCAGCCGCCCGCCGCTCTCCAGCGCCCCGCCCTCGGTGAACGCGGCGCCCTCGCCGCGCCCGCAGAAGCCATAGCCCTCCAGGGAGAGCGGAATGAGCGGGGTGAACGCGTCATAGATCTGCGCGACATCCACGTCGTCCGGGCCGAAGTCGGCCTGTTTCCAAAGCTGTCGGGCGGCCGTCCAGGCGGGTCCGGTGAGCGGGTCGTCGTTCCAGTAGTTGACCATCCCGTGGTGCTGGGCGGGCAGCCCCTGGGCGACGGAGTGGATGTAGACGGGTTTCTGCCGGCAGTCGCGGGCCCGCTCCGCCGAGACGATGACGCAGGCCAGCGCGCCGTCCGTCTCCAGACAGTTGTCGAAGAGACAGAGCGGCTCGCTGATCCAGCGCGAGGTCATATACATGTCGCGGGTCAGCGGTCGCTCGTACATCATCGCGTCCGGGTTCTGGTTGGCGCGGTTGCGGCAGGCGAGGGCGACGTTGAAGAGATGGTCGCGGGTCGCCCCGTACTCGTGCATGTACCGCCGGGCCAGCATTCCGATCTCGTCGGCCGGCCGCAGCAGCCCGTACGGGCGGGTCCACTGGGCGGGGGTGGGCAGTTGCACGGCGGT
Source organism: Streptomyces sp. NPDC047515 (assembly GCF_040643055.1). NCBI lineage: Bacteria > Bacillati > Actinomycetota > Actinomycetes > Kitasatosporales > Streptomycetaceae > Streptomyces > Streptomyces sp. NPDC047515. The sequence goes on from NZ_JBEYTM010000079.1 coordinate 3,592, forward strand.
GTTCTTCCAGGGCCGGGGTCCCGAACCCCGCTTCCGCGACCGCCAGGCGACCCCGACGCTCGCCTGCCCGGTCGCCACGGCGGCGGCGAGATGCGCGACCGTCGCACACGAGCCACCGCCCCCGTAGCCCACCTTGCTGAAGAAGGTGACGTCACCCGCACCGATGGCCTTGGCGATCTCTACCTCGTCGGTCTCCTCCATCGTGTACGAGGCGAAGGCATCCACCTCCGAGGCGGCGATGCCCGCGTCGTCGAGCGCCGCGACGATGGCCCGGCAGGCCAAGGTCTTCTCGGATTCCGGCAGTTGTTTCGCGAAGGCCGTCTGTCCTATGCCGGCTATCGCTGTCACGTCCTTGAGCGCCGCCACCGCCACCTCCGAGGCCGTCGTCACTGCTGACAGCGGCTGAGGCTACAGCTAATCTGACGGATAGTCAGCTACTGCGTCAGAGAGGGCGAGCGATGCGCGGCGACGAGGAATGGGGCAGCATCCCGAAGCTGATACGGGCGGCGGCGCGACGGTACGGGGACCGGGAGGCGGTCGTCGAGGGCCGGACCCGGATCTCGTACGCCGAACTCGGCCACCGCGTCGAACGCGCCGCCGCCGCCTGTATGGCCTCGGGGGTCGAGCCGGGCGACCGGGTCGCGGTCTGGGCCCCGAACACCCTGGACTGGATCGTCTCCGCACTCGGCGCCGTCACGGCCGGGGCGGTGCTCGTCCCCCTCAACACCCGGTTCAAGGGCGCGGAGGCGGCGTACATCCTGGAACGCAGCCGGGCGAAGCTGCTCTTCGTCACGGGTACCTTCCTCGGCACGTCGTACGTGGCGTCCCTGCGCCGGACCGACGTGCCGCTCCCGCACCTGGAACGGGTGGTGGTGCTGGCGGACAGCGCCCCCGACGACTACGTCACCTGGAAGGACTTCCTGGCGGCGGGGGAGGAGGTGTCGCCGGACGCGGTACGCGCCCGAGCCGTCGCAGTCGCCCCTTCCGCCCCGTCCGACATCATCTACACCTCGGGCACCACGGGGCGGCCCAAGGGCGCCGTCATCACCCACGCCCAGACGCTCCGCTGCTACGCGATCTGGAGCGAACTGGCGGATCTGCGCGAGGGCGACCGCTATCTGATCGTGAACCCGTTCTTCCACACCTTCGGCTACAAGGCGGGCATCATCGCGTGCCTGATGCGGGGCGCCACGATGGTCCCGCAACCGGTGTTCAACGTGGACACGGTCCTGGCCAACATCGCCGCCGAACGCATCTCGGTCCTACCGGGTCCGCCCACCCTCCACCAGTCCCTCCTGGACCACCCGGCGCGGGGCGCCCACGACCTCTCCGCCCTGCGCCTGGTGGTGACGGGTGCGGCGGTGGTACCCCTGCGGCTGGTGGAGCGCCTGCGCACGGAGCTCGGCATCGCGACGGTCCTCACCGCGTACGGCCTCTCCGAGGCGAGCGGCATCGTCACCATGTGCCGGCGCGGTGACCCGGCGGAGACGATCGCCTCGACGTCGGGCCGGGCGATCCCGGGCACGGAGATCCGCGTCCTGGCAGCCCCCGGCACCCCCGGCGAGGTGCTGGTCCGCGGGTTCAACGTGATGCGGGGCTACTTCGAGGACCCGGAGACCACGGCCGCCGCGATCACCCCCGACGGCTGGCTCCACACCGGGGACGTCGGCGTCCTCGACGAGAACGGCAACCTCCGGATCACCGACCGGATCAAGGACATGTTCATCGTCGGCGGCTTCAACGCGTACCCCGCGGAGATCGAACAACTCCTCGGCCTGCACCCGGACATAGCGGACGTGGCAGTGATCGGCGTCCCGGACCCCCGCTTGGGCGAGGTCGGCAAGGCGTACGCGGTACGCAGGCCGGGCGCGACGCTGACGGCGGACGACCTGATCGCCTGGTCGAGGCGGGAAATGGCGAACTACAAGGTCCCGAGGGCGGTGGAGTTCCTGAGCGAACTGCCCCGCAACGCGAGCGGCAAGGTGCTGAAGGGGGAGTTGCGGGACAGGGCGGCTTGACCCGCCGTTCCGCCCTGTTCCTACGCGCCGCCCGGACGTACAGCGGCCGCGACGGCTCCCCCTCCGCGCCGCCGCGGCCGCTCCCCCGTACCCCGTCGAATTCAGCTCTGGTTGGCCGGCTCCGTGGTCGCGTGCGTGTTGTCGGTCGTGTCTTCGGCCTCGCCCGCCGGAGCCGCGGTGGCGTGGGTGTTGAGCGGCCTGATCTCGCCGTCCGTGCCACGGATGTCGGGAACGGTCTCGCCCGCCGGAGCCGCGGTGGCGTGGGTGTTGAGCGGCTTGATGATCGGCTCGTTGCTCTTTGCGTCGCTCATGATCGTCTACTCCCGTTGGGTGATTCGGCGTGCTGGGTCGGCAAGGCCCGCCCGGCTGTTCCCCCGTGGACTGCCGGACGGGCCTGTCGGGGCCGCTCACATTAGTGCCACGGCCGTCTGTCGCCCCGTCTGCCCCCCGACGCGACGGGTCGACTGGAAAGAGAGTGTCCTGGGGCGATAAACGAACGATGAACGGCCTGGCGGGAGCCGGTCAAGCGACTGCGGCCGGGTGGAGGAGCCCTCGTACATCGTCGGCCTCCGGCGAACCGAGTGCCTCGAAGATGGCCAGGGCCTCGCGCCAGCAGACCTGGGCACGATCGGTCTGCCCGATGCCGGACAGCGCCCTGCCGAGAACTGTGAGGACATTACCGCGCCGCCATTCGCCCCCGATTCCGCGGAGAACAGTGAGCGCGATCTCGGAGTTGGCCGCGGCCTGCGCCGGGCGCCCGGCAGCGATGTCGACCTCGGCCAGACGGAACAGCGCCATGCCTTCGTAGAGTCGCTGGCGACTGTCCTTGAAGACTTGGTGCGCTTCCTTCAGGCTGTCGGCCGCGTCCTCCAGCCGACCGCTCTGCGTGAGTGCGAGGCCCAACGCGTAACGGCCGTTCGCCCCTTTGAGAGCGTGGTCCATTTCGTCGTACATCTCTGTGCCCTGCTGTGCGAGCGATACGGCACTGGCCGTTCGCCCCATGGCCAGATGAACCCGCGAGAGGTTGCAGAGAGCGGCGGCTTCGCCGGGGCGGTCCTCGACTTCTCGGAAATGAGCTATGGCGCGCGTCAGATGTTCTTCGCCGTCCTTGTGACGGTTCTCGTAGAGCGCGATGATGCCCAGCAGATTTGATGCCCAGCAGGCGGGGAGCGGGTCCTGCGCGACGGCGGAGAGGTGAAGTGCGCGCCGACATTCGTGGCCGGCCAGGTCGAAGCGGCCGGAGACATGGTGCACATTGGCCAGAGTGATGAGGGCCCTGCCCTCCGATTTGGCGTCCCCGGCCAGTTCGGCAGCCTTGCAGGCAGCGGCGACTGTCGCCTCGTACTCCTTTGAATTCGCTCCGGATTCCGCCAGTTCGATGGCGATCCAGAGCAGGTCGACGGCGTGGCGCAACGTCTGCCCGCCCGCGGACTGGCGGGCGCAGGCCAGCAGTGTTCCCGCCTCGGTGTAAAGCCAGTCCTGGGCATCGCGCCGGCTGGAGAACACCAGGCCTGCGTAGGAAGTGGGGGCGAGGTGGTTGACCAGTGTGTCGCCCGGCTTCTCCATGGCGCTCACGCGCGCAACCGTCTCCAGATAGAAGTCCAGCAACCGCGACAGCGCCAACTCCCGCTCCACCGGATCCTGCTCGTCCCGTTCCGCGCAGGAACGCGCGTAGAGGCGCACCAGGTCGTGGTACCGGTACCTGCCCGGCGCCGCCGACTCCAGGAGGCTGGTGTCGACCAGGGCCTCCAGCAGGTCTTCCACCACGTGGGCTTCCAGGTTGAGCAGCGCCGCCGCCGCGGCCAGGGAGATGTCGGGGCCGTCGGCCAGACCGAGGAGGCGGAAGGCACGGGCCTGGGCGGGCTCCAGCTGGCCGTAGCCGAGTTCGAAAGTGGCCTTCACCGCGAGGTCACCGGCCTGGAGTTCGTCCAGGCGGCGTCGCTCGTCCGCGAGTTTCGCCGCGAGGGCGGAGACCGTCCACGTGCGGCGCGAGGCCAGGCGGGAAGCGGCGATGCGGATGGCCAGGGGGAGGAAGCCGCAGGCGGCGACCACGTCCAGGGCCGCCTCGCGCTCGGAGTTGACGCGCTCCTTGCCCACGATGCGGGTGAAGAGCTGGAGCGCCTCCTCCGGGGACATCACGTCCAGGTCGACCAGGTGGGCGCCGGCCAGGTCGACCATCCGGACGCGACTGGTGACCAGGGCCGCGCAGCCCGCGGTGCCGGGGAGGAGGGGGCGGATCTGGGCCGCGTCATGGGCGTTGTCGAGGAGGACCAGGATGCGGCGGCCGTCGAGCGTGGAGCGGTAGAGGGCGGCGCGTTCGTCCAGGGAGTCGGGGATCGCCGAGTCGGCCGTGCCCAGGGCGCGCAGGAACGCGCCGAGGACCGTCTCCGGTTCGGCGGCGCGGGCACCCGCGCCCTGGAGGTCCACGTACAGCTGGCCGTCCGGGAAGTGTTGCCGCGCCTGGTGGGCGACGTGCACCGCGAGGGTCGTCTTGCCGACGCCGCCGATGCCCGCGAGCGCCGACACGGCCATGACCGAACCTTCGGCCGTCGCCAGCCGGTCGCCCAGCTCCCGTACGAAGGAGGCGCGGCCGGTGAAGTCCGGGACGGTGGCGGGGAGCTGGGCGGGACGCACCGGTGCGGCGGCCGGTGCCGGTTCGTCGGCCGGGCAGGCCAGTTCCTCGTCGGCCTGCAGGATGCGCTGCTGGAGCTGGGAGAGCTCGGGGCGCGGGTCGACGCCGAGTTCGTCGGCGAGCAGTCGGCGCGTGTCGGCGTACACGGCGAGCGCTTCCGCCTGACGGCCGCTGCGGTACAGGGCGATCATCAACAGTTCCCGCAGCCGCTCGCGCAGCGGATGCGCCGCGGTGAGCGCGGTCAGTTCGGAGACCGCCTCCGCGTGGCAGCCGACCTCCAGGTCCAGGTCCAGGCGGGTCTCGGTGAGCTGGAGCCGCCACTCCTCCAGCCGGGTGCGCTGGTTCTCGGCGTACGGGCCGGGCACGGAGGCCAGGGTCTCGCCGTCCCACAGACCGAGTGCCTTGCTGAAGAGGCTGCGGGCCTGGGCGCGGTCGCCGCCCGCGCGGGCCTTCTCCGCCTCGGCCACCCACTCCTGGGCGATGGTCAGGTCGAGGGCGTCGTTCCTGGTCCGGATCGCGTACCCGCCGGCGGCGCTGACCAGTGTCTGCGGGTCGAGGACCTTACGGAGCCGAGAGGCGTACGTGCGGACGGCGGCAAGCGCCTGCGAGGGCGGTTCCTCACCCCAGATGGCGTCGATGAGTTCGGAGGCCGTGGCCGTGCGGCCGTCGCGCAGGAGCAGTGCGGTCAACAGAGCACGCTGCTGAGGTGAACCGGACGGCAGCGCTTCTGCGTCCCGCCAGGCCCGTAGCGGGCCGAGTACGGAAAAGCGCAGATCGGCGCCGTCGGCCGACTGCTGCTGCGGAGCCCGCTGCCCCGGAACACGCACGCGTGGCCCGTGGTCGTCACGGTCCATTGATGCCCCCTGTCCTGCTCGCCCCGCCGGTCCTGCCGATCGTGTCGGTGCCGTCCGATCCGGATTCTCCGTCAGTGTGCCGGTCCGGGACGGGGGATCCGGATTGTTCGGTACCGCTGGTATCGCGCTCAACAGTCTGCCTTGTCATGGGCGGACACGTCAGCAGTGGGTGACTCTCTGCACAAGCCCTCGACAACGATTGCGGGGCAGGGACCGGTACAGATAGCTGACGGTTCGTCAGATCGGCGCTACCGTGGTGAGCATGGAGACCTTCCCGAAGATCATCTCGGTGGACGACCACACGGTGGAGCCCGCTCATGTCTGGCGGGACCGGCTCCCGTCCAAGTACCTCGACCGCGGTCCGCGGATCGTCCGCGCACCGCTCAAGGAAATGACCTTCATGGGCGGCAAGTTCGCGCCTGTGATGGGTGCGAAGGGTGACGACGGCCCGATCGGCGACTGGTGGGTGTACGAAGATCTGCACCGCCCGCTCACCCGGCTCGACACCTCGGTCGGCTACGACCGGGACGAGATCAAACTTGAGGTCATCACGTACGAGCAGATGCGCCCGGGTTCGTTCTCGGTCCCCGACCGGCTCGCCGACATGGACGTCAACCATGTCCAGTCGGCGCTCTGCTTCCCCACCTTCCCCCGTTTCTGCGGGCAGACCTTCACCGAAGCGAAGGACCGTGAACTGGGGCTGCTCGGGGTGCGGGCGTACAACGACTGGATGGTGGAGGAGTGGTGCGGGCCCGAGGCGCGGGGCCGGCTCATCCCGCTCACCCTCATCCCGCTCTGGGACGCGCGGCTGGCCGCCGAGGAGGTCCGGCGCAACGCGGCGCGCGGTGTGCGCGCGGTGGCATTCTCCGAGATACCGCCGCATCTCGGCCTGCCGTCCATTCACACGGACGAGTGGGATCCGTTCCTGCGGGCCTGTGACGAGACGGGGACGGTGATCGCGATGCACATCGGCTCGTCCTCGAAGATGCCGTCCACCTCGGCCGATGCCCCGCCCGCCGTCGGCTCCACCATCACCTTCGCCAACTGCTGCTTCTCGATGGTCGACTGGCTGATGAGCGGCAAGTTCGAGCGGTTCCCGAACCTGCGGATCATGTACGCGGAGGGCCAGATCGGCTGGATTCCGTACATCCTGGAGCGCGCCGACGTGGTCTGGGAGGAGAACCGGGCCTGGGGCGGCGTCGCCGACAAGGTCCACCGTCCGCCGTCGGAGCTGTTCGCCGAGCATGTCTACGGCTGCTTCTTCGACGACGCCTTCGGACTGAGGAATCTGGACTCGATCGGCGTCGGAAACGTCCTGTACGAGACGGACTACCCGCACTCCGACTCCACCTGGCCCAAGTCGCGCGAGGTCGGCGAGGCGCAGATGGGGCATCTGGACGCCGATGTCGTGGACCGGATCGTGCGCGGCAACGCGATCGACCTGCTGGGGCTGACGGGCGACGGGCTGTGGGCGGGGCCCGGCGGGCGGTAGGGAGGGTGCGGAACGTGACACCCGGCACCCCGGGTGTCACGTTCCGCGCGTAGCCGCGCCACCCCCGAAAAGGTCAGGCCCTGGTGACCGGCTCCTGGAGCTCCGTCACCCACTTGTCCCGGTCGTCGGGGCACTCCAGGCTGACCTCCCGGGCGTATCCCGTGGACCGGTAGCCGTTGGCGTCGATCCAGCGGGCCAGGGTCTGGGCCGTCGGCAGTACGCCGTCCATCGAGCCCCGGTGCACCATGGTCGCCGCTTCGAACGGGGGCAGCTCGACCACCGTGATCCCGGTGTCGCCGAGCGGGCCCACCGGGGCGGAGACCGTCACCCCCGCGTGGACGACGACCGCGCCGCCGCCCTCCGGGGCGTCCTCGTAGCAGGCGATCCCGGGGCCGCTCGGGGCGACCCCCGCCGCGCCCAGCAGCGGGAAGAGCCGGTCGTACAGCGGGCCGATCACCGGAGTGATGTGCACCGGCTCGAAGCCCGCCGTTGTCCTGGTCAACTCGGCGACCCGTACTGCGGCAATGCTCTTGACCGCTACCTCGTCCGCGGGCATGTGTCCCTCGCTCTCGATCGACCGGAGCCTCGCCTCGCCCCGTGTCAGCCGTGCGGCCGCTGCCGCCATGGCCTCCTCCAGCTCCGCCCGCCGCAGCCGCAGCATGCCGTGCAACTCCTCGGCCCCCACCTGCTCGTCGAGGACGGCCCGCACCTGCTGGAGCGTGAAGCCGAGATCCTTCAGGGCGATGATGCGGTTGAGGCGGGCGAGCTGGGCGGCCCCGTAGAAGCGGTAGCCGGTGTCGGGGTCCGTGCGGTCCGGGTGCAGGAGCCCGATGGCGTCGTAGTGGCGCAGCATCCGGGCCGACACCCGTCCGTACCGGGCGAAGTCTCCGATGGTGAACATGATGTCTCCCAGTGCACGGCTTCACACGGTGGCAAGGTCAAGCCTCGCGGTGCCCCGATGCTGCCGGGAGCCGAAAAGGCGGGGGCGGAACAGGTCAGGAGCGGAAAAGGCAGGAGCCCCGTTCCCCGCCGAGGCGGAGGAGCGGGGCTCCTTGGGTACTGCTAGCCGGCCGCGATCGGCCGACCCGGGCAACTAGGCCGGGGTGACGTTCTCAGCCTGCGGACCCTTGGGTCCCTGAGTGACGTCGAAGTTCACGACCTGGTTCTCCTCGAGGGAGCGGAACCCGGACGCGTTGATCGCGGAGTAGTGAACGAAGACATCCGGGCCGCCGCCGTCCTGGGCGATGAAGCCGAAGCCCTTTTCAGCGTTGAACCACTTGACGGTTCCGGTAGCCATAAGCCCTCCTTGGGCCAAAGGGTTGCCCTGCTCCAGAACCTGCAAAGAAGTCTGAAAACTACAAAAGCCTGCGGGTTACATGCTCCGCAGGCTCTGTACTGCAAGGGAAACCAAACTGCAACTTGCGTCGAGCCTAGCACGCAGCGTGTGCGGAAGGGTAGAGGGAAAGATCACTTCACCCGGATGTTTGATTGCCGTGCCGATGAGCTGACGAAGCGGGTGTCCCGGAGAGTGTCGCGGAGGCGTCCTCAAGGGATACGGAATGAAGACTTCCGATACCACTCCGGGGCGGTATCGGTGCCCCGACAGGCTCTGAGGGAGGCGGGGCGACGCCTCGCGCACCCGGTGCCGTCCGGACGGCACCACGGGTCTAGCCTCGCGATGTGGACAATTCAACCGTCTCAACCGTCGCAGGCGACCACCGTCGCAGCCGGCCGCGCGTCGGCCACATCCAGTTCCTGAACTGCCTTCCCCTGTACTGGGGACTGGCGAGAACCGGGACCCTGCTCGACATGGAGCTCTCGAAGGACACCCCGGAGAAGCTCAGCGAGCAGCTGATCAGGGGCGATCTGGACATCGGCCCCGTCACGCTGGTCGAGTTCCTGCGCAACGCCGACGACCTGGTCGCCTTCCCGGACATCGCGGTGGGATGCGACGGGCCCGTCATGTCGTGCGTGATCGTGTCGCAGGTGCCGCTGGACCAGCTGGACCGGGCCCGGGTGGCGCTCGGTTCGACCTCGCGCACCTCCGTGCGTCTGGCCCAGTTGCTGCTCGCCGAGCGGTACGGGGTCAGCCCGGACTACTACACCTGCCCGCCGGACCTCGGCGTGATGATGCAGGAGGCGGACGCCGCCGTGCTGATCGGTGACGCCGCGCTGCGCGCCAACCTGCATGACGCGCCCCGGCTCGGCCTCCAGGTCCACGACCTGGGTCAGATGTGGAAGGACTGGACCGGGCTGCCGTTCGTCTTCGCGGTCTGGGCGGCCCGCAAGGACTATCTGGCGGCCGAGCCCCACCACGTGAACAAGGCGCACGAGGCCTTCCTGGCCTCGCGGGACGTCTCCCTGGAGGAGGTCACCAAGGTCGCGGAGCAGGCGGCACGCTGGGAGGCCTTCGACGCGGAGGTGCTGGAGCGGTACTTCACGACGCTGGACTTCCGCTTCGGCCCGGACCAGCTGGCGGGAGTGCGGGAGTTCGCGCGCCGGGTCGGCCCGACGACCGGCTTCCCGGCGGACGTGACGGTCGAGCTGCTCGGCGGCTGACCGCAGGGCGGTGGGCGGCCGACGCCTCGGACGCACGGGGCGGGCCCCGGGCCGGCACCGAGTGCGCCGCGTGCCGACGACACCGAGTGCGCCCGCAGTGCGCCGCGCGCGGGAGGCGGTCAACGGGAATGGGCCGGGATATGGATGAATCCTGTACCTCTTGGGTCGGATATCTCTTCCCGGCCTTCTCCCGCCCTTCTCCGGCCGCTTCTCCCCGCCCCGCCATCGATTCGGGTGAATACGCGTCGAATAGCCGATTCCCGGACGGCGTCCGAGGCGAGTCCCGGTCCTGAACCGGAATCGCTCGGGTGAACGACGTATTCACGCCTTTTGTTGTGTCGAAAGCCGTTGTTCGTTCCCTTGAGGGTGAAATCAGCGGATGGTTTCCTCTGGGACCCGATGACCTTTGCACCCTAGGCTTCGGTCGGAGGTCCGGCCGGTCCACAGGGGGAGTCCATATGCAGCCGCTGGAAGCCGGCGAACCGCTGACCATCGGTTCCTACCGACTGCTCGGCAGGCTCGGTGCGGGCGGCATGGGGCGGGTCTATCTGGGGCGCAGCGCGGGCGGACGCACCGTCGCGGTCAAGGTCGTGCACCCCCACTTCGCTCTCGACGAGCAATTCCGGGCCCGATTCCGGCGGGAGGTGGACGCGGCCCGGCGGATCGGTGCGCAGTGGACGGCGCCCGTCCTGGACGCCGACCCGGACGCCCCCATTCCATGGGTCGCCACCGGCTATGTGGCCGGACCTCCGCTGTCCGCCGCGGTCGCCGAGCACGGCCCGCTGCCCGAGCACGCGGTGCGGACACTGGGCGCCGGCCTCGGCGAGGCACTGGCCGTGGTGCACGCCCAGGACCTCATCCACCGCGATGTGAAGCCCTCCAACGTGCTGCTCGCTCTCGACGGTCCCCGGCTGATCGACTTCGGGATCGCCCACGCCATCGGCGCCACCGCCTCGCTCACCTCGACCGGGGTGTCGGTCGGCTCGCCCGGCTACATGGCGCCGGAGCAGATCCGGGGCGTGGACATCTCGGGCGCGGCCGATGTCTTCTCGCTCGGCGCGGTGCTCGCGTACGCGGCCACCGGCAGCGCACCCTTCCTCGGTGACTCCTCCGCCGTACTGCTCTACAAGGTGGTGCACGAGGAGCCCGAGCTGGGGGAGCTCGACGGGGAGCTGAGGGACATCGTCGCCGGGTGCCTGGCGAAGTATCCGGAGGACCGGCCGACTCCCATGGAACTGGCCCGGCAGCTGGCGCCGGGCGGGGCCGCCGCGCTGGTGGCGGTGGGATGGCTGCCCGGCTCGCTGGTGCAAGAGGTCAGCCGGGCGGCGGTCGCACTGCTGGACCTGGAGCCGCAGGACGCGCCGGTGCAGTCGGGGCCGGTGCCGTTCAGCGGTGCTTCGTGGGGTGTGAACGGCGCGAACGACGGCGGCGGTGCGGGCGGTGGGTTCGGCCCACCGGTCGGGCTGTCCCCCTCGCACGAACCCACCCGGCCGCCCCGGCCGAACGGGCCGCCCTCCTGGCCCGCGACCGCCGCGGGTGCGGCCGGGTCGGCGCAACCGTCCGGACTGCCGGGGCAACGCACGTCGGACCCCCGTTTCTCCGTCACCGTCGGCGCGGACTCCGCGGAGTCCCGCCCCGGGGCGAACCAGGGCCGGAGACTGAGCTGCACCGTCGCCCTGGCCGTGGCCGGAGCGCTCGCCGCCGTGACCGTGGGCAGTGCGTACCTGTTCGATCTGATGCCGGGCGGCGGTGGCCGGGACACGGCCGAGCAGGGTGGTGTCGGCACCACCCCGCCGGCCGCCACGCCCTCCGCGGAACACCCGCGGCCCTCGGAATCGGAGTCGGGCACCGGTGGCCCGGACCAGGTCACCGAGGTCCCGAAGGCGTTCACCGGCACCTGGAAGGGCCCGCTCACCGAGAAGACCACCGGGCGGCCGCACGGCACGCTCACCGCTGTGTTCAGCGCCGGGAAGAAGGGCGCGGACGTGGTCCGTATGACCACCGAGGTCTCCGCTCTCGGGCTGACCGTCCGCTGCAACAGCGTCGCCCGGCTCTCCTCCGGAACGGACGAGGAACTGACGCTGCGGGAGCGCGCCGACCCCGCCCGCCCCAGCGACCCGGCCCTCTGCACCTCCACCGAATCCGACGTCCACTTCACGCGGGCCGCCGACGGCACCCTCCGCTTCCGCTCCGAGGAGAGGGGCGCGGGACTTCCGTACGGCACCCTCAGCCGGTCCGGCAACTGACGCCGACAGGGGCTGGCGTAGGGTGAACCGGTCCGTAGATCCGTTGAAAAACCGCCGAAAGGTGACAGCCCGGTGACCGAGAAGGCCGACCTCCAGCCCATCCTCGACCGAGCCGCCGAGGGCGGTCGGATCACTCCGGAGGAGGCTCTCGACCTCTACCGGTCGGCGCCGCTGCACGCGCTGGGCGCTGCCGCCGACGCCGTACGCCGACGCCGCTACGCCGGTACGGAGCACATCGCGACGTACATCATCGAGCGCAACATCAACTACACGAACGTGTGCGTCACGGCGTGCAAGTTCTGCGCGTTCTACGCCGCGCCCAAGGACACCGCCAAGGGCTGGTCCCGCGACCTCGACGACATCCTGCGCCGCTGCGCGGAGACCGTCGAGCTCGGCGGTACGCAGATCATGTTCCAGGGCGGGCACCACCCGGACTACGGCGTCGAGTACTACGAGGAGCACTTCTCCGCCATCAAGAAGGCGTTCCCGCAGCTGGTCATCCACTCGCTCGGCGCCTCCGAGATCGAGCACATGGCCCGGATCTCCGAGGTCTCCGTCGAGGAGGCCATCCAGCGCATCCACGCCGCCGGTCTCGACTCCTTCGCGGGAGCGGGCGCCGAACTGCTGCCGGCCCGGCCGCGCACGGCGATCGCCCCGCTCAAGGAGTCCGGCGAGCGCTGGCTGGAGATCATGGAGGCCGCGCACCGCCTGGGCGTCGAGTCCACCTCCACCATGCTGATGGGCACCGGCGAGACCAACGCCGAGCGCATCGAGCACCTGCGGATGATCCGCGATGTGCAGGACCGCACGGGTGGCTTCCGCGCGTTCATCCCGTACACGTACCAGCCCGAGAACAACAAGCTGAAGGGCCAGACGCAGGCCACGCTCTTCGAGTACCTGCGGATGATCGCCATCGCCCGGATCTTCCTCGACAACGTCGCGCACATCCAGGGCTCCTGGCTGACCACCGGCAAGGAGGTCGGCCAGCTGTCACTGCACTACGGCGCCGACGACCTCGGCTCGATCATGCTGGAGGAGAACGTCGTCTCCTCCGCCGGTGCCAAGCACCGCTCCAACCGCCTGGAGATCATCGACCTGATCCGCAAGGCGGACCGCGTCCCCGCCCAGCGCGCCACGACGTACGAGCACCTCGTCGTCCACGACGACCCGGCGAACGACCCGGTCGACGAGCGGGTGGTCTCGCACATCTCGTCCACCGCGATCGAGGGCGGCACGGCCCACCCGGAGCTGAAGCTCCTGAACGCCAACTGAGTCCGCCTTGCTGACGGTTCACGCCGCCGACGCGGTGCACGGCGCCCCGGACGGGGCCGACTCCGTGGCCGTGGACGGCGGTGTGGTCGTCGCCATCGGTACGTACAGGGAGCTGACCGCAGCCCGTCCGCAGGCCCGGATCCGGCGATGGTCCGGTCTGATCACCCCGGGACTGCTGAACGCGGGGGCGCCCGCGCTGCTGGAGACCGCCTACCACCCGGATCCCCGCGAGGCGGACGAACTCGGCAACGCCCCGCTCACCGGTGACGCGCTCACCGCACTCGTCATGGACGACGCCCGCTGGGGCGCGAGTGCCCGGCGCGGACTGCAACGGATGCTGCGGCACGGCACGACTGCCGTCCGGGGCCCCTTCACCCGCCCCGCCGTGCGCACGGCGGTCGCCCGCTCGGGGCTGCGCGTCCACGGACCGGGCCCGGCGCCGGGACCCGTCTCGCTCGACCCGTTGGCGTCCGTGCCGGAGCCGGCCGACGCGTTCGCGGCGGTCCTCGCCGTCGGCGGGCCGGCGGATCTGGCCGTGTTCGGCGTACGGGACCTGGCGGCGCTGCGCACCGCGGGCGCCGGGAGCTGCACGGCGACGGTGCTCGGCGGACGACTGGTCTTCCGCCGCAGCTGAGACGAACCCTCGCCGAACCCGAACCCGAACCCGAGTCCAGGCCGCGTCCTCGCCGCGTCCGAGTCCCGTGCCCCGGGCCGCAGCCGAGTCGCACCGGTGTCCTGTCCGGGAGGGGCCGGGACGGACCGGGACGGAGCCCCGTCACGGTACCGACGGGCCGCCCAGGTACCGGCCCTCGGCGTCGTACGGCCAGGCGTTGGAGACGCACCCCTTCAGCCCGTAGATCTGCTGCATCATCGCCGGGGCGGGACGGCCCTTGCCCGGACAGGTCTCGTGGCCGTGGCCCAGCCAGTGCCCGACCTCGTGGTTGATGATGAGGGCCCGGTAGTCGGCGAGCGGACCGTGGAACTCGGGCGATCCCTGTTGCCAGCGCTTGAGGTTGACCATGACATCGGTGCCGACGCGGCAGTTGACCTCGCCATGGGTGTCGAGGCCGCTCCGTCCGCAGATGGCGTCGGTGGTCCCGGGGGTGGCGATACGTATGACCAGTCCCGCCGGGCCGTCGGCGACCTGGCGGAAGGTGTGCTCGCCGTGGTGCGACCAGCCACGTGGCGCGGCCAGGATGCGGGCGATCTCGGCGGCGGCCCTGTCCGGGTCGACGCCCGAACCGTCCTCCACCTCGACCTTGTAGGCGTTGCCCCCGGCCCTGGATGTGCCCGTGTCCGGGACGCCCGCGCGGGCGACGGTGAAGGTGCCGATCGCCGACGTGCTCCCGGACGCGGACGGTGTGGCCGCTTTCCCTTCCCCGCCACCGCTCCACCGGGGCCCCACCACGGCTGCACAGATCAGTACGGCCGGGACGACCACGGCGACGAGCAGCCGGTTCCGACCGCGTTCCGGCCAGAACCGCCGACGCGCGCCCTGTGCGGACATCTGTGCTCCCCCTGCTCCCGGTGACTCCGTGCTCCCCCTGTACTGACTGCCGGTGGGCCGAATCGGTTCAGTCCACACGGGCACGACTCGCGACCGGCGCGAAGCACGACGGACCGGGGCTGCTTGAATGGGCGGGTGACCCGAGCTTCCCTGGACAAGCAGCCGCACGAAGTCGCCACGATGTTCGACGACGTGGCGGCGAACTACGACCTCACCAACGACGTGCTGTCGCTCGGCCAGGCCCGGCTGTGGCGCAAGGAGGTCGCGAAGGCGGTGCACGCCCGGCCCGCGGAGAAGGTCCTCGACCTGGCCGCGGGCACGGCGACGTCCTCGCTGCCCTTCGCCGCGACGGGCGCGTACGTCGTGCCGTGCGACTTCTCCCTCGGCATGCTCCAGGAAGGCAAGAAGCGCAATTCCTGGCTGCCCTTCACCGCGGGCGACGCCACCAGGCTGCCATTCCGCGACGAGACCTTCGACGCGGTGACGATCTCCTTCGGGCTGCGCAACGTCCAGGACACGGACGCGGCGCTGCGCGAGCTGTACCGGGTGACGAAGCCGGGCGGCCGGGTGGTGATCTGCGAGTTCTCGCAGCCGACGTGGAGGCCGTTTCGCACGGTGTACACGGAGTACCTGATGCGGGCGCTGCCGCCGGTCGCGCGCGCGGTGTCGTCCAACCCCGACGCGTACGTCTACCTCGCCGAGTCCATCCGGGCCTGGCCCGACCAGGCCGGGCTCGCGGCGAAGCTCCAGCGGGCCGGCTGGTCGAAGGTCGCCTGGCGCAACCTCACCGGTGGTGTGGTGGCACTGCACCGGGGCGTGCGCCCGCCGGTCTCCAAGCCCCAGCCCTGAGGACCGGGCCCCCCGCGCCGACGGACGGGGCCCGCGGCCCGGTTGAGGAGTTCTGCGGCCCGAAACCCCGGGCCCGTGCCCGGAACGTCCGGGCCCGTGCCCCGAAGGACCGGTCGGGCCCGTCGTCACGGGGCCAGTTCCAGCCGGAAGCAGCGCACTTCATTCCCCGACTGCGGTGCCGTGAAGCTCTCCGCCCGTTCCATCCCCAGCCGCCGGGCCACGGCGACCGACCGCTCGTTGCGTGCGTCGATCGTCGCCACGACCCGTTCCACCCCGGCCGCGCGCAGCCGCTCCAGCGTGAGGCGCGCGGCGGTGGTGGCGTAACCCCGGCCCCAGGCCGACCGGGCCAGCCGCCAGCCGATCTCGGTCTCGCCCACCGGGCCGTACGTGATCTGCGGCCAGGGCTGGGCGCCGGTGAAGCCCGCGACCTCACCGTCCTCGCCGAGCACCGTCCACAGGCAGTACCCCAGCTCCGCGTCGAGTCTGCGCTGTCGGGCGGTCCACTCCTCGTACATCGAGAGTTCCTCCGACGCACCGCCGAAGAACTCCATCACCTCGGGGTCGTCGAACGCGCGGTGCCAGGAGAGCGCGTCCTCGTCGGTCGGGACGCGCAACTGCACGGAAGGAGCGGCGAGTGGCACGGTCGACATCGGGGAGCCCTTCGGAAAGTTGATCAGCGGACCCCCATAGACTGCACGGGACAGGTGCCGCGCGGCACGCGATTTCGAGTCTTCGGGAGATCCGACCGTGACCGAGCAGCCCCTCTCCGAACACAGCGCGGATGTGATCGTCGTCGGGGCAGGCCCGGCCGGTTCCACGACCGCGTACTACCTCGCCAAGGCCGGACTGGACGTCCTGCTCCTGGAGAAGACGGCGTTCCCCCGGGAGAAGGTCTGCGGCGACGGCCTCACCCCGCGCGCGACCAAGCAGCTCGTCTCCATGGGCATCGACATCTCCGAAGAGGCCGGCTGGCTGCGCAACAAGGGTCTGCGCATCATCGGCGGCGGCGTCCGGCTCCAGCTGGACTGGCCCGATCTCGCCTCGTACCCGGACTACGGACTGGTCCGCAAGCGCGACGACTTCGACGAGCAGCTGGCCCGCCAGGCGCAGAAGGCGGGCGCGCGGCTGCACGAGCGCTGCAACGTCGGCGCCCCGATCGTCGACGACCGCACCGGCCGCATCACCGGCGTCAACGCGAAGCTCGGCGAGGAGAAGACCCCGGTCACCTTCCACGCCCCGCTCGTCGTCGCAGCCGACGGCAACTCCACCCGGCTGTCGCTCGCCATGGGCCTGCACCGGCGCGAGGACCGCCCGATGGGCGTGGCCGTGCGTACGTACTTCACCTCGCCCCGCCACGACGACGACTACCTGGAGTCCTGGCTGGAGCTGTGGGACCGGCGCGGCCCCCAGGACCAGCTCCTGCCCGGCTACGGCTGGATCTTCGGCATGGGCGACGGCACGTCCAACGTCGGCCTCGGCATTCTCAACTCTTCCTCCGCGTTCAGGGAGTTGGACTGGCGCGAGGTCCTCAAGGCGTGGTGCGCGTCCATGCCGGAGGACTGGGGCTACAGCCCGGAGAACATGACGACGCCGATCCGCGGCGCCGCCCTCCCGATGGCCTTCAACCGCCAGCCGCACTACACCAAGGGCCTGCTGCTCGTCGGTGACGCGGGCGGCATGGTCAACCCGTTCAACGGCGAAGGCATCGCGTACGCCATGGAGTCGGGCCAGATCGCCGCCGACGTCATCGTCCAGGCCCACGCCCGCGCCACCCCGGCCCAGCGCGAACTGGCTCTCACCAACTACCCGAAGGTGCTCAAGGAGACCTACGGCGGCTACTACACGATGGGCCGCGCCTTCGTGAAGCTGATCGGCAACCCGAAGGTCATGAAGGTCGCCACCCAGCGCGGTCTGACACACCCGCTGCTGATGAAGTTCACGCTGAAGATGCTCGCCAACCTGACCGACCCCACGGGCGGCGACGCGATGGACCGGATCATCAACGGCCTGTCGAAGGTGGCCCCGAAGGCCTGAGCGGGCGCCCGGACGTGTCGTCGGCGGCGGGAAGGGACGTGTGCCGCAGCCCCAGCGGCCGGACAACGCGCTGCTGGAGTTCGCGGCCCGGTCACGACCGGAACCGCCGCGTGGGCTACCACCGGAATCTCGGCGTGGGCTACGACCGCCGCCCCGCGTCCGCGCTCGTACGGCGGACGTCCGCCTTCTCCTCGGCGCGCCGCCCGCCGGTGGCGACCACGCGGCCCCCGGGCCTGCGCGGCAGAACCCGACCCAGGAGGCGGGCGACGTGGGCCTCGTAACGGGGCTGGAGCAGCAGGACCAGGCCCAGCCCGCAGACGGCCGCGACCCCGAACAGCATCCAGGACTTAGCGCCCCGCGCCGAGTAGGCCACGATGACGAACGAGAACAGTGCCGACCAGAAGTACATGAGCAGCACGGCTCGGCGGTGCGAGTGGCCGAGCTGGAGCAGGCGGTGATGGAGGTGTCCCTTGTCGGCCGCGAAGGGGGACATCCCGTTCCAGGTGCGCCTGATGACGGCGAGCACCAGGTCCGCTACCGGCAGCGCGATGACGGACAGCGGCAGCAGCAGCGGAATGTAGACCGGCACCATCGCGGCCGACTCGGACGTACCGTCGACGGTCTGCTTGAGGAGGCTCGGATCGACCTCGCCCGTGACGGAGATGGCGCACCCCGCGATGAGCAGCCCGAGCAGCATGGAGCCGGAGTCCCCCATGAAGATCCGGGCCGGGTGTGAGTTGTGGACCAGGAAGCCGAGGCACATGCCCACCAGGATCGCGGAGACCAGCGTGGTGGCTGCGGCGGACTCGATCCCGTAGCCGTACCAAAGCCTGTAGGCATACAGGAAGAACGCCGTGGCCGCGATGCCCACCGTCCCGGCGGCCAGCCCGTCGAGCCCGTCGACGAAGTTGACCGCGTTGATGGTGAAGACGATCAGTCCCACGGTCAGCAGGGTGCCCTGCCAGTCGGCGAGATAGATCCCGTCGGTGCCCGGCACCGGGAGCCAGAGGATCGTCAGCCCTTGGAACGCCATCACTCCGGCGGCCAGCAACTGTCCGCCGAGCTTGACCAGCGAATCCAGCTCCCACTTGTCATCGAGGACCCCCAGCAGCCAGATCAGTGCGGCACCGGACAGCAGCGCCCGGGGCGCCGAGCTCTGGGTGAAGATCTCTTCCAGGTGCGGCAGATGGGAAGCCACGAGGAATCCGGCCAGCAGCCCGCCGAACATGGCCACGCCGCCGAGGCGCGGAGTGGGTTCGCGATGGACGTCGCGCGCCCGGATCTCGGGCATCGCCCCGATCGAGATGGCGAACTTCCGCACGGGTCCGGTCAGAAGGTGGGTCACCGCCGCTGTGACGAACAGCATCAGCAAGTAGTCCCGCACGGGCGGCCTCACATCCTGGCCCAACAGGCCGGTACCTGAACAGTTTTCCGGTGTTTCCGGGGCTGCTGCTCAGGGTTGGACGGAGCCGGTGGCGAGTCCGATCCGGCGGCACGGGTGGCCCGGATCCTGTTCGAGGCCCCTCACTGCACCCCGGCGAGCCTAACTCATACGGATTTCTGTGCGGCGGGGAGTGGCGCGGGGCCCCGGCGAGCATGGGCTTCGAGCGATACGTACGTCAGCGGGCGGACATGTCACTCGATGTGCCGACCGCCGCGCAGCATGAGCGTGAACCCGCAGGGCTCGCCGCGGTGGAGTGCCCCCAGGGCCTGCACCCGGCCACCCTTGTCGGACCAGTGGAGGGCGCGGGCCGGCTCACGTGGCGTGAGGCGGAAGAGGTGGTTCGCCCGGAGCCGGACACGGATGGCGCGGATGGCTTCCTGGGGCGTGGCCATGGTGCGCCGTCGACCACCGGCAGGTGACGGTGTACGTCACGGACGACGAACGGGGCCACCTGCCCGCGCCGCCGCCTCCACGTACCGCCGGGCCGGAGGCCGAGAGCGGCCGGGGGCTCCTCCTCGTGGACGGGCTCGCCGCCCGGTGGGGGACCACCGCGTACGGGGCGCGGTCGCCGCACACGAAGCGCCGGCACCACCAGGAGCATCAGGGCCAGTACGCCCACGCTCAGCACCCCCATGACCACGAACGCCGTCCGCCAGCCGGCCTGGCTGCCGATGAACGTACCGACGGGGACGCCGAGCACGGAGCCCAGCGGGACCGCCGAGAAGATCACCGCTGTTGCTCGGCCGACCGACGCCGGGCGGACCAGCCGCCCGGCCAGTCCGGCCCCGATGGACCAGAAGCCGCCGATGGTGACCCCGACCATCACCGGGGAGACCAGGACGAGGCGGTAGTCGCTCGCGGCGGCGGTGGGGAAGTCGGCCAGGGCCAGCAGGAGCATGAAGGCGCAGAGCATCACCCGCCGGTCGACACGCGCCGTCGCCACGGTGACCAAGGGGGCGGAGACCGCCGCGAGGAGTCCGGGCATGGTCATCATCAGGCCCGCTGAGCCGTCCGAGACGGCGAAGTCCGAGCCGATCGATGTCAGCAGGCCGATGGGCAGGATCTCGGTGGTGACGATCGAGAAGATGCCCAGCATCACGGAGACGACGGCGAGTCGGCCGCGTAAGGGGGTGCGAGGAGGGACGGCGGTGCGTTCGGAGGGGGGTGCCTCTATGTCGTTCGTCAATCCCGCGCTGTCGGTTTTGGGGGTGTGGGTCCCATTCATGCGGCGAGGGTGACGGTGGGGGTTCGGGA
>NZ_JBEYTM010000080.1:0-23197 GCF_040643055.1 Streptomyces sp. NPDC047515
ACAGTCGGCAGAAGGTTGAAAGCCACACCCGACGTCCCTGGGAAGGCCAACCATACGAAGGGCTCGCCCGGTCCCACAGAAGAACGTAGGGAAGGGTGACGGTTGTCGTTGGCATGGTGTGCGCAATGTCAATGAGCTTGTGGCGGTGGTGTTTTCCGGGTTGTCGGCCCTGGTCAGCGAGGGGGTGACGGGCGAGGGTGAGGTCATCCGGGTGTCGGCGCGGACCCGGGACGATCCGGTGCCGTGCCCCGCGTGCGGGACGCGAACAGCGCGGGTGCACGGGTTTCATGGGCGGGTGCTCGCGGACGTGCCGGTGGACGGACGGCGGATCGTCGTCTCGGTGCGGGTCCGCCGCCTGGTGTGCCCGGTTCTCGACTGCCCGCGGCAGACGTTCCGCGAGCAGGTTCCCGGCGTCGTAGAGCGCTACCAGCGCCGCACCAACCGCCTGACCAACCAACTGAACTCCGTGGTCAGGGAGTTAGCGGGCCGGGCGGGCGCCCGCCTCTGCCGCGTTCTGGCCTGCGCGATCTCCCGCTCGACCGCCCTGCGCATGCTCATGCGCCAGGCGGTGATACCGATGCGCGTCCCGCGCGTGCTCGGCGTCGACGACTTCGCACTCAAACGCCGGCACCGCTACGCCACCGTGATCATCGACGCCGAGACCGGCGAGCGGATCGACGTCCTGCCCGACCGCACCGCCCAGACCCTGACCACGTGGCTGCGCGAGCACCCCGGGGCCCAGTACGTCTGCCGCGACGGCTCCGCCACCTACGCCGAAGCGATCCGCCAAGCCCTCCCCGAAGCGGTACAGGTCAGCGACAGGTGGCACCTCTGGTCCAACCTGTGCGGCAAGGTCCTGGCCGAAGTCCGCTCCCACGCCGCCTGCTGGGCCACCGCCGTGAACCCCATCCGACCCGGGGCGTACTCGAGCAGACCACCCGCGAGCGATGGCAGCGCGTCCACCATCTGCTCGGCCAGGGCGTCGGCCTCCTCGAATGCGCCCGCCGCCTCGATGTCGCCCTGAACACCGTCAAGCGGTACGCCCGCATGAAGGAGCCCACCGGCAACCGCCGCGCACCCCGCTACAAGCCCACACTCGTCGACCCCTACCGCGACCACCTGCGCCGGCGCCGAAGCGAAGACCCCGCTGTGCCCGTCACCCACCTCCTGCGCGAGATCAAGGAGCTGGGCTACACCGGCAGCGCCAACCTCCTGGTCCGATACCTCACCCAAGGCCGCGCCGAGGGTGACAAGCCGGTCACCACCCCGCAGCGCTTCGCCCGCCTCCTACTCACCCGCCCCGAGAACCTGCGCGACAAGGACACCGCACTACTGCGGGAACTCACCGCAGCCTGCCCCGAAATGACCGAACTCGCTTACCTCACCGGTGAGTTCGCCCAACTGCTGACCCCAACGGAGAGCAACGACGCCAAGCTCACCGACTGGATCACCACCGTTCGCGCCGCCGACCTGCCCCACCTCCACTCCTTCGCGAACGGCCTCGAACTCGACCGTGCCGCCGTCGACGCCGGCCTCACCCACCCCTACCACAACGGCCGCACCGAGGGCGTCAACACCCGAACCAAACGGATCATGAGACAGATGCACGGCCGAGCCGGGTTCCCCCTGCTCCGCCACCGCGTCCTCCTCCAGTGATCACTACACGGCGCTACCACCGATTACGGGCCAGAGCCCGGTCAACGGTGTTTCCCCTTCCAGCACGCGAAGCTCCATGACGGCCACTGTGCAGTTCCATAGGGACTGAGAGGTCCGGACGGGACTAAACCCGTCATTCGAGTGAACCTCCGGAGCGGGCCGGCCAGCACAGCTGTCGCATAGAGGCCGCCGGCCCTTTGGGAGAATGAAGCGTCAGTTGGCGACCTGGTCCGATGAAGTTGGGAGGGTGGGGCCCCGACGACCCAATGCAAAATTCCATTGCCGACGTTCGAACTCGTCGTGTCTCGCATGTTCTTCTGCATTCATGGCGGGAGCGTAGCCAGGGCTCAAGGGCACCGTGGGTGTCGGCCTTATTGCTCACTCGGCCCTCACCAATCGCGGCCGTCCGGAGGGAGCTCGTCTGTCACGTCCTGTATACGGTGCAGGGCAGAGTCCGCGAGGTCGCGGTAGAACTGTTCCTCGACGCTGCCCTTGGCGCATCCGTCGGCTAGCTCAGTGGCCTTCGCGTGTTCCTCGACATCCTCAGGGTAGGGCTGGCCGGGTGTCCCGGAGCGCATTCCGTTGTTGCTGGCGTTGTACAGAGCGACCCTCATTTTCTTCAGGCTGGCCTCTCCGTGGCGGTCTGCGGCACGCAGACAGCGGCGAACGAACTCGACGTCCCAGACGAGCGTCCGGTGGGCCTTGGACAGCATCGCCGCGACGACCTTGATCTTCACGGGGTCGCTGTCGTCGAGATACTCGTCGATCACGTCAGTGACCCGGGCATCGTAGGGCCCGGCTACAAGCTTGAAGAGGTGTGTCCCCAAGAAGCGCCGGCGGGCGGATGGATCGGCGGCGATCCAGTCACGGATCTGTCGCAGCAGGTCTGGGAAGTCGTCGTGATCGCGGAACGGCGGTGTCACATGCCAGCGGAAAGGCAGGGGGGAGTGCCCGCTCGTCTCTTGGTATGGCAAGGACTCCAGCCTGGCTTCGAGCAGTTCAATGACGGCAAGGGGTTCGGTGCGGGTGAGCTCTGCGAGGAACCGGCCGATCTCGTAGCCGTCGATGGACGGTGCTGCGGCCAGGGCGACGAGGAATGCCCTCTGCTGGTTCCTAGAGAGATCCGACCACGACAGCGCGCTAAACGGGGGACCTGCTATGGCCAGGGCGAACGCCTCGAAGTCCGCTGTCTCTGCGGCGGGCGATGCGGTGAGCAGTTCAACGGCCAGATCCTTGTGCTGCGCGGCGATGGCAGGCACGGCGCCGAGAGCGGCCCTACGCACGATGCTGTCCCCGTGGGCGGCGAGTTCCCGCAGTAGGTCCCCCTCGCCATCAAGCAGATCGCCGCGCCCGCGCTGGATGCCAAAGGCGTGCGCCACTTCCCGGGTGAGGGCGGTCTTCTCGTATTCCTTGAGCGTCCGGCCCCAGTGGACCGCGAGGTCGCCAGCAGCATGCCCCATCGCAGCGAGGGTGACCGACACCAGCGACGCCAGCGAACCCTCCGGCGCAGCCATGGCCTGCTCGCAGATGGCTTCGCCGACGGACGGGCGGTGGGTGACCAGCGTCCAGATGAATGGCCGGGCGCGTCCGCTATCCGTGCCGAAGACCCTGTCGTTCTCGCTGAGCAAAGCATCGACGTGCGCGGCGATCCCGTTGTCTGCCCAGTCAGCGAAAGCGGCCATCACGTCGCTGAACAGAGCGTCTTGTGCCGCACGCCAATCCGAGACGCCGGAGTACAAGGCCGGGTCGGCCGGGCCGCCGTGCAGCGCTCGGGACAGCTCGTTGTCCGGTGAGGTGGGAATCGCGCTCAACAGATCCTCAGCGGGGCGGCGAAGGCCGTCGGGGCCATATTGCGCAAGCCAGCGCAGCTCGGTGCGCACGGCGACCAGAACCGCCGGTGGCAGGGTGTGCTCGACGATGTAGCTATGCAGCCGATCGACGGTAATTGCGAGGTGCGGGATCCACATCTGGCGCATGGTGTCCGTCACCGTCAGGCCAAAATTGCCATGTGGCAGGCTGAGGGCGTTGCCGATCAGAGAACGAGCCTCCGAGGCTCGTTCGAGCTGCGGGTGTCCCAGCTCCTTGAATGCCAGGTCCAATGCCGCGCCACGCATGTCCAGGACTTCCGGGGTGGGGGGCAGCGCGTAGGGGCGGAAGGTAAGGGTCCAGGTGGTGGGTGTCCACACCTCGTCATGACCCTCTGTGGCCAACAGCGGGGCGAGCACGCTCAGTGGCTGGTGGACGGACGGAGTGGCAGGGGCGCGGCTCAGCCAGCGCTCGACCTGGCTGATGAGTATCTGCTGGTACTTGGTTGGTCCCCAGCGGGTGTATTCGGCCAGTTCCGCCAGAATCCGCAGGGGATGCGAGGGGTGTTGAGGCAGGCCGCGTTGGTCGTCGCGCCCTAGGTTCCAAAGAAGGGTGGCCGCCTGCGGCAGGAACTCCGGATGATGGGCGACGGCTTGGAGGACAGGGGCCACGGCGTGGCGTACTTCTGTGTCAGTCCACGTGCGGGTGAATCCGAGCCCGACGTCTGCCGTGACAGGGTCGCAGGGGTTGTCCACGGCCCACGTGGCTAGGTCGAGGGCGCGTCGTGGTTGGAAGAAGGCGATCTTCGCCACGATCTCCAGCAGGCTTACCCGCGCCTGTGCGTCCGCGGCGCGGAACGCTGCAGCGATCTGCTCCCACAGGGGCTCGATCAGTCCGCCGGTGCCGGTGCCCTGTTGCTGCTGTTGCCAGTCCACACGGCCGGTGTTCACCACTAGGTTGGCCAGCGCGCTGCCCTGGCCGGCTTCCATGGCTCTGGCGAGGTAGCCCGTGGGGAGGCCTGTGCCTGAGTGCCGCGCCGCTTTGACGAGCAGGGCATCGCCCAATAGGTCCGGAACCAAGCGCACCGCGGTGCCGTAGCTCAGCACCACCCCGGCCTCCTCAAGGGTCGCCAGATGCTGCGCGCAGAGGTCGAACGGCAAGCCGGTAAGGGCTTCCAATGACACGCGGACCTCCGGTTCCGCGAGGCGTACAGGCTGGAACGACGCGAGCGCGGAGAGCAGTTCCTGAGGTACCTGGCCGGATACCGGATCAGCGGTCAGAGCCTCGGCGAGCCGGTCCGTGAGTTCCAGATGCAGTTGCTCGTCGCCCTCGAATCTCCGCGGATTCAGGGCGCCGTTGTTGATCAGCGCCGCGCCGGTGACGATCAGCAGCGGGCAATCCCGTGCCGCTGCAGCGAGCCTCGGTGCGTGGAGCCGTACCGCTTCGTCCAGAATCTCGCTGGCCAGGGAGAGGGCGTCGTCGAACTCCAGGTCCCCAATCTCGACCTTAGTGGCCTCGCTCACGTGTAGGCCGGCCCTAGCCAGGGCGCGGCGGGCGTGGGTCATGCCGTAGGGCCGCAGGGCGAGCAGCACGTTGGCGGAAGCGTTGACGCTGCGGACCCCGGAGACGATCTTTTCCAGAGGGAGGGCGGCGTCGTGTGCGTCGTCCACGATCACTAGCAGCGTTCCTGTGCTCGGCAGTTGCCTGAACGCGCCTGGGCCGATGGCGGAGTCAAAGCCGAGCACCCTTACTTCGATGGCGGGCTCTGCGTCGCGCAGCGCTTCGCACAGGGACGTTAGGATCTTCGTCTTCCCGGCCCCGCCCCGGCCGACGAGGAGTGTGACGCGTCCTTGCTCGTTCCTGGCGAACGGTACAAGGCTGGCCACCGTCTGCGCGCGTCCGACGAGTTGCCAACGGTGCGTGTAGACGGAACCCTTGTTCACCTGACGGAGGTAGTCGTCGGGTTTCATCCAGGGATCGGTCTCCGTGGCCCCCTGTATCAGAGTGTCGATGTACATGTAACCGGTGTTGGCGATTCCGCCCCCGGCGGCAGTCGCTTGCCCGGTATGGGACAGGTGTACCGCGGCGTGAGGAGTGTGGGCGGCTTCCGGCGCCGGGCCGCGGTAGCCGGTCACGGCCGTGCCTTCGCTCGTGGCCTGGGCGTTGCCGGTGTCCGTCACGGATATCGATGGCTCGGGTTTCTCGTCCCGCGCTTTGCCTGATGATGGTTTCGCCATGGGTGCGCGGGTCCTAGTTCGAGTAGTCGATGCCAGAGACGGAGTTCTTGCCGCTGGCCTCTCCCGTACGCTCGGCTGTGGCCGCGCCATGCCCCCGGCCGCCCGGCCGTCTGATGCCGGTAACGCCGCCGCCAGTGGCTTTCCCGGTCCGGCTGGCCCTATCTGTGTGGCCAGCCGGGGACGGGTGCTGGAACAGGGCCCAAACCAGAGCCGCGATGGCGACGGCGGCCTGGATGGAGGCGCCGGCCAGCGCTCCCGCGTTGGGGCCGTCTAGCAGCCAGAGCAGCGGCGTGGAGACAATGCCCACCACCGCCAGCACGATGACTGTGATCTTCCACGCCTGCGTCATGCCGGTCCTCCCGCTGGGCCGCCAGAACGGAGACCCGCCCATTCGTACGATCTCGCCACGCCTTCGTCTGCCTTAAGGAACGCGCTCTGTGCCCATGTGGTTCCGGGGCTTCTCGCACGGCATGAGCATCGCCGACGGTGCACAGGGATGGGTGGCCTTCCTGGGCATGCCAAGCCGTACTTGCCCAACTTGCTTGCACTCGCGATAGGTGTGCTGACCTGGGTCAAAGAGGATGCGTACCTAGACAGCCAGCGCTGCAGTTTTGGTGGGACATGATCACACTGCCGGTCAGATCCAGAGGGACTGCTCATCTTCGCTGGGAACGGACACCTGCCCGGGGGACTTCCGAGGGACTTTTCGCTGCCTAACGCGACAAGGTTCGCCGTGCAGGGGTGGCCGCGCACCGATCACCTCGCGCCGCCGCCGAGGCATACCGGCGGTGGGGCGTCCTCGAAACGATCAGGGAGTGCCGCGGTCCATCACCCGGAACGTGTCGCTCTAACCCCCGCCCGCCGGTGGATCGACCGACGCATGCCTCAGGTACTGCTGAGCGACCACCTCAACCGCCTGCGGAAGGATCTGTCCGAACGCCTCCATGGTGGGTACACCCCTGGCCGCGGCGCGGACGGAAGTCCGTCCCGGTCGCACCTTGGTCGGCATCGTCTGTTCGAGCCTCTCCTTCAGTTCGACCTCGGCGGCTCTGCTCTGGCGATCCTCCCGGTTCCAGGGCACGACAATGGTCGACCAGGGCCGGTTCTCCGAGTCGAGAGCGGCGAGTCTGCGCCTCCGGCTCTCGTCCTGAAGAGCCCAGCGGTCGACGAGGAGAATCTCTGGGCTGCTGGGCGGCCACTCTTCTCCCGAACGTCCAGACTCTTCGTCGAACGAGGTGATAAAGACCTGGTAATCGAGGGACTGCGCCAGCTCTGCTGCGACCTGGGCCAGAGGTCGGACAGAGTGGGGGTAGTAGGGGTTCCAGTCCTTCGCGCTGTCGCCGTAGTACTCCGGGTTGCGTCCCTCGGGCAGATCGTGGCGGGTGGGCGCGACCACAGTGATCCGCAGCGGCCTGGGCCCGTCATCCTCGCTGCTCGCGGGTCCGAAGGCACTGGGAACGAGGCGGTAGTCGACCAGTCTGCCGGGGTCGAGCCGCACGGTATCGGCAACGCTGACTATGCGCTTCGCCAGTTCGTAGACGGCCCGCTCGTACTCCTGGGCGAAGAGCCGGAGCTTGATCAGCCCGTAAAGCCCGTCACTGCCGTAGCGGTCTCCTAAGTCGCCGTGGTTGAACTGCAACCGCTCGGCTGGTCCCGGAAGTTGGCTGGGGGGCACCGGTACCCAGAGCGCGGGGACGATCGCCTCCGCAGGCTGATTCGAACGCGCGCGATGATGGATGGCCCGCTGTTCGAAGGTGTACCACTCCTTGCCGCACATCTCGCTGGCGAAGTAGCGCGGCGAGAACAGCGGCACGAAGACCCGGCAGCCGGCCAGCGCATCGCCCAACCGCTCCGACCAGCCCTCGCCGGAACGTATCTCCCGGTCCATGAACCCGACGGGGGTGTCCGCGGGCAGGTCGACCATGGCCATCACGTGACCGCACAGATCTTGGAAAAGCCGTTCGACCCACATGTCTGGGTCCGTTCCACCGCCGTACCCAGGGGTATGTGCGTAGCTCAGGAAGAAGTACGGGGGCGCCGTGCGGTCGGTGCCCCCTCTGCGCGGGACCGGCGCAGTGGGGGCAAGGTCCCCCGGCTCCTCGGCCGCCGCAGGGCCGGGTTCGGGTACCGGTTCCACCGGGGATTCGGCACTGCCGGTCTCAGGCGTCGGTGCGGTGTCCGTGAGGTCGGCCGGGGCGGGCGATTCGGCCGGGAGGCCCAACGCCGGCAGGACACCGGCCGACACCTCGGCGAAGGGTTCGGGGTCCACCGGAACCCCGGCGGCCCCAGATCCGGACACGGCGGCCGGGAATCGTGTGGGCGAGGCGGAGTTGCTCTCCATGAACCGGTCCACGGCGCTGTGCAGACGCCGGGCGTCCCGGGCACCGAGCCTGGGCATGAGCTGCTCGCGCGCACCCTCTCTGAACCGCAGTACGGGATGGCCGCCCGCCTGAGCGGCCTCGGTGACGGTGACGAGACCGCCGACGACGAACTCGGCCAGGTCGGCGGGCGTTGCTTCCGGGACCAGGCTCTGCTGAACGGCCCGGAGCATGTCGACGCTCACCTGCGGGTACAGCGAGCACAGCACCGCCAGGCGGACCGCGGCCAGAGAGGCGCGGTGCAGGTAGGCATCCGTCAGGGACCGGCCGCTGCGCAGTTCATCCTCGTCCGGTTCCACCATGTGGTCGACGAGACCCGGCGCGGGCAGGAGAAGGGCTTCGCAGCCGGCGGGATCCGAGAGCATGAGGGTGCGTGCCCAGCTGCCGACGGCATGGGGGGACAGGGAGTTCACGGGTACCGGCAGCCAGTCGCGGTCGGTGGTACCGGGAAAAGCCTGGTTCATCAGAAGTGTCGTGGCGAACCGGAGCTGAGCATTGTTCACGCCGGGCGTCCCGGGCGAGACCACGCGGACGGCAGGAAGGCTCATGCCTGCCTGTCGCCAGATCTTCGACGGCAACGGGTTGAGAAGGACGGTGGGCATGGCGGCAGCCCACGTACGGAGCTGGTTCCACTGCGAGCCGTCGCGCCACGCGGCGTACGCCCAGTCGGAGAAGACGAGCATGAGCCGTCGCGGCTGGGCGGCTCTCCCGCCCGCCTCCACGACGCGCTGTCCCAGGGGGCCGTGCAGGGTCGGTGTGCTCTCCGGGGATCCGTCCGCGTAGAGCTCGCGGACCCGCAGGGTGCGGAACACACCGGTACGGGCCAGGAGACGCACCAGTTCGTCCGCCGTGCCGGCCCACACCGCCATGGTGGGTGACCGGTCGATCACCACGGTCGCGTCGAACCAGCGCTCCGGTTCGTCCGAGAACACCGGCGTGAGCTCACCGACGCGCACGTAGTCGGCCACCGTTGCCGGGATGTCGAGTCGCTGTCGGCGGCCCCGCGACCACGGTCGCTTCAGCGGCTTCAGTGCCCGCGCCAGCTCCCTGCCGCGCGGCAGCGTAGCGTTCCGGGGCAGCGAGATCTCGATCGCTCCCGGGCCGCGCGTACCGTCCTCCCAGGGTGTGTGCAGCAGTCTCCGCTGTGCGGCCTCGCCCGTCTCCGCCGGCTGCCCGGTGGTCGCCGCACGGGCGTGCGAGTCCACCTGCCGCCCGGTGTCATCGGCCTCCGTCCCGTCGCTCGGCGAGGGCCTGTCGTCCTGGGCCGCGAGCCAGAGGATCTCGGCGATCGACACCGCGTCGAGGTCTCTGTCCAGACCGAGCAGTGAGTCGACGACGGCGCCCAGCCCCCCGGCTCGGTCAGGCACCGGACAGGTTCTTCATCAGCAGTCCGATGAGTCCGCTGCGCTCCGATGCCTCCATCTTCGCCGGCCCGTCCAGCAGATGGAGCGTACTGAGCAGTTGATCGATCGCGACACGTTCACCGTCGCCCACCCGGCGCACGTAGTTGTCGACGAGATCGGCCAGCGGACCCGACTCGGGTACGTCGAGCTGCAGGTGCCTGCGCACGACTTCCCGGATGAGCTCCGGCGTAGGGCGGGGCATCGTGTAGCGCAGGCACCGCCGCAGGAACGGTGCGGGCAACTCCTGCTCCCCATTGCTCGTCATCACGATGAAGGGGAATTCGGTGCACTGCACGTGGCCGCCGTACACGGGATGCTTCGCATCCTCACCGGACATGCGCAGGTGGGCGAGCTCCTGCCCTTCACGGCGCAGTTCCTCGATGCGGAATTCGCCGCGCTCCAGGACGTCGAGCAGATCCCCGGGAAGATCGAGATCGGCTTTGTCGATCTCGTCGATGAGGAGCGCACGCGGCCGGTCCGACGGCAGCAACGCCGTGCCCAGGGGCCCCAGGGTCATGAATGCCGCGATGTCGTCGGTGCCGGTCTCCGGCTCACCGGCGCGCGTCCTCTCCTGCTGCAACCGGTGGGCGTGGATGCGCCCGAGAGCGTCGTAGTGGTACAGCGCGTCGCCCAGCGTGCTGCGCGAGGTCACATGCCAGCGCAGTACGGGTCCCAGCGCAAGCTCTGCCGCCACCTGTTCGATCACGGTGGATTTGCCCGTGCCCGGACTGCCCGTGATCAGCAGGGGCCGGCGCAGGGCGAGGGCGGCATTGACTGCGCCGACGAGTCCTTCCGGCGGCTGGAACAGCCCGGCGGACGACACGCGAGGAAAGGTCCTCCACGGCGGCGGGTCGGGCAGACGGGTCTCCTGCCTCTCCACGCCGTCGCCCCGGTAGTACGGATTCCACGTCATAAGGCTTCCTTGATCGTGTTCTGGACAGGGGGAACGGTGGTCCTCACGAGTCGGCAGAACCTCAGCCACTCGCGGTCGTCCCAGACCGCGCGGAGATCTGCGAAGTGACCGGCGTACTCGCCGCGCCATCGCCGCTGGTAGGCGTGGCCGAGCCCTTCCGGCATGGTCAGCCACTGCGGCTCCAGACAGCTGTGCCGGTCGGCGGGAAAGCCCTCCTCTCCCTGGGGCCACAGCAGCACCGGGGTGTAGGAGAGGAGGATCTCCATCAGCTGATCGTCGAGTCCGGTGTGATGCATCAGGCCGATGCCCCGCCGGTAGAGGCCGTCCCGCAACCTGCCCTGCAACGGCGGCCGGTCGGCCGTGTCGGAGACGTCCAGCCAGTCGACCGGCACTCCGGTGCAGGCGGCGATCTCCTCCCACCGGTCGTTCACCGCGCCCTGGATCCGTCTCAGAAGGGGATCGGGGGCGAGCCGACGGCTCCAGTGCAACACGACGTCGTACTGCACCCCGAAGCGCAGGCCCTCGCCGGCCTCCTCCGGACGCCACTCCAGCAGTACACCGCTCGGCACGGCGACATCGAGCCATCTCAGACGCCGCCCGAGCGCCTCCGCGTGGTCCTCCGCCCAGACGGCCGCCGCCTCGATCGCGGCCTCCGCACCTCCTCGGTCCACCGTGGGACAGCTGAAGTCGTGCCGTTCGAGCAGCTCCCCGTCCTGGAGCAGCCACGCGCTCACGGCTTCCGGCCATCCGCCGGTCAGCGAGGAGTCAAGGCTGACGGCAAGCCTCAGCTGCTGGTCCTCCCGGTCGTCGAGGACCTTGGTCACGGCGTCATTGAGTTCCTGCTGCGCGTCCACCGACCGTGCCCATGCGTGTAGTTCCGGGGATGCCAGGTCCTTGCCCGAGGCGAGGGCGAGGCGCACCACGAACTCGGCGACCGACGGTTTGCCGTTGTTTCGGGTCACCGGGTGGTCGAAGGCCAGCTGGTCCAGGATCGCGACGTCCGTGAAGTCGGGTACCGGAGAGGCCAGTGCCCGGTGCTCCGACGCCAGCAGGACTCGCAGGGCCTGGCGCAGACGGGCCGTCGTCAGCTCGCTGCCGAGCCAGTCACGGAGGAACCCGACGGTCCGTAGCGCGGTGAGCAGGGAGTGCACGGCATCCTTGGCCCGGTCGCGGGCCGGGGACGGCAGGAGTCCTTTGAGTGCCTCCAGGCTGTCCAGCCCGGACTGCACATCGTGCGGTAAGCACAGGGACGGTACGTCGGCGGCGAGGGCGCCGAACGCCTCGGCGAGCTCTTCGTGCGCCAGCTTTCCGAGGAGGCTGCCGGGGTCGGTGTCGTGGGCCCGCATGTTGCGGCTGACCCAGATGGGCTCCGTCGCGAAGGGATCGCCGTCGTGCTGGGAGACCGTCACATCCTGTCCGACGACGGAGCCGCGCAGCGCACGCTGGACGTCGTCCACCCCCAGCAGGGGGCCCGCTCCCGGCACGCCCTCCCGTACCAGGCCGGCGAACGCCCTGGAGAACGAGAGGTCGACCGCCGGCTGGCTGACCGACGAGGCCATGAGTACAGCGAGCCTGCTGCGCCCGTTCCCGGCACCCGCCGTGAGGTCCTGCCCCGGGGGTATCGCACCGGCCGCGTGGCAGGTGTCGATGATGCCGAGCACGCTGGGGATGTCGGGCTTGTTCGCGGCGGCCGCGAGGAGTTCGCCCACGTTGACCGCCCGTTCGGTCGCGTCCTCCGCGGAGTCGGCGCCCATCAGGTAGAGCGTGTTCGTATTCCCGGGCACGAATCCGTGCCCCAGCAGGGCGAGGACCAGTGACGCCCGCCGGTCCTCGGCGTACTGGATCGCCTCGCCGATCAGCGTCCGGATCCAGTTGCTCGTCAGCCGCTCGTCGACGATCAGGGAGCGGCCGCCGGGGAGACCCGGAGCACAGTCGCCCATGTCCGCGTGGGCCATCGCGGCGTGCAGCGCGGAGGCCGCCTCCCTGAGGCGGGTGAGGTGCTGCATCGATGCGCACTGAGGTGCTACGACGAGAAGGTGGCGACGGGGCCCCTCGCTCATGAGGCTGACCGGCGCGCTGCGGACAGGAGCGCTTCCGCGACGGGGCCGGCGACCGCGGCCTGGGCCAGGTACTTCCCGGCGGAGTGGACCCAGATCCCATCCGAGTCGATCCGGCTGCTGCGGGGAAGCACGCCGGACGCGTTGGGCAGCACGTCGCGTTCGAGCAGGGGCCGGACGGCGATGATGTCGTCCCTGTCCCAGAAGTTCAGCCATCGTTCGACGCGCTCGGGCGTGCGCGGCGGCTGCGGGAAGAGCCTGGGCCGGACGACCGTGCGCATCGAGAGCGGTGAGCCGAGGGTGACCAGCAGGGGGATGACCGTCCGCTGGTCGTGCAGTGCCTCCAGTGCGACGACGGTCCCCAAAGAGTGCGCGACCACGACCGCCGGGGCGTCCCCGAGCGCCTCGTGCACACGGTGCCGTATGCGACTGTCCAGGGTCAGCCCCGATGCGTCCTTCTCCCCGCGCGCCAGGTAGCGCGACACCTGGGCGAGGTCCCTGACCATCAGCTTGGGCGTCGCCCAGCGTGCGACACCGCCCCAAGGCTTGAGCGCCATGAGGGTGGTCGCCACGTTCAGCGCCCTGCGCAGCACCGACAGGCTTCCCTGGGCCTGGCCGGACGTGTCGGCTTCGGAGCGCGCGTGGGCCAGAATCCTCTCGCGGTGCTGCCAGGCACGGTCGTGGGGCGCCTTGCTCGCGGAGTGCTCGGACATGAGCGCGGCCACCAGCTCGACGAGAAGGTCTTCGAGGATCTCGCTCGCATCACCCTCGGCACGCGCCTCGCCGCCGCCCTGAGCCTCGGGAGGTGAGAAGAGGTCGGCGTAGTAGGCGAAGGAACAGCGCCCGGCATCCGCGGTGGTCAGCCGCTCGGCGAGCGCCGCGTGGCCGGCTGCGCGCATTCCGTCCGCCAAGGAACGTGTCCACGTGGCCAGTTCACCTTCGATGTCCCGAAGTCCGCCTATTCCGTGCACGAACACCAACCGCGGCACCATGCGCACCTCCCCCGTGCTTCGTTCGCCCCGAGGCTACCAATCGGCGGGTCGGCGAGTCAGCGGAAGCGAATGTCCGGGTCAGAACAGCCAGTTGCTGCATTCACGGGCCACTCGGCGGTGCAGTCAGCCGGTGAATACGATCGTGCGCTGCGCGGAGAAACGTCCTGTCGGGCAGCTTGGCCCGGATCTTGAGCGAGTAGCGCGTGCCGGGCGGGTCGGTGGCGGTGAGCCGGTAGGTCGCCCGGCCCGTGATCCGCCACAGCACCTCGGCGATCGCGACATCGGCGTCCAGGTGCGGAATGACGCGGTCCGTCCCGGGGGTGCTCGCCGCGCCGCACCGGGAAACGCTCGACCTGGTCACCATGCGGCTGAGTGCCGCCTTCATCCGCGACCGATCCTGCGTCCTGCGCGCTCTGGGCGCACAGTTGCGCGAGAGTGGCGAACTCGTCGTACTTCCAGGAGGTCGCCAAGAAGCATGCCGAGCATGTCCGCGGCGAACTTCGCGACATCGGGCGGCGCATGAAGCCACTCGTCGAGGCGGGGACCGCCCGTAACGAACTGCTGATCGCCGACAGCAACTTTGGAATTTACCCCGACGACCACGAGACCTGCCGGGTCAAAACCGTCGGGCGGGCGGCCACAGCCGAGCCCGATGATGCACTCACACCGATCGCAACGTTCCTCCTTCACTCTCGCGCTCGCCCTCACGCTGTCCCGGTGTCGACCCGGTAGACGATCTTCCCGTCGAACTCTGCGAATCCGAGCGACCGGTAGAAACCACGCGCGATCGGGTTGTCTCGGTCCGTCATCCACTCGACGCGGCTGCACCCGGAGCGGGCCGCGGCGATGGCGCGGAGCTCTTTCATGAGGCGGGCGCCGACGCCCTGGCGTCGGAGGGTGTCGCGGACGTAGAGCTCCTTGAGGAAAAGGGAGTGGGAGGAGCCTGCCGCCGGCCAGAGGAACGAGTAGGCGGCGAGGCCGACAATGTCGCCGCTCTCGTCCTCGACCAGGAGGGCGGAGGCCAGCGGCAGCGATCCGAACAAGGCTTCCTCGACCTGCGATCGGCGCTCCTCGATCGGCTGGACCTCGGTCGACCCGTAGAACCGCTCGATCTCCTCGATCAGCTCGGCGAGGGCCGGGGTGTCCGCCTTGTCGGCGGGGCGGATCGTCACAGTCATCGGTTTCTCCCGTAGTTCTTCGGCCGCATTACTCATGTACTCCAACTACTCCAACGCGTGATCCCGTCGTGGCGCTACGCCCCGTGAGCTACGGCGGAGATACCGATGCCGCACGCGGGTCCCAGCCGTGCTGTTGCAGGGAATCCTGTACGTGGCGGATGAGGTACTCCAGGTCGGCGCAGTAGACGGAGGGGTTCCGATAGCCCTGGGAGGTGCTGAACCTGTGCGGCAGGTAGCCCCCGCCACACACCTCCACCAGCGGACAGCTCTGGCACTTCTCGGCCAGCGCAGCTCTGCCGTACCGCCGGTGCAGGAGCTTCGGATGACGAAGGACGTCATCGAAGGACTGGCTGAAGACATCGCGCCCCAGCCAGGAGGCCCCCTCCTCGACGGAACGGAGGGTGTCCACGCCCTCGACCGTGCCATCGGACTCGATCACAATGCTCGATGGCGGAGCCAGGCCGAGGGTCTCCACCGAGCCGCGCACACCGGAGCTGAGCGCCACGATGTCCTCGAGCATGCGGACGCTGTGCTGATACTCCGGCCTGGCAAGCCAGGCGTCGTACACGCGGCTCATCCACTGTCCGTACTCGGGGACGGCGGGGTCGTTCCGGCGCGGCGGCTCGTCGTGTGTCCCGTGCGGGAGGCAGAAGTCGATCGTGGGCGGCCCGAAGGCCGCCAGGTAGTCGTGAACCTCAACCGGGTCGTTCGCCAGGTCCACGACCGCCAGCAGTCCTGCGAACAGATGTGGCCGACTCCGCAGCAGCTCAATGCCCCGCACAGCCGAGCCGGTGCTCGACCGTAAGGCGTGCGTCAGACGGTGCCGGTCGTTCGCGTCCGGCGGTCCGTCGAGGCTGACGCCCACGACCACCTCGTACTGATCGAAGAGGTCCAGCCACGGCTCCGTGAGGAGCGTGCCGTTGGTCTGGAGTTCGAAGTGGATTGCCGTCGCCGCCGGAACACCCTCCCGGACGGCGCTCAGGAGATCGGCCATGTGCCGGGGACCGGCGAGCAAAGGCTCACCACCATGGAGCACGACATGCACGGTCCGCAGGTTATGTGCCGTGACGTGTTCACCGATCCGACGGGCGGTCGCGCGCG
Organism: Streptomyces sp. NPDC047515; assembly: GCF_040643055.1. Lineage (NCBI taxonomy): Bacteria > Bacillati > Actinomycetota > Actinomycetes > Kitasatosporales > Streptomycetaceae > Streptomyces > Streptomyces sp. NPDC047515. The sequence goes on from NZ_JBEYTM010000080.1 coordinate 15,722, forward strand.
CCACGTCCACGCTCATGCGGGCAGGCAGACGCCGCCACGCCTGGTCCCCGGAGTTGAAGACGTAGCAGTAGTCGCAGTCGATGTTGCAGCGGTTCGCGACCTTGAGGATGAATGTCCGAAAGGGCACGACATCTTCGTGCGGTGTCATCGAGCGCGAGCGCTCACAGCGTCCCGGGCAAGATGAGCGAAGCCGCGTGACCGCCATCGCAGAGGCGGTGCGACGCAGCCTGCTCAGCTGCCAGTCGCTGCTGTACGCGGGCGGCGACCCGTTCAAGGACCACGGCGGCCTGCGTCGTGTGCGCAACCTCCGGGCCAGCGGGTGCGGTGACGAGTGGCGCGGGGCTGGGTGTATGTGACGGCATTCAACGCTCCTCGTGAGGGACGTACCGGAGAGCCGGCACGGTGCGACGGCGGTTGAAGCGACAGGCCAACGGGAAACGTAGCAGGGCGATCACACACGGCTGCATACGGAATCTGGCCACATACCGGAGCCGGTCCCGGGTCAACCCGCCCGCGATACCAGCAGCCGCTCAACCTCGTCGGCCGCCGAGCCCGCACCCAACTGCCGGTACACGCTGATCGCTTCACGCAGAGTCTCCCCTGCCTGTGTGGAGCCATCGACCGTCCAATCACAGCGGCCGACCCCCTCCAGCGCCCGTGCTTCCTCAAGCGGGCAGTGAATGGCCCGGGCCAGACTCAGCGCCTGCTCGTATCGGCCGCGCGCGGCGGCCAGGTCCCCGGAGGTACGCAGCAGCGTCCCCCAGTGGTTCAGCACCTCCGCTTCACCGCACCGGTCACCCAGCTGGCGCAGAATCTCCAGGCTCCGCCGGAACGCTTGGACTGCGCCTTCGTCCTCGCCCAGGATCCCGCGCACCACACCCAGCTCGCCGAGCGAGGCAGCCTCGCCCCCGCGGCTGCCCAAATCCCGGTACGTCTCCAGGGCCTCCTCCAGCAACCGGCTCGCATCCGCCGCGTTGCCGGACATCCGGTCGAGCACACCGAGATGGCGGACGCTGTTCGCGCGCCCGAACCGCTCGCCGAGGTCGGTGTAGTACTGCAGCGCCTGGGTGTGGACTTCTCGCGCTGCGGCAAGGTCGCCGGTGACGCGCCGCAACACACCCAACTCATTGAGGGCATAGGCCTGATGGGTCCGGTCATCCAGGGCCCGATAGATATCGAACGCCTCGCGCTGCCGCTGGGCGGCCAGGTCGTACTCGCCCATGAGGCAGTGCACGATGCCCAGATCCCGCAGTGAGTTGGCCTCCCCGTACCGGTCGTCCAAGCCCTGGTAGATCGACAGGGCCTCGGACTGCGCCTCCACCGCCGCGGCGAATTTGCTCGTCTGCCGGCGGACCATGCCGAGATCGGCGAGCGCGTTGGCCTGGCCGAGCCGGTCTCCCAGCCGTCGATAGAGCGCCAGAGCCTCGGTCTGGGCATCGGCCGCGGCGTCGTTGTCCGCGGTCAGGTACCAGACGATACCCACCTGGTTCAGCGCGTCCGCCTTGCCGCGCCGGTTGCCGACGGCGTCGTAGAGTTCCACCGCCTGGTTCAGGGCGTCAACCGCCTCGGGGTACGCGGCCATGAAGCGCCGTACGACTCCGAGTTCGGCCAGCGCGCCGGCGAGCGCGCGCCGGTCGCCGGTATGCCGAGCGGCCTCGACGGCCGTGCGGTGAAGCCCGACGGCCTGGTCCCATGGCCCGGCTTGCCGCAGGAAGGGCGCCATGGCCGCGGCCAGACGGATCACGACGTCGTACAGGGCGAGGCTGTTCGCCCGCCGGATGCAGGTGAGGACATTGGGCCGCTCGTTCTCCAGCCACCCCAGGGCCGCCGTACGCGATTCCATGGGCGGGGACTCCACTTGCAGGACGTCGTCCGGCACTGGTGGCGCGACCGCGCCGCTGCGGACGATGTACCTGTTCGCCACGGCGAGAACGGCCAAGTAGTAACCGCACACACGCTGAACAGTCTCGACGTGCTCCATGTGCCCTCCCTCGTCAGCGAGACCGCGGGCGTAGTCGCGTAAGAGATCGTGGAGCCGGTACCTGCTCCCCGGGTGTTCGTCGATCAGGTGGTCGTCGTAGAGGGCATCGAGGCAGCGGCTGGCCTCGGCGACCGAAACCGACGCAAGCGCGGCACCGGCAAACGCGTCGATGTCAGCACCAGGGTAGAACCCGAGACACCGAAAGAACCTCTGCCACTCCACGGGCAGATCCGCATACGACAGCCCGAACGTCGCGGCGACCTCACGCTCACCGGCGCGCAGCTCCCCCAGCCGGTCACGGGCCTGCACCAACCGCTCCCGGAGGTCCTCGGCGCTCCAGGACGGATGGTGCCGCAGCCGCGCCGCCAGCAGGGACACCCCGAGCGGCAGATTGCCGGACAGCCCCACCAGCTCCTCAAGGACGGTCCGGTCGAGACTGTCCGCCGGCCGCCCGCTGAGCCGCATGAAAAGGTCGACCGCGTGCCCCGGCGGCAGCGCGTCCACGGCCAGAACCACCTCCTCGTTCGCCGCCAGCCGCTTACGACTGGTCACCAGGACGAGACAGCCGCCCCCACCGGGGAGCAGCGGTTCCAGCTGCCGATAGCTGGCCGCGTTGTCGAGGATGAGCAGCGCACGCTTGTCCGCGAGCCGGCTCCGCCACATGGCAGCCCGCGCCTCCGTGACCGCCCCCACGTCATCCCCGACAGGGATCTGCTGCGTCGGCACCCCGGTGGCCGCCAGCAGAGAGGCCAGCGCCTCGGTCGCCTGCACCGGGCTGCGACCCGTGGTGTGCCCGTTCAGATTCACGAAGAGCTGCCCGTCCGGAAACCTCTCCGACAGCAGATGCCCGGCGTGCACGGCGAACGTCGTCTTCCCCACGCCGGGCATCCCATCGATCACATGGACCGGCAACGCCTCACCACTCTCCTGCGAAGCGCCCACCAGCAGCGTCAGCCGCTCAAGCTCCGCGGTCCGGTCGACGAAGGTCGCGGCGTCCCGCGGCAACGACCGCAGCACCAACACCGCACCCGGCGGCCCCGACGAATCGTCCGGCCGGACGAGCGGCCCCGGCCCGTTCTCAGGTGCCCCGACGTCCGACAGCGCGGCAAGCAGCCCGGTCAGACCGACCAGCACCGCTCCCAGCATGACGAACGACAACCAAGGATGCCGCTGCATCCAGCCGAACCAAGAGGGCCAGCGAGACTGGTCGGACACGGCATTCGTGACGAGCCCCACCAGCATGGTCGTCACCGCGCCACCACCGGCGACGACACCGATGGTCATGCCCCGCCTCATTCTCATGAGCGCGCCTTCGCTCGGCACGCGAGCCACCCGTACCTCGGCGTACAACTGGGCTGCGTTGGCGACGGCCACTGCGTATGTCCTGCCACGAAGCCGGGGCGCGACCGTCCCGATGGCGGCTCACTCACACGACCGTCCGTACAATTGCCGCGGTAGCTCACGGCCTTCGCTTCACCGTCGCAGGACTGGAATAACACGCACAAATCCGACCTGGGCACGTAAGCTACCCCCGAGTTCGACGCCCCAACTCCCCCAGCGGACCAGCTTCCACGGACCTTGGTCAAGGTCGCCCCTGCGCCATCCAGCGCCTGCCGTCATCCTGTCGAGGCTGCGGCTCCAAGCATCCCTGCCTCTCGCACGCACTCATAGCTACGAAGTTTGGCCTGCGCACCCTGGTCCAGATGCCCTCTGATGAGCGAACCGGCAGAGTTCTGATTTTCCGGGAAGTGGCTGTCGGCGGTCTCTGAACCTGGACCCCTTTGGGGTCGGTGACTTTTGACCCCGTGTGTGCAGTTGTTCACCCGGTTGCCGCGCTCGGTGTGCGGCCGATGTCGCGGTCTTTGAGCCGGTAGGAGACTCTGCTGCGCATTTCGCTGGGGCGTGCGGGGTGACCGTGTCGGGGGCCAGCAGCTGCGAGGTAACGGTGGGGTGTCAGGTCTCCCGGTGCCCGCTCAAAACAGTTCCAGGTCCTCGCCGCTGGTGTCCGCGATGACTGGCCGGAACTGAGCAGGGAGGCCGTCCAGGCGGTCAGGACCGGCCGCGGCGGCCACGGCAGGGGCCGTCTCGGCCAACCAGGCACGAAACCGCTCGGCGGCTTCGCGGTAGGTGACTCGCGCCAGGACCCGGTGCTCGCCGGAGGGGCAGAAGTCGACGGCGACAGTGAGCAGGCAGGAACGGGGCGCGTTCTGACTGCCCGCCCAGGACACGCGCAGGACACCGCAGGGCTTGCGCCCGCGGGGGGCGCGGTGGGTCGGGCGCAGCGATCGGCAGGCTATGTGGGCGGTCCATGCGGCGAGGTGCGGCAGGGGCAGGGTGGTGCGTGCGCGGCAGCCGGGGCAGCGGTGCCAGTGGCGGAGCCAGTCGTCGGTGTCGGTGTGGAAGAGGCGTGTGTAGCGGTTCGCCACGCGGATGTCGTTGCTGTACAGGTGGTCGGGGCGTTCCTGTGTGTTGCAGGACTGGCAGACGGGGGCGCGGACGTAGCCGTGTTCGTGGCAGTGGTCGAGGACTGCGGCGGGCGCAGTGCGGCAGACGGCGCACGCCCACCCAGCCACCCTGCGGGAGGTACCGGGCTTCCTGCTGAGCACTGAGTACAGCTGGCCTTCCAGCTCTTTGTTGTACGGGCGCAGTGAGGCGGTGGGGCTCTCGGGGCTCGTCTTCTGCCGACCGCCGGCGTCTCGGGCCTGGCGGGGGTGGGAGGGTGGCTCGGTGACGGCTGCGCTTGTCTGGCGGGTCTGCGCGGCTTGCACCCACTGCGTTTCGGCGTGCTCGGCCGCGTCCAGCAGCCTGACCACAGCACGCGGCAGCCACCACGTGCGCTGCGTCCCGTCGCGGGTCTGCTCCACGAGTATCTGTCGCCAGTCGATCCCCGCCAGGGGGTACGGCCGGCCGACTTCACGTCGTGCTGCCCGCTCGGGGCCGCCCAGCTCCTGCAGTTCCCCCGTGATGCGCTGGCGCCAACGCAGCGGCGTTTCCTCGTTGCGCTCCTGCCTCGGCGCCCCACGAAACGGACCGATGCGGACCAGGTCCTGCCGATCCATCCCAACCGTGTTCAGTTCCGCGGCCGCCCGGCGCACCTCAACCTCCGGAACACTCCACTGGCCGTTGCTCGCCCTCACCGTCGCCACCATATGGCCGCCGAGCAGGACGTACCCCACCCGGGCACGGGCAGGAAAGCAGGTGAATGCCCCAGAAGCCGTCGGCACAGCACTGTCGGCCGTCAAATCGACCCACAGCGCGTCCGCGGCAACCAGGGTGATCAGGCCGTCCGTGCGACCGGGCATGACACGCTCTGACATACCGACAGGCTAACGGCCCGCAACGCGGTAACGGGTCCCAAGCGCCTCGGTCAGCCGGGCCGAGGCCGCAACTCCATATTCCTGAGAATCTGGTTCGTCAGCACCTCCCGTGCCCGTAGCCCCACCACCAGAACGTCAAGAACCGGGCAAGTCGCCCTCGCACATCAGCGGTCCCCGAGCCCAGACGAATTGAGCAACAGAGTCGTAGGAGTCTCCCTTCAACACCGGGTTCCGCTGCACGACTCAGCCGTATGACGTCTGCGGCCGAGCGACACGTCGGTTCGCTTGAAGATTGATGGCAATCAGCTGGGTGAGCCGATCCGTGCCTCGGTCAGGGCTCGCCGTGCGTGCAGGCCATTGCCGCCCTCGATAGCCGCACCGCCAACACGAGCACCTTGGCGCCAGGACTGCTCCTGGCCTCTCCCCCCAGGGACTTTTCAGGGACTTTCAGCGCAGTCCAAGGGACTCCTGAGGGACTTTTCGCTGCCTAACGCGGCAATGTCCTGAAAGCTCAGAAAGGTCCTCCGACGCAGGTCGGAGGCCCTTTCTGAGGCAAAGCCGCAGGTGGCGGCAGACGAGTCGGGCTGTACGCCGGGTTCTGTCGCCCTGCCGGCACAAATGCACCAGGCGTACTCGGCCAATCAGACCGTGCGATCCACCGCCTGAGCTTCCAGCCATGCCTCCACCTCCGGCCAGCGGTAGCGCAAATAGCGGCCGACCTTGTGGGCTCGCGGACCCTGGTGTCGGTGATTCCATATGTAGACCGTGTTCAGCGGTACGCCCAGGAAGTCGGCCAGTTCCTCAGCACTCATCAACGGACAACGGCCCCCCGCGCCACTGGCGGCTTCTACCGCACGGGCAGTGGTTCGACGCATGGGTACTCCAGAACGGCTCGGAACGGGCAGGAAAGAACCACCTGAACGGTAGTCCGCTGTGGTGGCGCACGGAACATTGACATGAAATTCCAGCCGGACCAAATAGAAGAACTTGCGGCAAAACTCCTACGACTCTTCCGAACTCTCGAAAGACACCAGCGAACCCTCGGCAAGGGGTCGTCGAACCCTCGCCGACGCCTCAGCGAGGTTTCGTCTGAGTGAGATCCCACCTACCACTCTGCTCCCTTTGTCGCGAAGACCCAAAGAATGCGTTTGACATTTTCAGCTTGTCTGGATCAACATCCCATTCACTCAGGGTGCGATGAACGGACACACGATCTCGTCGTCGATGACGACCCTGATACGAGAGAACCCACAAAGAAACTTCAAGGCCCGCTGAAAACTAGGAGTTGAGTCCATGCCGTACGACCGCTGGCACAAGTCACGCCCGAAATCCGGGGAGTCGACCTGTAGGGAGCACGGTAAGGTTCCGACGAGGGATCACGGGGCCGGGAAGCGGTGGCAGGCCCGCTGGCGTAACCGGGAAGATGTCCAGCAGACGGAGTTGTTCCGCACCGAGGCCGAAGCCCGCAGGCACGAGACCAAAATGCGGTCCGGAGTGGACGACGGGTCATACATCAACCCTCGCGCCGGAGAGGTCAGGGTCGGTGAACTCGCCCTTACGTGGCTCAAGGGGCACGAACACAAGAATCCGCGCACCTACCGACGCCACAGGGAGCGGGTTCACCTACACATCGTTCCTACCGCAGTTGGGAAGATGCGCGTAAAGGACGTGAACGCGTCGTCTTTGCTGGACTGGTTGCACGACCGTCGTCGGCTGCTCGAAAGTTCCACGCTGCGCCTGGTCTTCGACAATCTTCGGGCTGTCTTTGACTTGGCCGTGGACGACAGCCTGATACCCAAAAATCCATGCCTCGCCAAATCGGTGCAGGACGCCAAGCCGAAGCGAGGAGGTGGCGGCCGGGCAGAGCTGACCCTGACATGGGAGGACACCGAGAAGATCCGTGCCGAACTTCCCGACCGCTACAAGGCACTCGTCGACTGCGGTCGCGGCCTGGGCCTTCGTCAAGGAGAAATATTCGGCCTGTCACCAGAAGACATCGACTGGGCACATCCGGACGGCGCCATGGTGCACGTGCAACGGCAAGTAGTCCACGACGGCTCGTTCCTTGTATACGCCCTCCCTAAGCCTTGATCCGCCGAGGTGGTTCGAGAGTGATCTTCTGATCGGTTTCTGCGGCTGCTTTGGGCTGGTAGCTGGGTGTGGGCAGGTTGTTTCTGC
>NZ_JBEYTM010000081.1:0-22776 GCF_040643055.1 Streptomyces sp. NPDC047515
AACGCGGGAGGGGGTCCCCCCTGGCCCTCAAGGCCTTGGGGGAGTGCGTGCCAGGGCGTGGCCGCCCGATCAGAGGCCGCCCGACAGGCTCTGAGCCGAGGTCCCGCCGGATGCCCCGGCGCGGTGTTCCCGTCGCGCCGGTACGGCTCTGAGCTGCGTCGACGTTTCCCCGCCCGGAGCGCGCGCTGGCGGGCGGGACCGGCCGGACTCCGGCAGGCTGGTGAGATGGGTGTGTGGCAACTCCTCGCCGTCGGCCTGGTCATGTTCCTGGGCCTGGTCGGCGTGCTGGTGCCGGGGGTGCCGGGGCAGGCGATCGTCTGGGCCGCCGTGCTGTGGTGGGCGCTGACCGATGTGACTCCGGTGGCCTGGGGCGTACTGATCGGCGCCACCGCCCTGTTGCTGCTGAACCAGGCGCTGAGGCCGTTGCTGCCGCCGCGGCGCCCGCATGAGTCCGGGGCGCCGCGCAAGACGCTGATGCTCGGCGGGTTCGGCGCGATCGTGGGTTTCTTCGTGGTGCCGGTGGTGGGCGGGATCGCCGGATACGTCGGTGTGATCTACGGGGCGGAGCGGCTGCGGCTCGGCAGCCGCGGGGCGGGATGGGCGTCGGTCCGCTCGGTGATGCGGACGACCGGCTGGTCCGTGCTCGTCGAGCTCTTCGCATGCCTGCTGGTGACGGGGGCGTGGCTGGGCGCGGTGATCTGGGGCTGACCCTCTCCGCCCCTCATGGGCATCCAGGTGGATGCCATCCAGATAGAGGGAAACACATCGGATCTCTCCCGCTCTATTGACGCCTGGATGCCTCGTGCCTACTTTCCCTGAAGGAATAGCTCGGATGAATTGATGCGCCTGCGTACGAGTCGCCAGGAGACGTCTTGCCCACAGCACCGGACCCTTCCCACCCGTCCCGGAACGAAGCCCCCGCCCCCTCCCGAAGAAGTGTTCTCGCCACCGGCACCGCGATCGGCGGCGCGCTCGTGGTGGGCGGCGCGGCGGCCGTCCCCGCCCAGGCCGCCCCGACCGGCGCCACCCCGGCCCCTGTCACCGTGCACTCCCCCGACGACGCCTGGCGCACGGTCCTGGACGACGCCGGCCTGCTCTGGCAGAAGCTGCCGAAGACCTGGTACGAGGGCCCGTACCTGGGCAACGGCCGTCTCGGCTCCGGCATCTACGCCGAGCCCGGCGCCACCACCACGGCTATCCGGTTCAACGTCCAGCACTCCGAGGTCCAGGACCACCGCCCCGAGTTCGGCTCCCTCTTCGGCCTCGCCCGCCTCCCGATCGGCCACTTCACGCTGGAACCGGCCGGCACCATCACGGGCGTCGAGTGGTGGATGCGGCTGCGCACCGCCGAACTCGAAGGCACGATCACCACGACCGCGGGCACCCTGAAGCTCCGGGCCTTCGTCCACTCCACCAGCGATCTGCTCGCCGTGGAGGTGTCCCCGAGCGCGGGCGAGCGGGACTTCCGCTGGGTGTTCCACCCGGCCGACGCGATCAGCCCGCGTGCCGCTTTCAAGCCCCTCCCCGACGGTTACACCGGCAACCCGCCCGCGTCGACCGAGCAGCACGGCGCGATCACCGCGGCCGTCCAGCCGCTGCTCGCAGGCGGTCAGCACGTCACCGCGTGGCGGGAGCGCACCCGGGGCACGAGCCGTACCCTCTACATCACGGTCACGCACTCCCACCCGAGGACAACGGCCCGTGACCGGGCGCTGCGTACCGTCAAGACCGCCTCCGCGCTCCCCTACGATCAGCTGACCGCGCCCCATCGCACCTGGTGGGACCGGTTCTACCGGAAGAGCTTCCTGTCCCTGCCCGATGCGCGGCTGCAACGCTTCTACTGGATCCAGCTGTACAAAACGGCGTCGGCGGCCCGCAAGGACGCGCCCGTGATGGCCACCTCCGGCCCCTGGCTGGAGCCCACGCCCTGGCCGAACACCTGGTGGAACCTCAACGTCCAGCTGGAGTACTGGCTGATCCACGGCTCCAACCACCTGGAGCTGGACGCCGTCACCCGCGCCCTGAGCGAATTCCGCGACCAGCTCTCCCGCGAGGTCGCCGCCCCCTACCGGGCGGACTCGGCCGGCATGCCCCGCACCACCGATCCCCAGCTGGTCAATGGCGCGTCGGTCACCGACGGCGGCTACGGTGTCGGCATCCCCGGCCAGGACCCGCCCACCCCCGAGGTCGGCAATCTGACCTGGGCGCTGCACAACGTATGGCTCTCCTACCGCCACACCATGGACGAGTCGATCCTGCGCGACACCCTCTTCCCTCTGCTGCGCAAGGCCGTCAACTACTACCTGCACTTCCTGACGCCCGGCGCGGACGGGAAGCTGCATCTCCCGGCGACGTTCTCCCCCGAGTACGGCGTGAACGCGCCCGACTGCAACTACGACCTGATGCTGCTGCGCTGGGGCTGTCGCACCCTGCTGGGCTCGGCGCGGCAGCTCGGCGTCCACGACCCGCTGATGGCCCGCTGGCAGGAGGTCCTGGCCAGGCTCGCGCCGTACCCGGTCGACGCGAACGGCTTCATGATCGGCGCCGGAGTGCCGTTCGCGCAGTCGCACCGTCACTACTCGCACATGCTCGCGGTCTACCCGCTGTACGAGCTGACGGGCGCGACGCCCGACGAGCGCGCCCTGATCGAGAGGTCCCTCGCCCACTGGGTGGGCTTCGAAGGCGCCCTGCAGGGCTACACCTTCACCGGGGCCGCGTCGATGTCCGCACTGCTCGGCAAGGGCGAGGACGCGCTGAAGTATCTCGGTCAGCTGATGAGCCGCTTCATCCAGGCGAACACCATGTACAAGGAGTCCGGCCCGGTCATCGAGACCCCGCTCTCGGCGGCCCAGTCGCTGCACGACATGGTCTGCCAGTCATGGGGCGGCACGATCAGGGTCTTCCCGGCCCTGCCGGCCGCCTGGCGGGACATGACCGTCCATGACTTCCGTACCCAGGGCGCGTTCCTGCTGAGCGCGGTACGCGAAGAGGGCCGGACCCGCTGGGTACGGGTGACCAGCGAGGCGGGCGCGCCGTGCGTCGTACGCCATGGCATCGAGGGTGCCGTCGAGATCCGCGACGGGCACGGACACCCGCTGGAGCACGAGGGGTTGGCCGACGGTACGGTACGCATCCGTCTGCGCAAGGGCGACTCGGCGCTGATCACCGCCAAGGGCGACCGACCGGACGTGACCATCCGCCCGGTCACGGCGAACGATCCCGCACCGCGCTGGGGCCTGCCGGCCTGAGCCCCGGCCCGGGAGCCCGGCCCCTGCCCCTGCCCCTGCCCCTGCCCCTGCCCCTGCCCCTGCCCCGGGCAAAGTCCCGTCCCCGCCGTGTGTCATGCCCTTCGGGCGCGCGGCGGGGCTTCGCGGGCAGAGCTCAGAGGCTCAGGTGGCGTACGGCGTACGAGCGCCAGGGCCGCCACCGCTCCGACTCCGGCCTCCCGTCCGGATCCACGTCGGGGTCACCGAGCGCCCGCATCCTGATGAGCGCCGCGTCGGCCGGGCCGATCCCCAGCCGCAGCAGCGCCCGCTCGGCCTCCTCGCGGTCCGCGCCGGCGTCGAGCCGTACCTCCCCGTCGGCGAGCGCGGCCGCCAGTGCCCGCAGCACCGGCTCGTCCACCGCGTCGGCCAGCGCCCCCGGCTCGGGGAACACATGCGTGAGCCCGCCGCAGGGGAGGTCGAGGACCTTCCCGTACACCTCGACCAGCCGCTCCGCCCCGGCCCTGCCCACCAGCGTCCGTACGGCGAACTCCTCGGGGTCCGCGGCTCCCGGCGAGCGCAGCCCGGGGCGGGCGGCGACGCCCGGTGCGAGTGCCGGATCGGCGGCGAGCCGCTCGTCGACGGCGTAGGGGTCGGCGTCCAGGTCGAAGAGCCGCCGCAGCCGCTGCACGGCCGTCGTCAGATCGCGCAGGTCCGTGAGGTGGATCCGGGCGTCCAGCCAGGATCCGGCGGACCGCTCGTCCACGGCCACGATGCCGGTGCCGTACGGCAGCCGGAGAGTGCGCCGGTAGGTGCGGGCCCCGGGCTCCCCGCTGACCTCCTCGATCCGGGCGAGCGCCTCACCGGCCAGGAGATCGAAGGCCTCGCGAGCGGCGTACGGCCCCCGGTGGGCGAGCCGCAGCGGGATCCCGGTGGTACGCGCCTCCCGTACCCCGGCCCCCAGCCCCGTCCCGGCCTCGGTCCGCAGTGCGCTCGGCGTACGTGCGTAGATCTGCTGGATCGTGTCGTTGAACTGGCGCACACTGGCGAAGCCGGACGCGAAGGCGATCTCGGTCACGGGCAGCCCGGTCGTCTGGAGCAGCACCCGCGCGGTGTGGGCCCGCTGGGCGCGGGCGAGCGCGACGGGTCCGGCGCCCAGCTCCGCGTTGAGCTGCCGCTGCACCTGGCGTGAGCTGTAACCGAGCCGGTGGGCGAGACCGGGCACACCCTCCCGGTCGACCACGCCGTCGCCGATCATCCGCATGGCGCGGCCGACGACATCGGCCCGGACGTTCCAGTCGGCCGAGCCGGGCACGGCGTCCGGTCGGCAGCGCCTGCACGCCCGGAAGCCGTTGCCCTGGGCGGCGGCCGCGGTCGGGTAGAAGCGGACGTTCTTCCGCTTGGGGGTGACGGCGGGGCAGCTCGGCCGACAGTAGATGCCGGTCGTTTCGACGGCGAAGAAGAACTCCCCGTCGAAGCGGGCGTCGCGGCTGCTCACCGCCTCGTACCTGGTCAGTTCGTCCATCACACCGTCCAGTGTGCGGCACCTCCGGGTGGTGCACTGGCGGCTTTCGGACATCGACCGGCCGACTGCCCCTACCGGATCCGGCCCCGCTTCGCATCCATGGCCGCCCGGCCCTCGGCCCCCTTGCGCTTCCATTCACGCAGCATTTCGGACCGCACCCGGGCATCGGTCTTGGCGACGATGCGCTGGTTCTCGCGGAGCAGCTTGCGGAAGCTGTCGAGGCGCCGCTCGGGCAGCGAACCGTCCTCGATCGCGGCGAGCACCGCGCAGCCGGGCTCCGACCGGTGGCCGCAGTCATGGAACCGGCACCGCTCGGCCAACTCCTCGATCTCGGAGAAGACCTGGCCGACGCCGGTCTCCGCGTCCCAGAGGCCGACCCCGCGCAGACCGGGAGTGTCGATCAGCACACCTCCGGACGGCAGCACCAGCAGATTGCGGGTCGTGGTGGTGTGCCGGCCCTTGCCGTCGACATCACGGGCGGCCTGCACCTCCATCACGTCGCGGCCGAGCAGGGTGTTGGCGAGGGTCGACTTGCCCGCGCCGGACGCCCCGAGCAGCACACTCGTACCGCCCGAGACGATGGCGGCGAACACGTCGATCCCCTCCCCCGTCGCGGAGCTGACGGGCAGCACCTGCACCCCGGGGGCGATGGCCTCGATGTCCTGGACGAGGTACGACAGCGTGGCGGTGTCCGGCACCAGATCGGCCTTGGTCAGCACGACGATCGGCTGGGCGGCGCCGTCGGTGGCGGGCGTCCCGTCCCGCAGCAGCGCGTCGCCTCCGGCACTGGACATGGCGAGAGCGAGGAAGCGCTCCACCCGCCCCAGGTCCAGTTCCACGGCGAGCGAGACGCAGATGGCGATGTGGTCGACGTTGGTGGCGAGCACCTGCCCCTCGGAGCGCTGCGACGAGGTCGAGCGGACGAAGGCCGTACGCCGCGGCAGCAGCGTCCGTACGAACTGCGGATCACCGTCGGGATCGACGGCGACCCAGTCGCCCGTGCACACGATCCGCATCGGATCGCGCGGAACCACGAACGCGGTGTCGGCCCGGAGCGTGCCGTGCGGGGTGACGACATCGCACTGACCGCGGTCCACCCGGACCACGCGTCCGGGCAGCAGCCCCTGTTCGGCGTACGGAGCGAATGCGACGGCCCAGTCGTCGTCCCAGCCGTACGGGGACAGCGGATGCGACGCGGAGAGGCCCTGAAGAGAGGAGGAGAAGGACGGAGAGGACCAGGAGGTCGGGAAAGACAAGGGAAACCCTTCAAAGGGTGGCCCCGGCAACGCGCCTTCAGGCGCGAAAAGTTGAGCGTAGGTCAGCCGACGGCCACAGGGGTGGGAACGATGCTCTTCCGGTTGTGGGCAGCGCCCATCGCAACGACAGTCATCAATGTCCTCACCTCCTGGTTCAAGCGCGGGTCGACACCGGCCGACGGCTCCTGTCCGCCGTCCGGAACGCGTCACACCATAGCCTCCGGCCCTCGGATGACGTCAACACATTTGATGCACGGCGCCCTCGGGCTCCGAAAGGAAGAGTGCCTCGACCGTATTTCTCCGAGATATCCCCAGATCTCCCTCGATCAGGTGATACATATGCACAATGACCGGTCGCAGGCCGTTAGGGTGCCGAACATGACCTCACCCCAGACCGCCACCGGCACGTCCGCACAGGCCCAGTTGGGCACGATCACACTGATCGGATGGAGCGGCGGACACCCCGAGGGCGGCCCCGATGTCGCCTTCCTTCTCGCCTACTCACTGGGCGACGGGACGGACGGCCCGGCCGCCGGTGAGGCGGCCATGCGCGTGGCCCTGGACCGCAGCGGTCTGCCGGTCGGTACCGGTCCGGTGTACGCGGCCGAGACCCCTGGTCTTCCGGTGAAGCTGCTCGTCCAGGCCGGTCAGGCAGTCCTGACGCTCCCTCACTTCACCGCTCAGTACCCCGCGCCGCCCGAGTGGCTGGCCGCGGCCGAGGAACGGGGCGAGGTGAACGCGATGTTCGCCACCCGTCCGTGGCCACAGGGCACGCCGGGCCGGCCGGTCAGTGAGGAACTGCTGCGGTCGTTCGCGGCCGACGAAGAGGTCATCATGACCTCCGCGCACTGCGTCCTTCCAGTACGCAGCCTGGGCTGAGCCACCGCCGCGCATGACGATGCCCACCGCCCCCCGTGGAGCGGTGGGCATCGTCATGCGCGGGCCCCGGGCGCCGTGCCCCGGTCCTCACTCGACCGTGCCGTGCACCGGAGTGCGGTGATCACGGGGGCCGGCCACCCGCGATCACCCGCACTCGACCGGATGTCAGTCGTTGCCGATTCCATTGCCCGAGAGCACCGGAATGTCGCTGACGAGGTGCGACAGCGCCTCGTCGCCCTTGGCCTGGGTGGAGTTGTCGGCGCACTGCTGGTTCTGTGGCGAGTACAGGACGTTGATGTCCTGGACCGCGACCGGCACGAGCAGACCGACGAGCGAACCGGCGTTGGCCTTGAGCGGAACACCGACGCAGGCCTTGTTCAGCGTGCCCTGGACGAGCTGGACCTGCGGGCTGCCGTCGCCCCGGGTCACACTGTTGCCGAACGAGTCCACCGCGCCGTTGCCGTTGACCGACGTAGTGCCCTCGTCATTGCCGACCGCCATGGCCGCGGGGGCCGCGGCGGCGGACAGACCGACCAGTGACACGGCCACTGCTGCGCAGGCCGTCATCTTCTTCACACGCTTCACCTTTCGGAGCGTCCCGTTGTGGAACGCACTGATCAACCCGCCGTCGAAGCGTGGGTGCCGCAGCACCACCCAAATCGGTACGGTCCTGCGTGAGTTCGACGCCCCTTTCTCACCCGTCGACGGCTTCGTCGGAGGTACGGGCGGCGGGAACACGGCTCCCCGCGCAAGGGAGGTCCGACCGTGCGGACGGGCCCTGTTCCGGGCCGCCGTGGGCCGCCTGCCATTCGGCGAGCAGCCGGTCGTAGATGGGTGTGACGTCCTGTGCGTGCCATTGCCGGCCGCGGGGCCGCTGGCTGTCGTACTGGTCCATGGATGGCCCCTACCCGGTGCGACGGGTGACGCCCGCCATCACTACGGCAACCGGCCCAGTACGCCCGCCCCTTCGAGGGGCCGACGGCACCCCGGACGCACGACATGGGGCCGACGCATCCGGGCCGCCGAAGAACGGCTGCCTCGGGGATGTGCCGACCCCACGGGTGTATCACGCACTGCGGACAAGCGGGCTCGAAGCCGCGCGTCGCGCCGCCCTCGGCAGATCCGAGCAATCAGCGCCGGGCGCCGGAGACTTACGGTCCTAGTTGTTGCCGGTGCCGTTGCCGGACAGGACCGGAACGCCGCTCAGGATGTGCGACAGGGCCTCGTCACCCTTGGCCTGGGTGGAGTTCTCCGTGCACTGCTGGTTCTGCGGCGAGGCCAGGACGTTGATGTCCTGGACCGAGACCGGAACGGCGCCGATGACCGAACCGACGCCGGCCTTGGCCGGCAGGGCGATGCAGGGCTTGTTGAGCGAGCCCTGGATGAGCGCGAACTGCGGGCTCCAGTCACCGTGGGTGGCGGAGTTGCCGTACGACTGGACGGAGTCGTTGCCGCTGACCGAGGTCATACCACCGTCGTTGCCGACGGCCATGGCCTGCGGCGCGATCGCGGCGGAGACACCGACGATCGAAGCAGCGACGGCTGCCGAGGCCATAATCTTCTTGATCACGAAAAGCCCTTCTGATTCTTCTGTTGCTCGCCTGCCCGGAGCGCACTGAACAACTCACGGCGACAGCAATGGTTGTGCCGATTCACTCGAACGATGCTTGTGCCGGCAGATGGTTCGCCGAATGCCCGGTGCAGGGAAAATACAAATTCCTCGAATGAGCCGGGAACCGCTGTGGCGCGACGACTCAGCCGCCGAGCGGCAGGCCGCCCATCAACGGAGCCGCGCCCTTGGCCACACCCGTGGCCTGGCCGGCCAGCTTGGTGACGTTGCCGTTCTTCTGCACCGCGTCGGCGGCGCCGCCGACCGGGTCGACAGCCTGCGGCGCGCTCTCCACCACCTGGTTGACGCCGCCGTTGAGGCTGAAATCGGGCGCCGTGGCGGTGGTAACGGCGAAGGCGGGAGCAGCCGTTCCGAGAGCAACCACGGAACCGGCAACGAACACAGCGGACTTCGCGTACTTCACTTTCAGGTTCCCTTCTGCAGCGGCATCCATTTCGGTCGCGTACCCACGCCGCACCAGCCTTCTTTGGCTGTGACTTCTGCCGCTTTCCCCTTGGGTAACGATGCGGTTGCGCCCCGGCAACTGGACCGGTCGCGTTTTCTCGGTGACCACTCGAAGGATCACCGGAAACGGGGAAGGCCCCGGATCGCATCCGATGCGTTCCAGGGCCTTCCGGTCGAGCGTTCGGCGTGGCCGACCAGAGATCAGGCGTTGCCGCTGGTGTTGCCGAACGCGGGGTTGAGCAGGCCGACGACGCTGATCGCGTTGCCGGAGACGTTCACCGGAATGTGGACCGGGGCCTGGACGTTGTTTCCGGACAGAACGCCCGGGGAGGAGGCGGCGCCCCCGTCGGCACCGGAGTCGGCGAACGCGGGCGCGGCGGCACCCATCGCCATCAGGGTTCCGGCGGCGATGGCGGCGACCTTGGTGTACTTCACTTTGATCCCTTTCTTTTGACGGAGTCCGCAGCGGCCACGTCTTTCGTGCCGCACGAGCGCGGTCCTCATCACTCGTAACTCCGCCGCTGCAATTCGTAACGATTTAAGACCGTAGGCGAAACTCTTCGAGAAGAAATTTCTCGAAAAAACCGCCCGAATGACGCAGTATCGATCGCCCGTCATCACGGACGAGATCACCGGAGAATCCGATGTGTCGATAACGGAAACGACAACAGCAGGCCCGGGTCGCGCGGAGGAGGAACGCCGACGGGCCGGGCCTGTCACTGCGGCTGGATCAGCTGTTGCCAGTACCGTTGCCGGAGAGCACCGGGATGCCGCTCAGGATGTGCGAGAGCGGCTCGTCACCCTTGGCCTGGGTGGAGTTCTCGGTGCACTGCTGGTTCTGCGGCGCAGCCAGCACGTTGACATCCTGGGCCGCGACCGGGACCACGCCGCCGAGCGAACCGGCGTTGACCTTGGCCGGCAGGCCGACGCAGGGCTTGTTCAGGCTGCCCTGGACCAGGCCGAACTGCGGGCTGCTGTCACCGTGCGTCTCGGCGTTGCCGAAGGACTGCAAGGCTCCGCTGCCGTTGACCGAGGTCGTGTCGCCGTCGTCGCCGATCGCCATGGCCTGCGTCGCGCCCAGACCGAGGATGGAGGCGGCCACAGCACCCGTAGCCAGAACCCTCTTGATCACGATTAACCCTTCTCGTACTGGATGCCCCGTACCGGAGCCCCCTGCCCAACTCGTGACCGGACGTTTGGTTCTCTCCCTTCACTCGAATGCCGAGATCGCGCGGACAACAGTGCGAATGGTCTTCATGGCTGCCGCACGAGCAGGTGCGCTCCGATGGATTCGGGCAAGCACCAACGGCTCTCCCGACATGTCGAGCTGGACACCCGAAATACGACACCCCGCGTCGGAGTGGACACACATTCGTAATCCGTCCGAGTGATCACAAGACTTCCACGAATTACGCGTTTCTTCGACACCTTCGCCTCGTTATGGGTGGCACCGGGCGTATGGCTTGGGAGCCCTCCGGGGTGCCGTCCCCTGCAGAAGCCCCACCGCCCTGTGAATGAACCGCGAGCGATGCGCTCGCGCGAAGTGTCCTAAGAAAGGGCAGTCAATGCGAAAAGCCTTGAGTAAGAGCGTGCTGGTGATGGCCGCGGCGTCAGGCATCCTGACCACGGCCGGCGGATACGCGTTCGCGGACGCCTCCGCCGATGGCGCCGCCGTCGGTTCGCCAGGCGTCGGCTCGGGCAACGCCGTGCAGGTGCCGGTGCACGTTCCGGTCAATCTGTGCGGCAACACGGTGAATGTGATCGGGCTGCTCAACCCCGCGTTCGGCAACGAGTGCGTGAACGAGTCCGGCCGAGGGAACGGCGGCCAGGGCCAGGGTGCGAGCGCCGAAGGCGTCGCGACCCAGTCCCCCGGCGTGCTGTCCGGCAACGTCGCCCAGGTTCCCGTGGACGTACCGGTCAATGCGTGCGGCAACTCCGTCGATGTCGTCGGGCTGCTGAACCCTGCCTTCGGCAACAAGTGCGGGAACGCGAGCGGGCCGGGCACCGAGCCGCCGGTGGTCGTGCCTCCCGTGGAGCCCCCGGTGGTCACGCCTCCGGTCACTCCCCCCGTGGTCACGCCTCCGGTCACTCCCCCTGTGGTCACGCCTCCGGTCACTCCCCCCGTGGTCACGCCTCCGGTCACTCCCCCGGTCACTCCCCCCGTGGTGACGCCTCCGGCTACTCCGGTCACCGATGAAGTGCGGACCGGCCATGCGCCCACGGTCACCTCCGGAGGCGCGGTCACCACCGCGCAGCTGGCGCACACGGGCGCCGACACCAACCTGGCCCTGGCCGGCGGGGCGAGCGCCGCGATGGTGCTCGGTGGAGCCCTGCTGCTCCGCCGTACCCGCGCCCGCGCCACGCAGAACTGAACCACGCGGCCGTTGGGGTCTTTCGACCGGGGCACACGAGCCCGGCATGATCCGAACAAGAGGCCCTGGGTAACGGGCGAATAGAGACAGGTGCGTGGGTACAGCCGGGGCTGTACCCACGCACCCTTGCGCGTTCCTCGGGTCGCGTCAGGCCCGGGAGAGCCCCGCGCGGTCCAGGCAGGCAACGATCGTGGCGGTCTCGGCCGCGTCCAGCCGGCGCATCGGCGGGCTCATCACCTGCGTGGTGATGATTCCGCACAGCATGAGAGCCGTCTTGAACGCGCCGAGGCCCGCAGCGGTGGCGGAGGCCGTGCCGGGACGGGCCGCGCGGACGATGCCGAAGAGCGCGACGAGGCGGTCCTGCTCCGCACATCGGCTCGGCAAAGCTTTGCCGGCCGACGGCCGGGGAGGACGACAACTGGCCGAACCTGTGCCCGGTGCTCTCCACCAAGACGATCGACTGGGACCTGATCGCCCAGCAGTACGACCAGATCGCGAAGTACACCACCGCCCTGCGCCTGGGCACCGCGGAAGCCGAGCAGATCCTGCGCCGGTTCACCCGCGGCGGCCCCAAGCACCCGACGTACCGGGCGATCGAGGAGCTGGGCCGGGCGGTGCGTACCTCGTTCGTCTGCGACTACCTCGCCGACGTCGAGATGCGCCAGGAGATCCACGAGGGGTTGCAGGTGGTGGAGGCTGGAACTCCGCGAACAAGGACCTCTTTTATGGCAAGGACGGCGACCTGGCCGGTTCGGACAAGGAGTCCCAGGAGGTCAGCATGCTCGCGCTGCACCTGCTCCAGTCCGCGCTGGTGCACGTCAACACGCTGCTGATGCAGGAGGTCCTGGCCGATCCGAAGGGGACGGACAAGCTCACCGACGCGGACCGCAGGGCGCTGTCGCCGCTGTTCTGGACTCATGTGAATCCGTACGGCCGGTTCGAGCTGGACATGAACAGCCGCCTCGGTCTGGACCTGTCCATCCGGGCGACGGTGCTCGGCCCACGCCCCCCGCAGGGCGAGGCAGCCGCAGCCCCGGCGTGTAAGCCGGACTCCGGGCCTGGCCGGAGCCGTGGTGAAAGCGACGTTGCCGGGGACGCTTCAGCGTCCCGGGCAGCATGCGTGAGCGGCAGCGACGGGGCTATCAGGAGGCCCGCAGGTCCCAGCCCCCGGTGCGGACCGGACGACGACAGCTGAGAGGCCCCGTGAACAGACTCAGGAGCGCGGCGCCGTGTGGTCGCGTGCGTCCATGGAGAAGGTGATCCGCTCGGCATTCGTCGAGCATGAGCCACCAGCTGCGAGCCCGCCCACAGGGCGAGCGTCAGGGCTACCTCCCGCGCATCCTCCAGCTCGTGGCCGGCCCGGAGGTAGAGCAGGTACGGAGTGCTAAATCCCGTTTAAGGGCGGACGCTGCGGACGCTAAGGTCGTGAACGTGTTGAGCCCACTGGCGAGTAGGGACTTGGTCGTCGTCGGCGCCGGCATTGTCGGCGCATCGGTGGCGTATCACGCCGCCCGGGCGGGCGCCACCGTGACGTTGGTCGACGCCGGGCTGCCAGGAGCCGGCGTGACGGCGGACTCGTTCGCCTGGGTCGGAGCGTCTGGCCTGCGTAAAGGTCCGGCCGCCGGGCTGCGGGCCACCGCAACGGCGGAGTACCACCGACTCGGGGCCGAGTTGCCGGGACTCCCGGTGACCTGGTCCGGCTCGCTGAGCTGGACCAGGGAGGACAGTGCGCCGGACGCCGGGCCCGGGCAGACGATCGTGGACGCGGCCACCGTGGCGACGCTCGAGCCCACCCTTCGGCAGCCTCCGGAGTGGGCTGTCTGGGCGCCGGGGGACGGCGCTGTTGACTCGGTGGGCGTGACCGAGCGGCTGGTCGCGGGCGCTCGTACCCATGGAGCTCGGGTACATCTAGACACGCCGGTTACCGCGGTCCGCCGGGATACAGCGGGCCGGATTGCCGGGGTTGAGACAGCAGCAGGACCCCTCTCCGGTGCGACGGTGGTGCTGGCGGCCGGAGTTGCCACGGCCGCGCTGGGCGCGCCGCTCGGCGTGCGCGTCCCGGTCGAACCGTCGCCGTGCCCGCTGTTCCGGCTCCGCGCCCCGGCCGGTCTGGTCCGCACCGTGGTCAACACTGAGGACTTCGATCTTCGGCAGGTCGCCGCGGACCGGCTGATTGCCGCCGCGGATTCGCCCGAACGGACCCTGGCCGCCGTCCGGTCCACTTTCCATGGCGCCGGGAGCGTCGAGTTCCTCAGCACCCGACTCGGAGTGCGCCCAATGCCGGCCGACGGTGAGCCGATCGTTGGCCCGGTCGCCGAGGTCCCCGGCCTCTACTTGGCAGTGATGCACTCGGCGGTCACGCTCGCCGCGGCCGTGGGCCGCCTGGTCGCGCGGGAGTTGGTCGACGGAACCGTTGAGTCGGCTCTGTCAGGTTGCCGCCCGGGTCGCTTCTAACGATCCCGATGTGGTGGGCGACTCTCACAAACGGCCCTTTGCCCGAGCAAGATCAAAGAGAGCGGCACGGGGTCGCGAAGTGCCGATTCGGTTCACAGAACTTGTTCTCACTCAAAGGCGGGTTCGGGGTACTTCTGAGAATCGTTTGTGACAGCGTCGGGGGGGGGCATGACGGTCCCTCAAGAGGCTTCCCCGAGCGACGCCGACGACGTCGAGCGCCACCCCTGCCCGCGCTGCACCGCCGAACCGGGATCGCCGTGCCGATCGCGCTCCGGCGCGGTCGCCGGCACCTACCACACCGGCCGCTACACCAAGGTGCCCCGCCTCGCCAAGCTCCTGCGCGTGCCGACCCCCCCGCCGACCGCAGGCCCGGCCAGCCGTGGCGGTCCGGCACCCCGGTCCCGCTCGCCCTCGCGCCGGACACCACGACCGCCGACATTCGCATCGGGTACGCACGCTGCTCGACACTCACCCAGGAACTCCAGTCGCAACTGGACGCCCTCGCCAAGCACGGCATCGACTGCGACAAGGTGTTCTCCGAGAAGATCAGCACCCGCGTACGCGTCCGCCCCCAGTTCGAGGCCGCGCTCGCACTCGCCCGCCAGATCAAGGCCCACGCCCCGCACTGCCGCGTCATCTTCACCGTGTACGAGATGAAGCGCCTCGGCCGCGACGCCGCCGAACTCACCGCGCTCGCCGACCACCTCACCGCCCACGGCCTGGTCCTGGAGATGCTCGCCGGACCGCTGCCCGGGATGTACGACCCCAGCGGACCCGGCCGACTGTTGTTCGCGTTCTTCGCGGCGATGGCGCAGACCGAGCGCGAGAACATCCGCGAGTCGACCCTCGAAGGACTCGACGCGGCGGCCCGCAAGGGCAAGCACGGCGGCCGCCCGCCCGTCATCACCGACGACATGCTGCACACCGTGCTCCGCCGCCGAGCGAACGGCGAGTCGGTCGAGCAGATCCAGCCCGACCTGATCATCCCCACCGGCACGCGCAAGCCACAAAACATCAGACGTCAGATGTCTGATGCCTTGATAGCGTGGGAACGTAGCTTGACAATCGAGAGGGGTCAAGAGGTGGGGGGTTCACATATGTCCGGTACGAGACCCGGCCGGCAGCTGCTTCGGCAGGAAGTCGTGGAGGGCATCAAGCGCTACATCCTCGAGAAGCGGCTCCGCCCCGGAGATCCACTACCCACCGAGCCGGCCCTGTGCGAGGCCCTCGGCGCCAGCCGCTCCAGCGTCCGCGAGGCGGTCAAGATCCTCAACGCGCTGGACATCGTGGAGGTGCGGCACGGGCACGGCACCTATGTGGGCAGGCTGAGTCTGTCCGCACTGGTGGAGAGCCTGACCTTCCGCGGCCTGCTCTCCCCCGACGACGACTTCCAGGTGATGGCCGACCTCGTCGACGTACGCGAGCTCTTCGAGCGCGGGATGGCCGACCGGATCGTCTCGCTGCTCAGCCCGGAGCAGCTCGACGCCCTGGACGGACTGGTCGCCACCATGCGCGAGACCGGCGCCCAGGACGGGCACGGTTTCGTGGAGGCGGACCGGGCCTTCCATGCCCTACTCGTCGCCCCGCTGGGCAATGACCTCATCGGCCAGCTCTCGATGGCGTTCTGGGACGTGTACACGATCGTCGCGCCCCACCTCGACGGATTCACGCACGCCGACGAGATGGCGACGATCGCCGCACATCAGAACATCGTGGACGCCGCGCGGGCCGGGGACATCGGCGGCTTCCTCAAGGCATTGGGCGAGCACTACGCCCCGGTCAGGCGCCGGATCTCGGAAGCCCGCGCCCGCGACAACGCCTTCGGCTGAACCGCCTGCCACCCCTCCCGGAGCGGTGCAGCCCCCCCGGGCCTCACCGGGGTGGATCCGGGCGGGGTGGGGCCCTTGACGGCCACCGCGAGGGCTGCCCAGGGTCCGTGCGCCGATAGGACATCTGACGTCTTCTGTCTCTATCGGCCTCCGGCAAGGGCATCCAGCTGCGCCGGGGTCCGTACAGGGGCCGGCTGATCCAGCAGTACGCCGGCCGCATCAACGGTGCCGACTACGCGGCCGGCGCCTACAGCGACGACCACGGCGAGACCTGGAAGATGGGTAATCCGGTCGGTCCCGGCTGTGACGTGAACAAGACCGTCGAGCTGTCCGACGTCAGAGTCATGCTCAACAACCGTTCGAAGCCGTACCGGACCATCGCGTCCTCCACCGACGGCGGGGTCAACTACACGCCGTTCACCCAGGACACTCAGCTCACCGACCCGGCGGACAACGCCTCGGTGATGCGCCACAACGCCGATGCCGCGCCGTCCGACCCGCAGTCGTCGTGGCTGCTGTTCGGCAACACGGAGGATGCTTCGGCACGGCGCAACCTCACGGTGAGGATGTCCTGCGACAACGGGCGGACCTGGCCACCGGACGGCCGGGCTGCAGGCGTCGGGCGGCAGGACGGTGACCGTGACCCCGTAGCGGGAGCCCGCCTGCGGGAGGTGCCGCGCGTCCTCGTTCCGCCCTCGTGCGGGTGCGACGATGGAGGCGTTCGGCACCTCCCGGAGCATCGGAGCAGGAGAACAGGTGGTCATGCGGTGGCAGTGACAGGCTTACGCATCGGGGTGGTCGGCGGCAGCATCGCCGGCTGCGCCCTGGTGATCGCGGGGGCGCGGGCCGGGGCGGACGTCACCGTCCACGAGCGCAGCGACGGTGCGTTGCAGGACCGGGGGTTCGGTATCGTCATCCCGCCGTCGCTGCATCAGGAACTGGTCGCGAGCGGCTATCTGGGCGCGGAGATGCCGACCACACCGGTCGCCACCCGGGTCTGGCTGGCGCGGGCGCCGGGGGGACGGTCGACGCGTGAGCTGGCACGGCAGGCGTCCCCGGTGACGCCGTGCAACTGGGGTCTGCTGTGGCGGGCCTTGCGTGCGAACACCGGACAGGGCCGGTACCACCGCGGGTCGCCCGTCGTCTCCGTCGGCCGGACCTCCTCCGGTCGTGCCCTGATCCGTACCGCGGGCGGGGAGCAGGAGTACGACATCGTCGTCGGGGCCGACGGGCACCGGTCGGTCACCCGCGGGCTGATCGCACCGAAGGTACGGCCGGCTCCTGCCGGATATCTGGTGTGGCGGGGCACGATTCCACTGAGCTCGCTCAGCGATCATCCGAAGCTGCTGGAACTCCTGCGGACGTCCTGGATCACGCTGGGATTTCCGGGCGGGCACGGCGTCTTCTATCTGATTCCGGGGGCCGTTGCGGGCTCGCTGCTGCTGGCCTACGCGATCTACGGCTTTCCCCCGGTGGCGGCGGAGCAGGAAGCGCCGGTCTGTGCCGCATACGTGCGGAGCATCGCCGAGGAGCACTTCCCGGCGGAGTGGGTCGATGTCGTCGCCCGGACGGAACACACCTCCCAGGCACTGCATCCGGTCGCCGACTTCGTCGTGCCGCGGGCCGCGGAGCCCCCGTTCCTGCTGGCGGGTGACGCGGCGAGTGTCACCCGGCCGCACACCGCCAGCGGTGCGGTCAAGGCACTCCAGGACGCGCTGTGTCTGGAGCGGGCGCTGCGCGAATCCTCTTCGTTGCCGGGGCGTTGCAACGGTACTCGGACGAGCGCACCGCCGAGGGGGCCCGCCTGGTCGAGTTGGGTCGCAGGCTGGGGCGTGAACTGGTCGAGCACACGCCCGACTGGCCGGCGATGGGGCCCGCCGATGTGGACGCGTGGAGCCGCGCCGCGTTGAACGGCGCCAGAAGCTACCTGTACGGCAGTGTCCGGCGCCGGTGACGGATCCCGCCACCGGGCGGGTCGGCCCGGCGGGTCCGGCCGAGGGGCCGGTTCGGCGAATCCACCCGGGCGGAGAGCTGTTCGGGACGGTGGCGCAGTCGATGGCCGAGGCCCACCCCGGTCAGCGCCTCTTCGGCGCGGGAACGGTGTGCCCGGGGACGTTCGCCGCTGATGTACGCGGCGGCCAGGAGCTGTTCGACGGCTCCCGGGCCGGAGAGCAGATTGCCGCTCTGAAACATGTAGCCGATGCGTTCCCTGCGCACCTTGGCGCGCTGGGCGTCGGAGAGCACCGCGAGGTCCTCACCGTCCAGCAGAACCTGCCCGGCGGTGGGCCGCAGCAGGGCGCCCGCGACGGCGAGCAGCGTGGACTTGCCGGAGCCCGACGGCCCGACGAGGGCGGTCATCCGGCCCGGTTCGAAGGTGACATCGAGTCCGTCGAAGACGGTGGTACGGGCATCGGCACGGCCGAACGCGACGGTGACGCCGCTCAGTTCGAGGCTCATCGGTTGGCTCGTGGCATGGTCAACGGGTCGGCTCCGGCGACCCGCCGCAGGGTCAGGACGGTGCCCGCAAGGCCGACGGCCGCGTCGGTGCACATGGTGACGTGGACTCAGGCCGCCGTCGTCCCCCGGCCCCCGGACTTCCACCGACCCCGTGCGCCCGGCGACCGGCCTCCGGTCGTCCGTCACCGGCCCGCCACCGGTTCCAGACGGGAGCGGATGCCATCGAAGTGGGTGCGCATGGCGCGCACCGCGCGTTCTCCGTCGGCCGCCGCGACCGCCGCGACGATCTCGCGGTGCTGGGCACAGGTGGCAGCGGGGTCCTGATGGCCGTCGTCGAGGTCTTCGCGGACCCGGTCCATGGCCGCCCAGAAGGCGTCCAGCACCTCACTGAGCAGGTGATTGTCGAGCGAGGCGTAGAGCGCGAGATGGAAGGCGCGGTCGGTGTCGCGCGCCACCCGGCCGCCGTCGCGGGCCTCCTCCTCCATCCGCGCGACCAGGCCACGCAGGACTTCGAGGCCCTCGTCCGGGATACCGGCCGAGACGGACCCGACCAGGCCCGCCTCCAAGGCCTCCCGCACCTTCATCAGCTCGTAGAGGCCCGGTTCGCCCTGCCGGTGACGCACGGCGGCACGGAAGGCGAGTCCCTCGGCGAAGGGTGACAGGGAGAGCGAGCCGACGAAGGTGCCGGAGCCCCGGCGGATCTCCACGACGTTGACGGCCTGGAGTGCCTTGAGGGCTTCGCGCACCGACACCCGGCCGACGCCGAAGAGCTCCATCAGCTCCGCCTCGGTGGGCAGGGCGTCACCGGGGGCGAGCCTGCGCTCCAGGATCAGCTCCTTGAGCCGGCGCTCCATGTCCTGAGCCATGGTGGGGCGGACCACAACGTCCTCCTGAGGTGCGATTGCCCCTTGACCGGTCACAGGAGCATCTGTTTAAGGTGAGGCCAGACATAGGACATCTTACGTCTCATGTCTTGATCCGTGTAGCCGCTCCGGGCCACGGACCGGCGTTCCGACCGAGCTGGAGAGCCCTCACATGTCCCTGACCGCACCGCTGCACGGCGTCGTCCCGCCGGTCTGCACCCCGCTCGACTCCCAGGGGGAGGTCGACACCGCGTCCCTCGCGCGGCTCGTCGAGCACCTCGTCGCCGGTGGTGTGCACGGGCTGTTCGCGCTCGGCTCCACCAGCGAGGTCGCCTACCTCACCGACGAGCAGCGCGCCACGGCGCTGGAGACCGTGGTCAACGTGGCCGACGGCAGGGTTCCGGTGCTCGCCGGTGTCATCGACACCACCACCGCGCGCGTCATCGAACACGCCAGGTCCGCCGCGGAGCTGGGCGCGGACGCCCTGGTCGCGACCGCGCCGTTCTACACCCGCACCCATGGCAAGGAGATCGCCCAGCACTTCCGGCGGCTGCGCGCGGCGGTCGATCTGCCGCTGTTCGCGTACGACATTCCGGTCGCCGTACACAGCAAGCTCTCCGCCGCACTCGTGCGCGAGCTCGCCGAGGACGGCACGCTGGCCGGCCTGAAGGACAGCAGCGGTGACGAGGGCGGACTGCGCCGGCTGCTCGTCGAACTGGGCGGACGGGACGGCCGCAAGGAAGGCCCGGCGCCGCGATTCAGCGTGCTCACCGGCTCCGAACTCACCGTGGACGCCGCCCTGCTGGCCGGCGTCGACGGTGTCGTACCGGGCATCGGCAACGTCGATCCGGCCGGCTATGTGCGGCTGTACGACGCCGCGCGGGCCGGGAACTGGGCACTGGCCGCGAAGGAACAGGAGCGGCTCGTCGAGCTGTTCGGCATGGTCGACGTCGGGCCGGAGGCGGACATGGGCCGCAGCTCCTCGGCGCTCGGCTCCTTCAAGGCGGCGCTCCACCTGCTCGGCATCATCGAGTGCGGCGACACCGCCTTCCCGCAGATCCGGCTCAGCGCCGAGTCGGTCGGCCTGGTCGCCCAGCGCCTGCGCGCCGCCGGTCTGCCGCCGGTCCGATGAGTTCCGCCACCTCCTCCGGCGGCACCGACGCCCGTGTGATCGGCCTCGACCTGGGCGGCACGAAGATCGCCGCCGCGCTCTTCGCCGCGGACGGTGCGGTGCTGGCCCGGCACACCCGGCCCACCCCGGCCCTGGAGGGCTCTGCCGCCGTGCTGGACGCACTCGCCGGGGCGGCCGCCGCCGTCGACCCGGAGCGGCGGGCAACGGCGCTCGGGATCGCGGCGGCCGGGGTCGTCGATCCCCGTACCGGTGTGGTCACCAGCGCCACCGATTCCATCCGCGGCTGGGCGGGCACCGCACTGGGCGCCGACCTCGCGGACCGTACCGGGGCTCCCGGTGGCCTGCGACAACGACGTACGCGCCACGGCCGGACCGGAACTCGCGGCACTGCGGGCGCACCGGACGGGCCACGGGCCGTCGTCGGGCGCGGCCGGACCGGACGGGCCGGACCACCTGGAGCCCGGCACGGACGGACCGGACCACACGGGGTCCCTGGCGCCCGCAGCAGGCCGCAGGTCTCGCGGACCGGACGGACCGGACGGCGTGGCACCGGGCGCGCACGGTCCGGGCCGGGGGTCGCTGCTCTTCGTGGCGGTCGGTACGGGAGTGGGCGGTGCGATCGCCGTCGACGGGCGGATGCTGCACGGTGCCGCCGGGCTCGCCGGGCACCTCGGCCATCTGCCCAGCCCCGAGGCGGCCGGGCTGCCCTGCACCTGCGGCGCCACCGGGCATCTGGAGGTCATCGCCTCCGGGCCCGGCATCGTCGCCCACTACGAGCGACTGGCCGGTTCTCCGGTGGACCGGCTCGAAACCGTCGCCGCCCGTGCCGCGCGGGGAGACGCCGCCGCCGTCCGCGCCATCACCGTCGGCGCGGCCGCCACCGGCCGTGTGCTCGGCGGACTCGCCAACGCGCTGGGCCCCGACCGGGTCGTCGTCGGCGGCGGTGTGCCGCGGATCGGCCCGCTGTACGGGGACACCCTGGCCGCCGCCTTCGCCGCGGAGCTGATGCCGCCGTTGCGCGGGCTCGTGCCCGAGGCGCCGCTGTTCGGCGCCGACGCGGCCGTGCTCGGCGCCGCCGCCCTGACCACCACTCTTCCCCTCCACCACCCAGGAGCCACTCGATGACAGCACAGGAACTGGCCACTTCCCTCCAGGGCAGGCTGATCGTGTCCTGTCAGGCGCCCCCCGGCGACCCGATGCGGGAGACCGGCACCCTCGTCCGACTCGCCCGGTCGGCCGTCGCGGGCGGCGGTGCGGCGATCCGCGCCAACGAACCGGCCGTCGTCGCCGCGATCGTCGAGGCCGTCGATCTGCCGGTCATCGGTCTGTGGAAGGACGGTGACGTGGGCGTCTGCATCACCCCGACCGTCCGGCACGCCCTGGCGATCGTCGAGGCGGGTGCCGCCGTCGTCGCCGCGGACGCCACCGACCGGCCGCGCCCCGACGGCTCCTCCTTCGCCGAGCTGGTCGCGGCGGTCCACGGGGCCGGCGCCCTGGTCATGGCCGACGTCTCCACGCTCGCCGAGGGCATCGCGGCAGCCGGGCAGGGCGCGGACTTCGTCTCCACCACGCTCTCCGGCTACGTCCCCGGCACACCGGAACAGACCGGCCCCGACCTCGAACTGGTCGCCGCGCTGTCCGCCGCGATCGATGTCCCCGTCGTCACCGAAGGCCGTGTCAACACGCCCGAGGACGCCGCCGCAGCCCTGGCACGCGGCGCCCACAGCATCGTCGTCGGTACAGGATGCGGCGCGCGCCGCCGGAGGCCGAGGAGTGGACGGAGACCGTGGCGGAGAAGGGGACCAAGCCCAATCCGTTCCGGCCGCTGTTCGTGACCCGTCTCCGGGCCACCGTCAACACGGTTCTGATCGTCCTCGCCACCGTCTCGCTCTTTCTGGTCTTCACCCCGGGCGGTGCCGGAATGGTTCCGGTGCTCTCGGTGGTCGCCGGACTCGCGCTCGCCGCGTTCGCCGTACAGCTCGGCGGGAAGCGGGGCTGGGTGCTGTATCTGTCGATGATCGTGACGCTGTTCTTCGCGTTCCTGTACTCGTGGCCGATCCAGGCGCTGCTGCCCACGTATCTGAAGACCGAACTCGGCTACTCCGCCGGCCAGGTCACCGACGTCCTGTACTTCGCGGGCTTCGGCACCATGGTCGGCTGCTGGACCGCGGGCTTCCTCGGCGACCGGATCGGGGCGAGGAAGGCGTACGCGCTGACGCTGCCGGCCTCGCTGGCCTTCGTCTATCCGGTCTTCGCCGTGCACAACGATCTGCTGCTGCTCGGCATCCTGCTCTTCCTGCTCCAGGCGACCAGTTTCAGCATCTCCGGACTGCTTCCCCGGTACATCGGCGGGCATTTCCCGACCGAGAGCCGGGGCGCGGCGCTCGGCTTCACGTACAACGTCGGCGCGCTGGGCGGCGCCGTGGCCCCGGTCCTGGGCGCGCATCTGGCGTCCGGGATGGATCTGGGACAGGCGCTGGCCGTGCTCACGTTCGCCGGCCCGGTGATCGTGGTGCTGCTCGTCGGGTTCGATGTGCCGGCCCGGCTCAACCGGCTGACCGACCCGGAGGCGGAGAGGGACCACCTCGCGGTGCCGCCGGAGGCGAAGCGGGGCGCGAGCGCCCGGACCGACGTCGGCTGAGAGCCTGTCGGGCGGCCTTCGATCGGACAGCGGACGCGGTCTGGTGCGTGCGATTCCAAGGCGCCGGGATGTCCTCGGACGGGGTCTCCCC
>NZ_JBEYTM010000082.1:0-22580 GCF_040643055.1 Streptomyces sp. NPDC047515
GCCCGCACTCCGGCGAACGGGCGGCGCATCGCGCCGTGCCGCAGCCGGTCCATGTCATCGATGCTGTCGGCACCCGCGACCATGCCGCCCACCAGCGACATCACTTTCGCAGCCGGGAAGGCACCAGT
The DNA here is from genome assembly GCF_040643055.1 of Streptomyces sp. NPDC047515. Taxonomy (NCBI): domain Bacteria; kingdom Bacillati; phylum Actinomycetota; class Actinomycetes; order Kitasatosporales; family Streptomycetaceae; genus Streptomyces; species Streptomyces sp. NPDC047515. The sequence goes on from NZ_JBEYTM010000082.1 coordinate 129, forward strand.
GCCGTCCTTCGAGCGCGGCAGCCGCACCAACTCGTCAGTCAGCGCGGGCAGGCCGCACCGCTCGGCCAGACGCACCACCGGCTCCAGCCCGCCGTATGCGATCAGATTCGGATCATCGAACCGTGCGGAGACCCCCGCTGCGGCATGGGAGGACTGCATCTCGGAAGTGCCTTGTCGATTGTGCGTGCTGGAAGCGTGAAGAACTCCCATCATCGCAGGTCACAAGGCACTTCCTCGTTTCCGGAAGAAGTATCCACAGACATCGGGCACAGGCGTAGGGATAGGTGAACGAGTTGGCGCAGATAATCGACCAGGGTCCTGGCGCGTCGCGCAAGCGGTGGACCGTCCGATACAGGGAGCCGGGCGGGCGCACAGCGCGGCAGCGGGAGAAGTCGTTCGAGCGGAAGAAGGACGCGGTCGACTTCGTCACCAAGGTAGAGAACGACAAGCGAGAGAACATATACGTCGACCCCAGTGCCGGCAAGGTCCCGTTGCGCTCGTATGCCTCGGATTGGCTTGCGAAGAAGACTGCCTCTGCTGGAACCCTTGAGTCCTACGAGCACATCCTCCGCCTCCACATCGTCCCTCACCTGGGGCGCAAGATGATCTCCCAAGTCACTGCGGGGGACATCGAAGGCCTGTACGCACATTGGCACCGGGAGGGGGCAGCTCTCAATACCATCGAGTCCCGCCAACACATAGTCCTCTCAGCTCTCTTCTCCCACGCTGCACGTCACAGGCAGATCCCCGGCAACTCGGTGAAACAGGCCGAGAAGTTGGACAACCCTGTCATCCCTGTCGATGACAGGAGCCTTCCCAGCTTCGACGAGATAGCAGCTCTGGCTCAGGAGATCGGCCCTCGTCTGTCTCCGGCAATATGGCTTATGACCTGTTGCGGACTTCGCATAGAAGAATCCTTGGGAGTCTTCCCGGAAGACATTCGTGGCGGCACTCCGCGAATAAGGAGGCAGGTGATTCGCTACAAGGACGCCGACGGAAAGTACACACCCCGGTATGCCCCTCTGAAACACCGAAAAGAAGGCGAGTGGCGCGATATACCCGTACCCGATTCCCTTCAGCCTTTCATCGGCGGGCTTCCTGTCCATCACGCAAGTGGCGGCCTACCGTACCCCGATCTCCTGCGTAAGTCGTGGGATGGGGCCATCAGGAGGCTCGGGCTACCCAAATACAATCCACACGATTTGCGACACAAGTGGGCCACCGTGACCTTGACGAGCTGCGTGTCCATCCACGAAGTGTCTCGCCGGCTCGGGCATCGCTCGATCAAGGTCACGGTGGACAAGTACGGCCACCTCACCCAGGACGGTCGGGAACGCTGCCGTCAGGTGGTCGAGGCGGCCGTGGCGCCGCCCAGGCTCACAGCAGGCCGAACGACTTCAGAACCCGGCGCTGACCCGGTGTCGGCCGAGCGGGCCAGTAGAGATAGCAGACCCCGCCCGTACCGCTTCTGACCTTGCCGTTCGCGTCGTAGCGCTTGGTGCGGAGCCAGATGTTCTCCCACTCCCGGCGCTTGTAGACCCGGCGCACGGCCTCGTCGTTCGGCGAGGCCGGATCGTTCGCGATGACGTCACCGTCCGCGGTGAATCCGATCACGGTCATCAGATGGCCGGAGGTCCCGTACCCCGCGCCGGTGAGCTCCTCTTTCAGGAAGGACTGCGACGTTATGGCCGGAATGCCCGCCCGGATCAGCGTCTCCAGATCCGTCAGCGAGCCGAGCCGGGTCACGGCCGCGCTCATGCCGTGGTACGTCGCGGCGTACGCGGCGTTGAACGGCCAGTTGCCGCAGCCCTCGTACTGGTAGTCGTACGTGAACCGGGCAGCGTGACAGACCTGCGGATCGGCCAGCCCCGGCTCCACCCAGGCGAGGTCCTCGGCGGTGGGCCGCCGTCCCCAGTACTCGATGATCATCTGCGAGGAGGTGGGGCTGCACCAGGCCTCGCCGCCGTTGTCGTACTCCGGGTACTGCCCCGCGTGGATGCTCTGCGAGTAGCGCGGCACCAGGAGTTCCCGAGCGAGGCCGGGGGCGCTGGCGGGCACGGTGAAGCGGTCCGGGATGTCGGACGCCATCGCGCCGAGCCGCCACACGGTGGGGGTGAGACGGGTGCCCGGCGCGCGGTGGAGGGTGAGCCGCAGCCGGTAGGCGTCCAGCCGCAGCCCGCCGGTCGCGTCGTCCACCGAGAAGGTGTCGGTCCAGACGGAGCTCCTGCCGTCGGTCTGGTCGTCCACGGACGTCCGGTGGATGTCACCGTCACCCGCCGCCCAGCGGCCCATGACGTACCACGGTGTCCAGGTGGCGTCCGAGTAGCGGCCCTGGAGTTCGATCTGGATCCAGGTGCCCTCCGGGGTGTCGGCGTTCCACGAGGCGATCACCTCGGTCGCCGGGACGGCAGACCGGTGGACGGGCGAGGTCCAGGTTGCGTACTCCCAGGTGGAGGTCACGCCGGTGTGCGGATCCGGGTAGTCGGTGCGCCCCTCGGCGTGGCCGATCACCAGGCCGGGGCGGCGGCCCGCGACGGCCCGCGTCCCGGCGCCGGAACCGCTGCGCCAGTCCCGGTGCGTGTGCCAGGAGTGGTTGTCCACGGAGGAGGCGGCCGCCGAGGGGCTGCGGGGCGGGGCGGCGGCGGGGACGGCGGCGTTCGCGGAGCCGGCGGACGACACCGTGCCGGCGGTGGCCGCCGCCGCGAGCGCGGCGGTCAGCACGGTCCTGCGCGAGGTCGGTCTGTTCATGGGCGAGACCCCCGGTCGTAAGCGGAATGGGGTGGCGGGTGCACGACAGTGCGCCAACTATCGCGGGTCGTGGCCGGATTCGGCCAGCGATTCGCCTTGTACCGAGAAATCAATATTGGTCTGGTCCACTGGCGTGACCTGCGCTTGCGTCCGATCGGCTCGTAGGCTGGGCCGCATGAACGACCTCGCGCCCCTCGCCACCCGGCTCCGCGCCCTGGCGCCGTCCTGCGGGCCGGTGCGACTGATCGCCGTCGACGGCCACGCGGGATCGGGGAAGAGCACCTTCGCGTCCCGTCTCGCCGCCGCGCTCGGCGGCGCCCCCGTCCTGCATCTGGACGATCTGGCCACCCATGAGTCCTTCTTCACCTGGGTGGACCGGCTGCGGGAGCAGGTGATCAGGCCGCTGTCGCGCGGGGAGCGCGCGCACTACGCGCCGTACGACTGGACCGCGCGGGCGTTCGCGGCGCCGCGCGCCCTGGAGCCCGCACCGGTGGTCCTGATCGAAGGAGTGGGGGCGGGCCGCAGGGCGCTCCGCCCCCACCTGGCGCGGCTGCTGTGGATGGATCTCGCCGCAGCGGAGTCCTGGGAACGCGGCCGCCGCCGGGACGGGCCGGCCCTTTCGGCCTTCTGGGACGGGTGGACGGCGGCCGAGGCGGAGCATTTCTCGGCCGATCCCTCGCGCTCCCACGCGGATGCTCTGATACGGCAGTTGCCTGTGGGGTACGAGTGGCTGGAGGGGCCCCGCACGGCAGCAGGAGCGAACTATTCCGTCACGGACCGTGAGCGCGTCGCACCGCCGTTCTGAGTGCCCGGAGATCGGCCCGGAAGTACTCAACTCCGCTTGACCCGAGGGCGGTACAGGTCTTACGTTCTCAATGTGCGGCTTTTCGGAGCCCTCACGGACACGAAGCCCCCGGTTGTTCCCCCGTGATCGGGGGCTTCGTTCTGCCCTCGCGCCCCCTCCCGCACGCCGGTTCGACGGATTCCACTCACCCTCGGTCACGGTCTCCCTTCTGTCTACGACGCTCTTAGTCGCACACTCCCTGCGCAGGTACGATGCCTCTCGGTGCGGTCAATTCCCGTCCGTGGCACAGTGATTCGGCGCGCCTCGGCGGGCGGGTCGGGCGGCGGGACATCCTGGGGGCACGGTTTGTGGGGGACCAGATGGACATCGGCACGCAGGGCGCACAGGCCCCGGCCGACCTCGCCTGGCTGCGCGGCGTGGACGCCTACACCATGGGCGCCTACCCACAGGCCGAGGAGGAGTTCAGGACTGCGGTACAGGTCGATCCCGGCATGGCGGACGGCTGGCTCGGCCTCCACGCGCTGAGGATCGACACCACGACGGCGCTGCTGCGCATGTACCGTCATCGCGACCGCTTCGGCGAGCAGCGCACCCGCCATCGGCGCACGCTCAACTCCTGGTACTGGCTGGGCTGGTGGGTGCAACCGGTGCTGGAGAGCCCGCGCGATCTGCTCCTTGCCCACGCCTCGCACTGGCTGGACGGGCGCCATGTCCCCGAGCTGGACCGCGCGCTGGCCGGCCTGCCGCCGGTGGACGCGGACCCACAGGTGCGCTTCCTGCATGCGTGCCGCTCCTATCTGGTCAAGGACTGGGAGCAGCTCGTGCGCAACACCGAGCAGCTGATCGACGATCCGATGCTCGGCATCGAGGCGGGGCTGTTCGGCGGGATGGCACGGGTGCGGCTGGAGATGTACGGACAGGCCGAACCGCTGCTCTCCACCGCGCTCATGCGCTGCCGGAGCGAACAGCCGCAGCGCAAGGAGCTGCGCTACTGGCTGGCCCGCGCGCACGAGGGCACCGGCCGCAGCGCGGCCGCCCTGCCGCTCTACCGGGCGGTGCACCGGATCGACCCCGCGTTCATGGACACCTCGGCACGGCTCGCCGCGATCGCGGACTACGACGGTCTCGACGGCAGCGACGAGGCCGGTCTCACCGCCCTGTCCCTGGCCGGATTCGGCACGGACACCGCGGCGGAGACGCAGCCGGACGGGGAACCACTGCTCGGCACCGATCTGGTGGACGGCCGGGAGCTGCGGCCCGGCGGCGAGATCCCGGGGATCGTGGGCATCGGGGTGCCGCCGCCGTCCGACGGAACGCGACGGAAGACGGCCGTGTCCGGTCAGCCGTCGGCGCCCTTCCCGGCCGGTTCCAGCGATCCGGTGCTGCTCGCCGAGGCGCTGGCGGAGCTGGAGCGAATGGTCGGCCTGGAGCCCGTCAAACGCCAGGTCAAGGCGTTGTCCGCGCAGCTGAACATGGCACGCCTGCGGGCCGGCCAGGGGCTGCCCGTACAGCCGCCCAAACGCCATTTCGTCTTCTCCGGCCCTTCCGGCACCGGCAAGACCACGGTGGCCCGCATCCTGGGCCGGGTCTTCTACGCGCTCGGTCTGCTGGGGGGCGATCATCTCGTCGAGGCCCAGCGCGCGGATCTGGTGGGCGAATTCCTCGGGCAGACCGCCGTGAAGGCCAATGAGCTGATCGACTCGGCCCTCGGCGGGGTGCTCTTCGTCGACGAGGCGTACAGCCTCTCCAACACCGGCTACAGCAAGGGTGACGCGTACGGCGACGAGGCCCTCCAGGTCCTCCTCAAGCGTGCGGAGGACAACCGGGACCATCTCGTCGTCATCCTCGCGGGCTATCCGGAAGGCATGGACCGGCTGCTGGCCACCAATCCGGGGCTCTCCTCACGGTTCACCACCCGAGTGGACTTCCCGAGCTACCGGCCGCTGGAACTCACCTCGATCGGTGAGGTGCTGGCCGCGGAGAACGGCGACACATGGGACGAGGAATCCCTGGAGGAGCTGCGCTCCATCAGCGGCCATGTCGTCGACCAGGGCTGGATCGACGAGCTGGGCAACGGGCGGTTCCTGCGCACGCTGTACGAGAAGAGCTGCGCGTACCGCGATCTGCGGCTCTCCGGTTACGCGGCAGAGCCGGGCCGGGACGACCTGGTCACGCTGCGGCTGCCGGACCTGATGCAGGCGTACGGCGAGGTGTTGTCCGGCCGTGGGCCGGTGGCCCGGGGGCCGCAGGAGCCGCCGGCGCTGTGACCTGGGCGATGCCGGAGGGCCGGGGTCGGTCCTCCGGCATCGCGGAGCACGGCGTGGTCAGCGGACCGAAACGGTGAGTTCGCCGTGGCCGGTGGTCGTCTCCGCCGTCCGGCGCGGTACGGAGACCCGGTGGGCCGGGTCGCGTACCTCACCGACCAGCATCTCCAGCACGTCCTCCATGGCGACCAGACCCAGGACCCGGCCCGACGCGTCGGCGACCTGCGCCAGATGCGTCGCCGCGCGGCGCATCACGGTCAGGGCGTCGTCCAGGGGCAGCTCGGCCCGCACGGTCGCCATCGGCCGCCACACGTGCTGGGGGACGGCCCGTTCGCCGTCCTCCAGGTCCAGGACGTCCTTGACGTGCAGATAGCCCATGAACGGGCCGCCGCCCTCCGCGCACACGGGAAAGCGCGAGTAGCCGGTCCGTACGGTCAGCTCCTCGATCCGGCGCGGGGTGACGGAGGGGTCCACCGTCACCAGTGAGGCCCGGCTGAGCAGCACATCGGTGACGGGCCTGCTGCCCAGTTCCAGCGCGTCCTCCAGCCGCTCCTGCGCCTCCGGCTCCAGCAGCCCGGCCTGACCGGAGTCCTCGACGAGCCGGTTGAGCTGCTCGCTGGTGAAGACGGCCTCCACCTCGTCCTTCGGTTCGACGCCGAAGAGCCCGAGCACCAGCCGGGCGCAGGCGCCCAGCGCGGAGGTGACCGGGCGGCAGACACGGGCGAAGCCCACGAGGCCGGGGCTGAGCCAGAGCGCGGTCTTCTCCGGCGCCGCCATCGCGAGGTTCTTCGGAACCATTTCGCCGATGACCAGGTGGAGGAAGACCACGAAGACCAGCGCCAGGACGTAGCCGAGCGGATGGATGAGGCCCTCGGGCAGGTGGATCGCCTGGAAGACCGGCTCCAGCAGATGGGCCACGGTCGGTTCGGCGACGGCGCCGAGGGTCAGCGAGCAGACGGTGATGCCGAACTGGGCGGCGGCCATCATCTGCGGCAGGTTCTCCAGTCCGTACAGCGTCCGGCGGGCCCGGCCCGAGCCGGCCACCGCCAGTGGTTCGATCTGGCTGCGCCGTACGGAGACGAGCGCGAACTCGGCTCCGACGAAGAAGCCGTTCGCCAGCACGAGAAGCCCGGCGAAGAGCAGTTGGACCAGGCTCATCGCACGGCCTCCAGGGCGTCCTGGGACAGCGGGACCGCGGTCACCGGATCGGCCGCCTCCACCGTGCGTACGAAGCGGACCTTCTCGGCGCGGTAGTGGTCGACCTGGCGGACGGAGATCCGCCAGCCGGGCAGTTCGGCCCGGTCACCGGGGGCGGGGATGCGTCCCAGCAGATCGGCGACGAGTCCCGCCACGGTCTCGTACGGGCCGTCGGGTACGTCGAGTCCTATCCGGCGCAGGATCAGGACCCGGCAGCTGCCCTCGGCGTCCCAGGCCGGGCGGCCGTCCTCGGGAGCGGCGGGGGCCAGTTCGGGCCGGTCGGCGCCTTCGGCGTCGTGCTCGTCCCTGACCTCGCCCACGAGTTCCTCGATGATGTCCTCAAGGGTGACCACTCCGGCGGTGCCGCCGTACTCGTCGACCACGACGGCGATCGGCTGCTCGTTGCGCAGCCGTTGGAGCAGTTGTTCGACGGGCAGGGTCTCCGGCACCAGCAGCGGCGTTACGGCGATCCGGCCGGCCGGGGTGCGCAGCCGGTCCTGGGCGGGCACGGCGAGCGCGTCCTTGAGGTGGATCATGCCGATGACCTCGTCGATGCGCTCCCGGTAGACCGGGAACCGGGAGAGGCCGGTGGCACGGGTGAGGTTGAGGACGTCCTCCGCGGTCGCCGAGGACTGCAGGGCGCTGACCTTCACCCGCGGGGTCATGACGTGCTGGGCGGTGAGTCCGGCGAGCGACAGGGTCCGTACGAAGAGATCCGCGGTGTCCTGTTCGAGGGTGCCGGCCTCGGCCGAGTGGCGGGCCAGGGAGACCAGTTCCCCGGGAGTGCGGGCGGAGGCCAGCTCATCGGTGGGTTCGACGCCCAGCAGCCGCACCAGCCGGTTGGCGACGGTGTTCAGCAGGCTGATCACCGGCCGGAGAGCGGCGGAGAAACGGTGCTGGGGGCCGGCCACGAACCGGGCCACCTGGAGCGGCCGGGAGACCGCCCAGTTCTTCGGCACGAGTTCGCCGATGACCATCTGGACGGCGGAGGCCAGAATCATCCCGATCACCACGCTGATGCCGGACACGGCACCGTCGGGCAGACCGGTGACGGCGAGGGGGCCGTCCAGCAACTGGGCCAGTGCCGGCTCGGCGAGCATGCCGACCACCAACGAGGTGATGGTGATGCCGAGCTGGGTGCCGGAGAGCTGGAAGGAGAGTTCGCGCAGGGCTTCGACGACAGTGCGGGACCGCCGGTCGCCCTCTGCGGCGGCGCGCTCGGCGTCCGGCCGCTCCACCGTGACGAGCCCGAATTCGGCTGCCACGAAGAATCCGTTGGCGAGGATGAGAAGGAACGCTGCGCTGAGCAGCAGCAGGGGGGTGGTCATTCCGCCGCCTCCGGGGAAGGGGCGGCGCAGGTACTACCGGACGATCCGTCCATTGCTGGAAGGAGTCACTCCTTGGGTCGCAGGAAAGCCCCGCCGGCCTCGTGGACCTCTCGTGCGGGGCGGGGCGCTCGGAGCGCCGCCGTCCTCCAGAGTAATCAAGAAGAGGCCGTACGGGGCAGGGGGCTCAGCCGTTGTCCGTACCGGTGCCGTGGTTCTCGGCGAGGGCGCGGAGCGTGCGGGCGTCGCGGATGGCCTGCTGCTTGGCGATTCCCGGCTGGATACCGAGGGCGGGCATGCTGGTCCCGTCGCTCAGGTCGAGAAAGACCCAGGGGTCGCCGACACGCAGATTGACACGGAGAATCTCGGCCCAGGACAGCCGGCGCGTTCGGGTGAGATTGACCACGGTCACCCCGTCCTCGTGGGCGACCACCTTCGGGCGGCTGAGCAGCGCCAGCACACCGAAGAAGAGCAGCGCGGTGAAGACGAAGCTGGACCGCTCCCCCGCGCTCAGCTGCTCCAGGGTCAGGGCGATGGCGGTGATGACGACGAACATCGCCGCCCCCACGGTCAGCAGGACCACCCGGGTTCGGGTCGGCCGGAACGTGACCGGGAGTGTGGGGAGTTCGGGCCGGGGCGCGGGGGCGGACATCGTGTTTCTTCTGTCTTCCGGTGGTCGCCCGGCCGTCAGAGGCGGCAGGCGTGGATGGCGGTGGTGAGGATGGCACGGGCGCCGAGGTCGTACAGATCGTCCATGATCCGCTGGGCCTCCCGGGCGGCGACCATGGAACGGACGGCGACCCAGCCCTCGTGGTGCAGCGGGGAGATGGTCGGCGACTCCAGGCCCGGGGTGAGGGCGACCGCGCGCTCCAGGTGCTCGACACGGCAGTCGTAGTCCATCATCACGTAGGAGCGGGCGACCAGGACGCCCTGGAGGCGGCGGAGGAACTGCCGCACCTTGGGGTCGTCGTCCGGAGCGCCGGTGCGGCGGATGACGACGGCCTCCGACTTCATGATCGGCTCGCCGATGACCTCCAGCCCGGCGTTGCGCAGGCTGGTGCCGGTCTCCACGACGTCGGCGATGACCTGGGCGACACCGAGTTCGATGGCCGTCTCGACCGCGCCGTCGAGGTGGACGACGGAGGCGTTGACACCGACGTCGGCGAGGTGCTTGGCGACGATGCCCTCGTAGGACGTGGCGATCGTCTTGCCGTCGAAGTCCTGCGGGCCCTGGGCCGTGCCGGGCTTGGTGGCGTAACGGAAGGTGGAGCGGGCGAAGCCGAGCTGGAGGATCTCCTCGGAGTCGGCGCCGGAGTCCAGCAGCAGGTCCCGGCCGGTGATGCCGATGTCGAGGCGGCCGGAGCTGACGTAGATCGCGATGTCGCGGGGCCGCAGGTAGAAGAACTCGACCTCGTTCTCGGGGTCGACGAGGACGAGCTCCTTGGACTCCTTGCGCTGCTGGTAGCCGGCCTCATGGAGCATCGCCATCGCAGGCCCGGAGAGTGAACCCTTGTTGGGGACGGCGATGCGCAGCATGAGGTCAGGTTTCCTTTGCGAGGAGGGAGTCTTGTCCGGATATGCGGTGTGCGGTCGTACGGAGTGCGGTGGGGAGGTCGTGCTCAGAGGTGGGCGTAGACGTCGTCGAGCGAGATCCCGCGGGCGACCATCATCACCTGGACGTGGTACAGCAGCTGCGAGATCTCCTCGGCGGCGGCGTCCTTGCTCTCGTGCTCGGCGGCCATCCAGACCTCGGCGGCCTCTTCGACGACCTTCTTGCCGATGGCGTGGACGCCCTTGTCCACCAGCTCGGCGGTGCGGGAGGTGGAGGGATCGCCGTCGGCGGCCTTGAGCTGCAGCTCGGCGAAGAGCTCTTCAAAGGTTTTGTTCGCCATGATGGTCCTTAGAGTACGGGGTCCACCCCTTCCACTCAGCGCCAGGGCTCGCTGACCGTGCGCAGCGTGGCGGCGGTGGCGACGGCCGCGGTGACGGCTTCGTGCCCCTTGTCCTCGTTGGACCCTTCCAGCCCGGCCCGGTCGAGCGCCTGCTCCTCGGTGTCGCACGTGAGTACGCCGAAGCCGACCGGGACGCCGGTGTCGACGGCGACCTGGGTGAGACCGTTGGTGACACCGTGGGACACGTATTCGAAGTGCGGGGTGCCGCCGCGGATGATCACTCCGAGGGCGACGATCGCGTCGTAGCCCCGGCCGGCGAGGACCTTGGCGACCACCGGGAGTTCGAAGCTGCCGGGTACCCGGAGCAGGGTCGGCTCGTCGATGCCGAGCTCGTGCAGGGCGCGCAGGGCGCCGTCGACGAGTCCGTCCATGACCTTCTCGTGCCACTGCGCGGCGACGACCGCCACACGCAGGTCACCGCAGTTGCGTACGGACAGTTCGGGTGCGCCCTTGCCGCTCATGTCTCTCCCACCGCTCGTTTCCGTGATCGTTCACTGGTTGCCGCAGGTCGACGCCGGGGCGGCGTCGAGCCAGGGGAGGTCGTGCCCCATGCGGTCGCGCTTGGTGCGCAGGTAGCTCAGATTGTGTTCGCCGGCCTGGACGGGCATCGGTTCGCGGCCGGTGACGGCCAGACCGTGCCGCAGGACCGCGGCCGTCTTGTCGGGGTTGTTGGTCATCAGCCGCAGGCTCCGGACGCCGAGGTCCTTGAGGATCTGGGCGCCGGCCGCGTAGTCCCGGGCGTCGGCCGGCAGACCGAGCTCCAGGTTGGCGTCGAGGGTGTCGACGCCGCGCTCCTGGAGTTCGTAGGCGCGCAGCTTGGACAGCAGGCCGATGCCCCGCCCCTCGTGACCTCGCAGGTAGACGACGACGCCGCGGCCCCGCTCGGCGATCCGTCGCATGGAGGCGTGCAGCTGGGGTCCGCAGTCGCAGCGCTGCGACTGGAAGATGTCGCCGGTCAGGCACTCGGAGTGGATCCGCACCAGGACGTCGTCGCCGTCCGCGATGTCGCCGTGGACGAGCGCGACATGCTCGACGCCGTCGGTCGTGGAGCGGTAGCCGTACGCGGTGAACGCGCCGAAGCCCGTCGGCAGCCGTACCTCGGCCTCGCGGCGGACGGTCGGCTCCGAGGTGCGGCGGTAGGCGATCAGGTCCTCGATGGAGATGATCGTGAGGCCGTGCTTGCGGGCGAACGGGATCAGCTGGGGCAGCCGCAGCATCACGCCGTCCTCGCCGGCGATCTCGACGATCGCTCCGGCGGGCCGCAGCCCGGCGAGCCGGGCAAGGTCGACCGCGGCCTCGGTGTGGCCGTTGCGGACCAGCACACCGCCGGAGCGGGCGCGGAGCGGGAAGATGTGACCGGGCCGTACGAAGTCGCCGGGGCCCGCCTCGCCGCCCGCCAGCAGCCGGAGGGTGGCTGCCCGGTCGGCGGCGGAGATGCCGGTGGTCACGCCGTGGGCCGCCGAAGCGTCGACGGAGACGGTGAACGCCGTGCGCATCGACTCGGTGTTGTGGTCGACCATCTGCGGGAGTTCGAGCCGTTCCAGCTCGTCGTTCTCCATGGGGGCGCAGATCAGACCGCGGCACTCGCTCATCATGAACGCGACGATCTCGGGGGTGGCCTTCTCGGCCGCGAGGACGAGGTCGCCCTCGTTCTCCCGGTCCTCGTCGTCGACGACCACGACGGGCCGTCCGGCGGCGATCTCGCGAATGGCCTGTTCGACGGGGTCGAGCGTGAGGCCCTCGACCGCGCTCCCGTGGTCCCGGTGCAACCAGGTGGGCTGGGCAGTCATGCCGTGGCTCCTTCCAGAGCGGGTGTCCGCGAACGCAGCCACCAGTCGCGCATGCCCCACAGCACGAGGGCGCCGTACACGACGTAGATGAGACCGGAGAAGGCGAGACCGCTGTGGAAGTTCAGCGGTACCCCGACCAGGTCGACGAGGAGCCAGGCGAACCAGAACTCGACCATGCCGCGAGCCTGCGCCAACATCGCGACGAGCGTGCCGGCGAATATGTACGCGTCCGCCCACGGGCTCCAAGAGAGCGAGGGGAACGCGGTGAACAGACCGCCGACCGCGAGGGTGCCGAGCGCGGCGCCGCCGAGCAGGCAGCCGCGCTCGCGCCAGCTGGCGAACCGTACGGCGATGGAGCCGTCCTGGGCCTGTCGCCTGCCCCGGGTCCACTGCTGCCAGCCCCAGACGGCCACGGCGATGACCACGAGTTGCTTGCCGACGCTGCCCGCCTGGTGCACGGACACATTGGCGGCGACCAGGACGACGCCGGACAGGAGCTGGGCGGGCCAGGTCCAGATCGAGCGGAGCCAGCCCAGGGTGAGCGCGAACAGACCGACCGTGTTGCCGATCATGTCGGACCAGATGATGTGCTGCCCGAAGACGGTGAACGCCTCCGAGTTCAGCCAGTTCAGCGCGGTCACTTCGCCGGCTCCTCGGGCTGCCGCGCGGTGTGGCCGAGCAGCCGCTCGACGTACTTCGCGATGACGTCCACCTCCAGGTTGACCGGGTCGCCGGGCTTCTTGATGCCGAGCGTGGTCAGGGCGAGGGTGGTGGGGATGAGGCTGATCGTGAAGTAGTCGGGTCCGGCGTCCACGACGGTCAGGCTGACGCCGTCGACGGTGATCGACCCCTTCTCCACCACATAGCGGGTCAGGTCCGCGGGGAGGGAGATCTTCACGATCTCCCAGTTCTCGGAGATCTTGCGCTCGACGATGCGGCCCGTGCCGTCGACATGGCCCTGGACGATGTGGCCGCCGAGCCTGCCGCCGAGCGCCATGGGGCGCTCCAGGTTGACCCGGGAGCCGACCTCCAGGGCGCCGAGGCTGGACCGGTTCAGGGTCTCGGCCATCACATCGGCGGTGAACTCGTGTTCGCCGAAGTCGACGACGGTGAGGCAGACACCGTTGACGGCGATGGAGTCGCCGTGCTTGGCGCCTTCGGTGACGACGGGACCGCGCAGGCGGAAGCGGGAGGCGTCGCCGAGTTCCTCGACGGCGGTGACTTCACCCAGTTCTTCGACAATTCCGGTGAACACTCAGTTTCCCTTCCGGGCAGGGCCGGGGACGGCGGTGACGCGCAGATCGGGGCCGATACGGACGGTCTCGGTCACATCGAGGCGCAACGCCTCGGCGATGGTGGAGATTCCGGCGTCGGCGAGGGCCGCGGGGCCGGCGCCGAGGAGTACGGGGGCGAGATAGCCGACGACCTTGTCGACCGATCCCGCGGCGACGAAGGACCCGGCGAGGGTCGGGCCGCCTTCGAGGAGTACGGAGCGGATGCCACGCTCGTACAGGGCGGTGAGCAGGGCGGGGATGTCCAGGCCGGGGCCGGTGGCGGCGCGCGGCAGCCGCAGGACGACCCCTTCGGGGAGACGGTGGGTGTCGGCGTCCTCGGCGACGGCGATCAGGGTGGGCGCGGTGTCGTCGAGGACCCGGGCACCGGGGCGTACGGCGGTGGCGTCGGTGTCCACGACCACCCGCAGGGGCTGTACGGCGCCTTCGACACCCCGTACACCGAGCTGGGGATCGTCGGTACGGGCGGTGCCGGAGCCGACCACGACGGCGTCGGCCTCGGCGCGCAGCCGGTGGACGTCGGCGCGGGATTCGGGAGAGGTGATCCAGCGGCTGGTGGCGTCGGCGGCCGCGATCCGGCCGTCCAGGGTCGCCGCGTATTTCCACAGGACGTACGGGCGGCCCAGGCGCACCGAGGTCAGCCAGGCCGCGTTGCCCGCCTCGGCCTCGTCCGCCAGGAGCCCCTGCTCGGCCTTGATCCCGGCCGCGCGCAAGGTGTCCGCACCGCCGGTGGCCTGCGGGTTCGGGTCGCCGACCGCGTAGACGACCCGGGCGGCACCGGCCTCGATGAGCGCCTGGGCGCAGGGGCCGGTGCGGCCGGTGTGGTTACAGGGTTCGAGGGTGACGTAGGCGGTGCCGCCCCGGGCTCCGTCGCCTGCGGCGTGCAGGGCGTGGATCTCGGCGTGCGGCCCGCCGGCGCGCCGGTGGAATCCTTCCCCGACCTGGTGTCCCGCGGCGTCGAGGATGACGCAGCCGACGACCGGGTTGGGACTGGTGGAGCCGAGACCGCGGGCCGCGAGCGTGATCGCTCGGCGCATGGCGGTGATGTCGGCTGCGGTGGGCACCGGGTCCTCCTGCCTCTTCGGGCACGGACTCCGGGGCCTGTCGATGACGACAGATGAAGCGGGAACGCGACACGGGAACGCCGAAATGCCGGAACAAACGGATGGATCGGTCGCCCGAAGACCATCCGCCGACGGCGGCGTACCCGTGAAACGGCCCGCCGCGCACTGCCTCCCATCCGGACTTTAACCGTCGGTCCAGGAATCTCACCTGGTCAACCGGCCGCTGGATGCGGACGGGTCGCGGACTATAACCGCCGGTTCGGAATTGCACCGACCCCGGAGTGCGCTGCTACTGGTACACGAGCAGTGTGCCACGCCCTCGGGTGGGCCAGACGGGTGAGCACCTGTGGGGTGGCTCACAGGAGGCGCGGAACGGGGTCCGCAACGGCACAGCCGGCGCCGGACTGCTGATGGGCGCGCTCGCCGCCAGCCCGTCGGCCGCCGCCGACCAGGAGCCCTGTCGCCCCGACGGGCTCCACGAGACCCCCGGTGTCGCCGTTGCCTGCTTCGCCGCGCGGTTCAGCCGGCCGGGGTGAACAGTTCGTCCTGGGCCGACTCCCGTGCGGCGAACAGCGCGCCACGGAGCACCGCGGCACCGCCCAGCCGCCCGGCCCTGACCTCGGTACGCAGCGGGGACATTCCGGCCAGCCGCTCCTCGACCCGTGCCGCGAGCGCGTCACCGCCCGCGTGGCCGACCTCGCCCGCCAGCAGCACGCAGCCCGGGTCGAGGACCGAGGCGATGGCGGCGGCGCCGAGTGCGAGCCGCTCGGCGAGGGCGTCCAGGAACGCCTCGCTCTCCCCCTCCCCCGCCAGCGCGGCCCGTACGGCGAACGCGGCGCCCGGCTCCTTGTCCCCCTCGGCCGTGTCCGCAGGCGCCACGATGCCGTGGGCGGCGGCCAGTGCACAGACCGGGGCGGAACCCACCAACGAATGAAAGCCCCCGTCGCAGTTGACGGCCGACGGGGGTCCGACCGCGCCCGGCACCGGCAGGAATCCGATCTCGCCCGCGCCGCCGGAGGCCCCGCGGCGCAGCTTCCCGTCCAGCATGACGGCCGCGCCCACGCCGTGCCCGAGCCAGAAGAGGACGAAGGTGTCGCGTTCGCGAGCCGCGCCGATGCGGTGCTCGGCGACGGCGGCGAGATTGGTCTCGTTCTCGACCAGCACGGTGGCGGGCAGCCGTTGCTGGAGCACTCGGACCAGTCGCCGGTGCCAGGCGGGCAGTCCGGTGGTGTCGTGCAGTTCGCCGGTGACCGGGTCGATCAGGCCGGGCGCGCCGATGCCGACGCTGTGCAGCGGGGCGGCGCCCGCTTCGCGGACGGTGCGTTCCAGCAGTGCCGCGGCCTGTTCGGCAGCAACCTCGGTGCCGGTGTCGCCGCCGATGGGCAGGGTGGCCTCGGCGAGCGTGGCGCCGAGGAGGTCCGCGACGACCACGGCGACGCTGCCGGTGCGCACGTCGAGCGCGGCGAGGTGGGCACGGTCGGCGACGATCCCGTACAGCCGGGCGTTGGGACCGCGGCGCTCGGCGCCCGACTCACCGACCACCCGGACCAGGCCAGCCCCCTGGAGCCGTTCGAGGAGGTCGGCGACGGTGGGGCGGGAAAGACCGGTCAGGGTCTTCAACTGCGTGGCCGTCAGCGGGCCGTCCTGCTGGAGCAGTCGCAGGGCGAGCCGGTCGTTGATGGCTCGGGCGGTGCTCGGTGATGCGGGCATGCCGGGATCCTTCCAGGTCACTGCCGCACAGGTGGAAAGGGTGGGCTATTTATCAGGCAGGGTTCCTGATAGTTTACGGCGCGCACCGTGAGGGCACGCACCGGGGTCGCCGGTGACAGAGGATTCCCAAGGGAGGGCACGGCGGTATGACAACGGATTCCACAGAGACGGCCTTCGGCATGGAGCAGGTGCGGCGGGCCAGGTTCGCCGTGGCCGCGGTCTTCACCGTGCATGGCGCGGTGACCGGCAGCTTCGCCACCCGGGTGCCCTGGATCCAGGACCACGCCGGGGTCAGCGCCGGGCAGCTCGGCCTCGCCCTCGCCTTCCCGGCGATCGGCGCCTCGCTCTCGATGCCGCTGGCGGGCGCGATCAGCCATCGCTTCGGCGCCAGGACCGCGCTGCGCGGACTGCTGGCGCTGTGGACGCTGGCGCTGGTCCTGCCCGCGCTGGCACCGAATCTGCTGACGCTGTGCGCGGCGCTCCTCGTGTACGGCGCGTCGGCCGGCATGTCGGACGTGGCGATGAACGCCCTCGGCGTCGAGGTGGAGAACCGCCTCGACAAGTCGATCATGTCCGGGCTGCACGGGATGTGGAGCGTGGGCGCCCTGGTCGGCTCGGCCGCGGGCACCGTCGCCGCGCATCTGGGCGCCGACGCCCGGCTGCACCACACCCTCGCCTCCCTCGTCCTCACCGTGCTCGGCCTGATCGCCTGCCAGGGCGTACTGGATCTGCGCAGCGAGCCGGACGAGGAGCCGCCGCCGCGCTTCACGCTGCCGCCCAAGTCGGCGCTGATCATTGGCGCGGTGGGCTTCTGCGCGGTGTTCGCGGAGGGGGCCAGCCTGGACTGGTCGGCGGTCTATCTGCGGGACATCATGGACACCTCCGCCGGGCTCGCCGCGGCGTCCACGACGGCGTTCGCGCTGACCATGGCGGTCGCCCGGATCGCCGGCGACAAGGTGGTCGACCGCTTCGGAGCGGTCAGGACCGTGCGGGTGGGCGGCGCCCTGGCGACGGTGGGAGGGCTCCTGGTGGTCGCGTCACCGAGCGCGCCGCTCGCGATGTGCGGCTTCGGTCTCCTGGGTCTCGGCGTCGCCGTGGTCGTCCCCCTCGCCTTCGCGGCGGCCGGGCGCAGCGGCCCGAATCCGAGTCAGGCGATCGCGGGCGTCGCCACCATCACGTACACCTCCGGGCTCATCGCCCCGTCCGCGATCGGCTCGCTGGCCGAGGCGACCTCGCTGGTCGTGTCGTTCGGCCTGGTGACGGTGCTGGCGTTCGGTCTGGTGCTGGGGGCCGGGGTGCTGCGGGCGGGTGACCGCCGGGCGGTGTCGTCCTCGGACGCCGGTGCTCCGAGCGCGACAGCCGCCGAGCCGCGCCCCTGAGCCCTCGGCTCCGCGGGGCGCGGCGGACGGTTCAGCGGCGATCGAGTCGAGCTGTTCCGCGGCGGGGCGCAGCGCCCACAGGTCCCCGTCGGGCGGCATCCGGAGCCGCCCGAGGGCGGCACGGGCCTGCGCGTCGCCGGCGTCGGCGGCGGCATCGGCGGCGTCGGCGTCGGCGGCGGCGGCGTCGGCGTCGGCGGCGGCGGCGGCGGCGGCGGCGGCGGCGTGCACGATGTCACTGGCCGCGTACCGATGGAACTCCAGCTCCGGGTGGGGCCAGAGGGCGGCCCCGGACGCGGCAGGCAGCGGATGCAGATGGTCGACCGCCTTGAACAGGCTCTGCCCCTGCGGCCCTTCGTACGCCCAGAGATCCGCACCGACCTGTTCGCCGATCGCCGCGAGCCGGGTGTACGCGACCAGGTCGAACGTCGAGTAGTGCCGACCACGGGTGCGTGACAGCTCCTGCGGCTGGGTGCCGTCGCCCGCGATCTGCGGATCGATGCGCAGCGTGCGGGCGTAGTCTCCGCCTCGGCGGTCAGCGCCCGGACGGCGGTGCGCAGGGCCGGGTCGCCGTGGTCGAGGCGGAGCTTCGTCCGCTGGACGCGGTGTCCGCCCAGGGCGCCCAGGCGGCGACGGGGTCTTCTCCTCATCGAGCACTCCCATCAATCACGTACATGAGCAATGTTCATGGGCAAGATCGTGCGAGCGCAGGGCCGCCTGTTCGGAGTGACCATGCTTCGCGCACGATTCACGCATGGGATCCGGGCGGGACGGCCGGGCCCACAGCCCGGCCGCGAGGGCGGCATGTTCCGGCATTACCATGGCGCTGATCATTTCTGCGGTGAGCACCATGCCGGGCGAGGCACTGGACTCCGCACCTACACACAGGGAGCGACCATGGGCCTCGGCGTGCGCTGGACCTTGCACGGCGACGGGAAGACCCCCGCACCGGGGGCCGTGGTCCGACCGGACGAAAGGCTCTCCTGGCCCCGTACGTTCGGGCTCGGCGCCCAGCACGTGGTCGCGATGTTCGGTGCGTCGTTCGTCGCCCCGGTGCTCATGGGCCTGGACCCGAACCTGGCGATCATGATGTCGGGTATCGCGACGGCCATCTTCCTGCTGGCCACGCGCGGGCAGGTGCCCAGCTACCTCGGCTGCTCGCTCTCGTTCGTCGGGGTCGCCGCGACGATCCGGGCGAGCGGCGGCAGCAGCGCCGTGGTCACCGGTGCGGTGTTCGCCGTCGGTGTGGTGCTCTTCCTCGCCGGTCTCGCCGTGCAGCGGTTCGGCGCGCGGATCATCCATGCGGCGATGCCGCCGGTGGTCACCGGCGCGGTCGTCATGCTGATCGGCTTCAACCTGGCCCCGGTGACCGCGTCGACGTACTGGCCGCAGGACCAGTGGACGGCGCTGCTGGTGATGCTGTTCACCGGATTGGCCGTGGTGTGCCTGCGCGGATTCTTCTCACGCATCGCGATCTTCCTGGGCCTGGTCTTCGGGTACGCGCTGTCCTGGGTCCTCGACCGGATCTTCGGCAAGATCCACTCCCCGGCGGGCGGCGCCGAGGCCGTCGACCACTGGCGGCTCGATCTGTCGGGCGTGGCCAAGGCCGACTGGATCGGGCTCCCGTCCTTCCACGCGCCGAGCTTCGAATGGTCGGCGATCCTGGTCGCCCTGCCCGTGGTCATCGCGCTGATCGCCGAGAACGCCGGGCATGTCAAGGCCGTCGGCGAGATGACCGGTGCCTCGCTGGACGACAAGCTGGGCACCGCGATCGCCGCCGACGGTGCCGCGTCGATGCTGTCGACGGCGGTGGGCGGTCCGCCGAACACCACGTACTCGGAGAACATCGGCGTCATGGCCGCGACCCGGGTCTACTCCACCGCCGCGTACTGGGCCGCTGCGTGCTTCGCTCTGCTCTTCGGGCTCTGCCCCAAGTTCGGTGCGGTGGTCGCCGCCATCCCCGGCGGTGTGCTCGGCGGCATCACCGTCATCCTGTACGGCATGATCGGCCTCCTCGGCGCGCAGATCTGGCTGAACGCCAAGGTCGATCTTCGTAACCCGCTGAACCTGGTTCCGGCCGCGGCGGGCATCATCATCGGCGTCGGCGGGGTCAGTCTCAAGATCACCGAAAACTTCGAGCTGAGCGGCATCGCGCTGGGCACCATCGTGGTGATCACCGGCTACCACGTGCTGCGGGCCTTCGCCCCGGCCCACCTCAAGACCCAGGAGCCCCTGCTGGACTCGGGGACGTCGGCGTACGACGAGCCGACGCCGACGGACAAGGCGTAGTACGCCACGGCGTTCCGCGGTACGCCACGGCGATCCCGGCCGGGGCGGGGCGCGGCCGTTCCCCCGTTCCGACGACCGCCCGGCCCTCAGAAGCAGTCGCCGTACCAGTGGATCGCGCCCGGTGCCGTGACCGTGGCCCGGACGGCCTCGGCGGTGGCGTGCAGCGGTCGCGCCATGCCCACGTGCTCCGCCACCGGCCGGGGGTCGGTCAGCAGGGCCGGCAGGGCCGCCCGGACCTCGGGAGCGTCCGGGATTCTGACCCGGGCCCGGGTCAGCCCCGCGGCCCGGCCCCGTGCACCGACGGCGGCGAGCAGCTCGCCCAGGCATGAGGGCGAGCCAGCGAATTCGCGTACCTCCAGGCACTCCCCCTCGTGCTGGGCCACGATCCAGCCGACGAGCGTCCCCGTTCCGGGGTCCACCGCGACGAGCGAGCGCTCGGGCGCGCCGTACCAGGCGGGCACGCGCACCGCCCAGTCCTCCGGGGCCCGCAACGAGCTGAGCGGCCTGTTCGCGTTGTACGCGTGGTGCAGGGCGGCCACCTCCACGGCGTCCCGCGCGGTGGCCCCGCGGACCCGGAACGCCCCGGAGGCGGCCCCGGGCACCAGCGCCCCCTCGGTGTACGTACTGCCGAATTCCTGCCACCCCGAGCTCCGGTAGACGCCGGGCGTGCCGGTGAACAGCAGGGACCAGGCGCATTGTTCGGCTGTCATGGCGCGCTCGGCCTCCGCCAGCAGCAGCCGCGCCAGCCCCTGGCCCCGGGCCTCGGGGCGGGTGGCGACGCTGCCGATGCCGCCGACCCGTTGCGGGGTGCCGTGCGCGTCGCGGATCAGCCTCGGTACGTAGACGACGACGGCGTCGATCCCGCCCTCCGGACCGCTTTGCGCGACGAACGTGCGGCGGTGACGGTCCGGGTCCAGCGCGTGCAGCCGGGCGATCTGCGGAGCGTCGAAGCAGAGCTGCCACAGGGCGGCCAGGGCCGGGTCGTCGGCCGGGGTCGCGGTCCTGACGACGGTGGTCACAGGGTCAGGTTCCCGTCCGTGCGTACCGAGGCGCCGTTCGCGGGCATCGCGCTGCGCCGGGTGCCGTCCTCGACGCACGCGGTGTGCAGGGCCGAGTCCAGGGCGTCCGGGGCGAGATGGAGCGTTCCACCGGTGAAGCGGCTGCCGGTCGCCGCGTAGTGGTTCGTGCCGTCGGCGATGCGCACATGCGCGGTGTCCGGACCTGAGGCAGCGCTGCTGAGCGCGGAGATGTCCCAGGTCACCCCGCCGGGGCCGGCCGCGCGGCCGAGCAGCGCCTTGGCCTTGTTGCTGCCGGTGAGACGGACGCCGCCGGTGACGGTGAGCCGCTGGTCGCGCACGGCACTGAGCTCGATGCCGGTGTTGTCGTAACTGCCGCCGTCGATCAGCAGATCCGCCGATCCGACCGAGAGCGGGGCCGCGTCGTCCGAGCCGGTGACGGTGCAGTCGGTGAAGCGGACGGGCCCCGCGCCGCGCAGGATCGCGCCGTCGACGCCCTTGAAGACGCAGCGTACGAAGTGGATGGGCGCGGTGACCGGGGTCTGGACGAGGACGGCACCCGCGGGCGGCTCGAAGGAGCAGTCGCTGATGGTGGTCGGCCGGGTGGAGCGGGCGGAGCGCTGGGCGACGGCGAAGGTCTTGGCCGTGCAGCCGCGGACCTGGGCGCCGTCGGCGTTGACGGTGAGGGTGCCGGCCTGGTCGAAGGTGGGGCGCGCGATCACCGTGATGTCTTCGAGCGTCAGATCGGTGATCTTGGTGTTCGCGGTGAACCAGGAGCAGACATGTCTGCGTACGGTGATCCGTTTGGCGGAAATCCCCCACTGGGCACCGGAGTTGGCTATGTCCATCAGCCCCGAGTTGCCGTCGAAGAGCAGATCGTGCTCGTACTGGCCATGGGTGGTGAAGGGGTTGCCGCCGGCGTCGTCGCCGTCGCCGTGGCAGTTCACGACGGTGCAGTAGGCGGAGGCGGTGAGGTCGTTGAGGTGGCGCACATTGCTGGTCGTGCAGTCCGCGACCCGTCCGTACAGGCAGTAGATCTGCTGAGTGAGGTAGCCCGCGCCGCCGTACTCGACGGTGGGCGGGTTCTTCAACGAGCAGTCCTCGGTACGGAACCGGGTGCACCAGCGGCGCATGATGACAGGCCAGAAGGTCCCGGTGGCGTGGATTCCGGAGACGTCGCAGCCGACGGCGTACTCGAAGCTGACGGGGTGCGAGCCGGTGTACTCGTCGGGGCCGGCCCCCTCGAAGACCATGTTGCGGACGTGGGTATCGCGGACCGGCTCGACGCGGGTCCAGGTGAGGGTGCGGCCCGCGGCGAGTTCCCAGCCGTTCAGGTAGCCGATCCGGATGTGGTCCGCGTCGACGATCTCGGTGATCTCGACGAGCTTCTGCAGTTCGCGTTCGTCACGACCGCCGCCCGCGACCGGATCGACCTGGACCGACCACCACTGGCCGACCTCGAACGCCTTGGCGTCGGGGACCGGGAAGGTGTCGGTGAGTTCGATGACCTTGCCGGAGAGCGCGTGCTTGACGGTGGTGTCGGTGACGGTGCCGCGGAAGGAGAGGACGGCGCCGAAGGGGTTGTCGTGGGTGTTCTTCTCGATGCCTTCGGTGCGTATGCGGT
>NZ_JBEYTM010000083.1:0-20274 GCF_040643055.1 Streptomyces sp. NPDC047515
CCACCGGGCCAGGCACCACGACGTCGGCAAGACCGTCAAACGCGCCGAATCGATCAAAGAACACCAAGCCCGCCCACGTTAAACGCCAAGCTGAGGTCGGAACGGTTTGCCGAGCCGGTGGAGCTGTCCAGCCACAACACTGGACTCGACCCACCGCATCCGCGACGCACCGAATGCCGACACGACCGGCCACATCCGCGACGCGGTGGCCGGTCGTGCCCGGCCCTCGGGCACGGCGCATCAACCGTTCGGCCGACACGGCAGTCATCCGGACCGCTCCGCTGCCCGATTCGCTTCACCGACCACGGGGTCCGCGCGCGGCTTGAGACTGGATGCGGCGGCGCCCACTCGTCCGCCCGGTCCGTCATCTGCTGCGCTTCCCCCCGATCGAAGGCCTCGGGCAGCGGCGGGCATCCGAGCCGAGAGAGGACCCATGACACCCGCACGACACTCCGTCCGCCTCCTCGCGGCGCTGGCGGGCGTGCTCGCGCTCACTGCCGCCTGCACCGCCCGGTCCGGCAGCGACAGCAGCGACACCGCCGCCCGGCAGCGAACCCCTCCGGCGGGCACCACCGCCGCCTCACCCGCGAAATCGCCGACGCATTCACCGACCCGCTCCCCCGCGGATCCGGCGGCCGACCGGGACCTGCTCGGGGCGGCACGCTCCGGTGCCACGGACTCCGTACGCGATGCCATCGAGCGCGGTGCCGATCCGGAAACCCGCGACGAGCACGGCCGCACCCCTCTTCTACTGGCCGTCACCGGCGACCACGTGGCAGCGGCCGGCATCCTCGTCAAGGCCGGGGCGGACCCCGACGCACTGGACCGACGGCACGACACGCCCTGGTTGGTGACCGGCGTGACGGGTAGCGCGGCCATGGCGCGGACCCTGGCCGCCGCCCATCCCGACTACACCGTCGTCAACCGGTACGGCGGCACCTCCCTCATCCCCGCGTCCGAGCGCGGCCACGTCGACTACGTCAGGGAGGTCATCACCAACCCGGAGATCGACATCGACGTCAACCACGTCAACAACCTCGGCTGGACCGCGCTCCTGGAGGCCGTCATCCTCGGTGACGGCGGCCAGGCTCACCAGAAAGTGGTCGAACTGCTCCTCGACGCGGGGGCCGACCGGTCCCTCTCCGACAGGAACGGTGTGAGCCCGCTCCAGCACGCCCAGCAAAAGGGCTACACCGAGATCGCACGGATGCTGCGCGGGTAGGAGCGTTCACATCCGGGCTCATGAAGGACTGCACTGCCCGATGAGCGGCGTGCCGGATTCCTCAGGGGCCGGATGTGGAGGTGACGGACCGCAGGGCGAGCTCTCGGCTCTTGCGGACGTGGAGCAGGGTGATCGCCCCGGCGGCCTCGACGTCCCCGGCGGCGATGCGTTCGTACATTTCACTGTGCTGCGCGCGCATGGGCGCGGGTTCCGTGTTCAGCCCGAACAGCAGGCGCAGCTGTCCGTTCAGCCGCCGCATGAGCTGGGCCAGCAACGGGTTGTCCGCCAGCGCCACGATCCGGTCGTGGAAGGCGGTGCCCGCGTCGTTCTCCCGCATCCGTTCCCCCGCCGCCGCGGCGGCCTCGGCCTGTTCCAGTGCGGCCCGCAGGGCCGCCAGCTCAGCGGCCTCCTCGGCCGGGGCGAGAGCCACGCGGCGAGCCGCGAGGCGCGAGGCCTGGATGGCCAGCGGTTCCCACACGTCGTACAGGTGCTCCACATCGGAGCGCTCCAGTCGGCGCACCCGCACACCGCTGTGCGGCAACAGGTCCAGCAGGCCTTCTTCCACCAGCGCCCGCAGAGCCTCGCGAACCGGCACCCGCGACATCCGAAGGTCCTCGGCGATCTCGCGTTCCACCACACGGGCACCCTGCGCGTAGCTGCCGTCGATGATGCGTTCCCTGATGGCCCGGCGCGCGAGCTCGCTCAGTGGCGTGCGCGGCGTAGTGGCCGTCGGCTCTCCTCCGTCGTCCTGCCGGCCGGTGCTTGCCGTCACGTACGGCGTCCTTTCTGTGCCTTCCTCGTCCGCCCCGGTGCCCGCGAGTCGCTGAACGCTCGCGGACACCGGACATCCCGTCACCCTATGCGGGTGGCCGGACGACGCGGCGCTGCACGCTGCGGGACGGCATGACGGCAGGACGCGGCGGTCATGTCAGCCTGCCGTCACGCGCCACCACGCGGCCGCCGTGCACCACCAGGTCCCGTGCGGGCATGTCCACCACGACCTGCGGCAGGCACTCGGCCCGCATCAGGACGAAGTCGGCCGGCGAGCCCGGCGAGAAGTCCGCGCGGGGCAGCCGCATGACATCCGCGCCACCGTGCGCGCCCACCTCGTAGCAGGCCGCCAGTTCCTCGTCGAGGCGCACATCCGTGACCCAGCCGAGCAGGTGTGCCCGGTGGAGCATGTCCGCGTTGCCGAAGGGGCTCCAGGAGTCACGCACCCCGTCCGACCCGAGCCCGACCCGTACGCCGTGCTCCCGCAGTTTCGCGATCGGCAGGACGAGTGATTCGCTGGGCGCCACGGTGGTCAAGGCGATGTCCAGGTCACCGAGGTCCTCCGCCATTGCGGCCAGTTCGGTGTCGGAGAGGCCGGGCAGGCAGAAGACATGGCTGACGGTCACCTTCCCCTGCAAGGACAGGGCCCGGGTGCGGTCGATGACGGCGTGCAGCACCGTCAAGCCCTTCTCGCCCCGGTCGTGCAGATGGATGTCCACGCCGACGCCGTACCGTTCCGCAAGGTCGAAGACGAGGTCCAGTTGCTCGTCCATCGCCTGGTCGAAGCCGATCGGATCGATCCCGCCGATCATGTCCACGAGCCCGCTCCGAGCCGCCTGCTCGAGCAGAGCCGCCGTGCCGGGAGCGCGGACCACGCCATGCTGCGGAAAGGCCACGATCTGCACGTCGAGCGCGTGCTGGAGCCGTTCGCGTGCCTGCGCGACGCCTTCCACGCAGGTCAGTCCGTAGGCCGGAGCGATGTCGGCGTGTGCCCGCATGGCCCGCGTCCCGCGGGTCACTGCATGCGCCATGAGCCCATGAGCCCGCTCGCCCACCGTCCGGTGCTGGCTGCGGAACAGTGCCACGTCCTGGGCGGCGAAGTCGGCGATGCTGTTCGCCGGTTCGCGCGAGACCCATGAGCCGCCCCACGTCGTCTTGTCGGGATGAATGTGCGCGTCCACCAGCGACGGCAGGGCGATGCGGCCACCGCCCTCGATCACCCTGGCACCCCGGGGGGCCCGTTCGCCGGTGATCCGGCCGTCGACGACGGTGAGATCCACGGGTTTCGCCGCGCCCATCGGCCGCACGTCACGGAAGATCACCGCGTTGCCGGGACGGCTCCGGGGGTCGGCCTGGGCGGATGGCGTGGTCGCGGACAGTGCGACACCGGTGTCTGCCAGGGAGGCGGCACCGGCCAGGACACCACGCCGGGTCATCGGAGAGGGAGGGGCGTCATGGGATTCCTTCGGATGGGAGAGAGAGGCAGGGACAGGGGCAGGGGCCGCGTCAGGCCGTCTGACGGCCCATCGGCAGGAACAC
Organism: Streptomyces sp. NPDC047515; assembly: GCF_040643055.1. Classification (NCBI taxonomy): domain Bacteria; kingdom Bacillati; phylum Actinomycetota; class Actinomycetes; order Kitasatosporales; family Streptomycetaceae; genus Streptomyces; species Streptomyces sp. NPDC047515. The sequence goes on from NZ_JBEYTM010000083.1 coordinate 3,533, forward strand.
GATGTCTCAGAAGCGGCACCAGGGCCTTTCGTCTGGATCAGACCGGATCAGCGAGCGGGGTCCGGTGCCGTGGATCGCGAGGCGGAGGAGAGAGTCATGGCGGAGTCGTGGCGGAGTCGTGGCGACCGACGACAACGCGGCGGGGCGCGGTGCCGGGGCACGCGAGCCCCGGGGCATGTCCAGGTGCCGCCGCCGCGGACGGGGCCGCGGCGGTGCCCGCGAGGGCGGCGGCCCCGGCGAGTACGCCGCGTCGGGTGACACGGCCGGGCGGGGGCGGTGCGGAATCGACACACATGGCGGGCTCCTCGATATGAGATGTACGGCCGGGCCAGTTTGTATACCAAGACATGTTACGAGGCAAGATCTCGCACCCCCACTTGCCAGACATGCCCGATCTCTCCCCTACCTGCACTCTCTTCATCGCACTCCGGTATACAACTTGACGCGACAGCCCGGCGGCGGGCGGTCAGCTAAGGGCTGTCCGGTATGGGGAGAGTCGCCGCATTCCGGCAGCCCGCGGTGACGGCACAGGAACTCGCGGGCTCCCGCGCCGTCAAGAATCACCTCCACTCGACCGGTTGCTCGGCCCGCTCATCGCTTTGCGGCAGGCGGTTCAGAGCAAGCCCCAGAAGCATCACCGCGTACACACACAGCACAGCGACCCCGGCCCACCACGGAAGCGGGAAGTATCCGGCGGCGGGCGCGAAGTGGGCGACGACCTGCGGATATTCAATGAGGGTCTGCTGGGCGGCGAAGCCGGCGGCCGGAGTAACCCGCAGCAGCCACTGTGACAGGCCGTCGGAAAGCAGCGGGAAAAACGTCACCACGTACGGGACCGCGATCGCCAGGACGGCGACGAGAATCGCGAGCCAGACGCGCCGAAGCAGGGTGCCGAGCGCGAGCGCGAGCGTGGCGGCGAGGGCGAGCACGGCGGCCGTACCGACGACGACCCGCACTCCGGTGAGCGCGGACACCCCGATGACCGAGATCCCGTTCCCCTTCAGGATCGCCACGCCGACCGGGATCACGATCCCCACGGCGAGGAGACCGGTCACAAACGTGACGGCTCCGACGACGACCGCCTTCGCCACGAGCACCCGGCGGGTGATCGGCGCGCCGCGGTACTCGGAGGTGGCGAACCGCACTGCGACCACGAGCACGATGAGCAGTCCGAGGGGCAGGCCGCCGAGGGCACGCTCCACCGGGCGGCCGCCATCCTCGGCACCTCCCGGCCCGATGTCGCCGGTGCCGGTGATGGTGATCGTGCCGCCCTCCTCCCCCGCTCCGGACGCCTTGTGGTACTTCTCCCAGTCAGTCTGGTTCATCTCGCCGACGGCGTCTTTCCTCCAGCCCCCGGCGGAGTCCGCGCCCTTGAGGCCGACGTTGTCGAAGACACCGGCGGCCTGCGTGAAGCGCACCTCTTCCGTGGCACCGCCAAGGCCGACAGGCCGCAGCGTCAGGTCGCCGGGAGAGGTGGCGAACAGACCGACCTGCACAGTCCTGGGCAGCCCGGACAGCTAGGCCGTGCCCACCTTTGCCCACCGCTCGCCGTCGGCGGACTCGTAGCCGGTGATGGTGTCGCCCGACCGCGTCAGCCGCAGCCAGCGCGGCGACTTGGCCGAGACCCCACCGTCGCTGCCTGCGGTGTCATGGCGGTAGTCGTACTGCATCCGCACGCCGTGGCTGCCAGAGAGCATCAACGCCGCGTAGGAGGATCCCTGGCGGACACCGTCCTTGATGATGATCCCTGCCTTCGCCCATGGCACCAGGCCCGGGACGATCTGGTCGTGGTTCGGCGGTGGGTAGGTGATCGTGCCCGTCATGGACGTCATCCGGACCGTGATACTGCCGTTCTCGCCCAGATCGCGATGCAGGAAGTAGAACTGGTCGTTGACGAGGGAGCCGTCCGGCCCGATTGGTTCGGCCGGGCACGGGCCGTCGCAGGACGCGCGGTTGCCGAACGCATGGAGCAGACCGAGGGTGACGACGACCAGAGCCGCAGCCCACATCGCGATCAGCCGGCCCGGACGTCGGAATCTGGTCCACTCCTGCCGGAGTAGTTCGTTGGTCGTAAGCATGGACCCGGTTCTACGGATTCGACCATAACGTGGTCCGAACCGCCCCTGTTATGTCGCTGTTAGGTGCGGCGGGGCATCCTGAGTCCGGCCGGACCTGAGCGGGAAGAGGAACATGGGCAAGCTGCGGAGCGGAACCGTCGCACGGCGATTCACTATCTTGTACGCTACTGGGTTCCTCGGGTCCGGAATCGTGCTGCTCGCCCTGACCTACCTGATGTCCGGTGGCCGGGTGACGAGCGTCGCTCCTGAGCAGCCCCCGGCCGGCCAGTCCAACTTTGCCGCCGGGCAGCGGATCCGGGATCTGGAGAGGCAACTCTCGGACGTGCATGCGCAGCAGAACCACCAGCTGCTGGTCGGCTCGCTGATCGCGCTGGTGGTGATGGTGGGCGTCTCGCTCCTGCTCGGCCGGGTCCTCGCCGGCCGAGTCCTGCGCCCGCTGCGGCTGATCACCGCTGCGACACGGCGGATCTCCGCGGAGAACCTGCATCAGCGGCTCGCCGTGGCCGGACCCGTCGACGAGGTCAAGGAGCTCGCCGACACGGTCGACGGTCTTCTGGAACGTCTCGAAGCCTCATTCGTCGCGCAGCGCCGGTTTGTCGGCAACGCCTCGCACGAACTGCGCACGCCGCTGGCGACGATGCGGGCGTCGCTGGACGTTGCCGTCGCCAAACCGGAGCCGGCGGCGCAGACCCTCGCGCTCGCCGGCCGGTTGCGGACCGAGCTCGACCGGGTGGATCACCTGCTGGGCGGCTTCCTCGTCCTTGCACGGGCGCAGCACGGCACCCTCGCCGACCGGACCCCTGTGTCGCTCGGCAAGCTGGCGCGGGAGGCGCTGACCGCCCGGGCCGCCGACATTGCCGCGAAGACGCTGACCGTCGACGACGACGTGCGGCCGAGCGCCTGGACCCGGGGTAGTCGGGCGCTGCTGTCCCGGATGGTGGAGAACATGATCGACAACGCGATCGTGCACAACCAGGAAAGCGGCTGGATCCGGATCTCCACCGAGCACGACGACAGCGCGGCACGCCTCGTCGTCGAGACCGGCGGGCGCGTCCTCGACCAGGGGCAGGTAGACCGGCTGACGCAGCCGTTCGAGCGGCTCGGCGCCGACCGGACGGGGTCGGAGGGGAGTTCCGGCCTGGGGTTGTCGATCGTCGCAGCGATCGTCGCAGCGCACGGCGGCCGCCTCGCCCTACTGGCCCGGCCGGAGGGCGGCCTGTGCGTTGCGGCGGCGCTGCTGTCAACGGCCGGTTCGGAAGCGTGACACGGTGAGGGTTCTGGTCGTGGAGGACGCGCGGTCGCTTGCCGAGGTCGTCGCCGAGGGACTGCGGGATCAGGGGATGGCCGTCGATGTTGCGCACGACGGTCTTGCCGCCGCCGCCAAGCTCAACCTGAACGCGTACGACGTGGTGGTCCTCGACCGCGACCTGCCCGGCATCCACGGCGACACGCTCTGCCAAATGATCACCGAGCGGGACGACGCGCGATGGTGCTGATGCTGACTGCGGCCGGGGCGCCCGGCGACCGGGTCAGCGGTCTCACCCTCGGCGCCGACGACTACCTCGCCAAGCCCTTCCACTTCCCGGAGCTGATCCTGCGCATTCGGTCCCTGGCCCGCCGCAGGCCGGCCGCCCGGGCCCGCGCGCTGCGTGCCGCCGGCCTCGAACTCGACCCGGTACGCCGGACCGCCCTCCGTGACGGCCATCCGCTGGAGCTGTCCGTCAAGGAGTTCGCCGTCCTGGAGGCGCTGCTGCGCGCCAGTCCAGGCTTCCTGAGCGCCGAGGACCTCCTGGAACAGGTGTGGGACGAGAACGTTGACCCCTTCACCAACACGGTGACGGTCACCATCGGCCGGTTGCGCCGCAAGCTGGGCAGCCCACCGGTCATCACGACGACGTCCGGGGTGGGCTATCGCATCGCCGACGCTCCGACCCTGATAGGGCTCTGATCGGCCAGAGTCACGGCGGTCCAGATCCCTCCGGGAGAGGAACATGATGAGTATTGAGACATCCACCCCGTTGTGCAAAGCGGCATTTCATGACCTGCTCCAGAGGCCTATACGGTCCGATTCATGGAGTGGAATTTCCGACGGCCGAAGACCTCGCGACTGCCTTGCGTGCCGGTGAAGTGACCTCGGCGGAGCTGACCGACGAGGCGATCGCCCGTATTGAGCGGGACGACACAGCGATCAACGCGATCTGTGTGCCGGACTTCGACCGTGCACGGGCCGCCGCGCGCGGTGCCGACCAGGCTCGCGCCCGCGGTGAGGACCGGCCGCTGCTCGGCATTCCGGTGACGGTCAAAGAGTCCTACAACATGGCCGGGCTGCCCACGACCTGGGGCATTCCGCTACACCGGAACTACATGCCGGCCGAGGACGCGGTGCAGGTGTCGCGGCTCAAGGCCGCAGGCGCGGTGGTGCTCGGTAAGACCAACGTGCCCTTGGGGCTGCAAGATGTGCAGAGCTTCAACGAGATCTACGGCACCACCAATAACCCGTGGGATCGCGGTCGCACGCCGGGTGGATCCTCCGGCGGATCAGCGGCGGCCCTGGTGTCCGGATTCGGCGCGCTGTCCATCGGCTCCGACCTCGCCGGTTCGTTGCGCACCCCCGCACACTTCTGCGGTGTCTACGCACACAAGCCGACACTCGGGCTGGCGGCGAACCGCGGTATGGTCCCGCCGTCCGCGCCGGCATGGCCGGCCGACCTCGACCTCGCCGTCGTCGGTCCGATGGCGCGCGCGGCCCGCGACCTCACGCTCCTGCTCGACGTAATGGCCGGACCGGATCCGCTGACGCTCGGTGTGGCGCACGACGTGACGCTGCCGCCCGCGCGCCACGAGCGGCTCTGCGACTTCCGGGTCTTGGTCCTCGACAAGCATCCGCACATTCCGACCGGGTCCGCTGTGCTGGCGGGCGTGAACCGGGTGGCCGACGCGCTTGTCGACGGCGGCGCCCGCGTCGAACGGCACAGTCCGCTGCTGCCCGATCTGGCCGAAGCCGCGGTGCTCTACACGCAGTTGCTGTTTTCGAGCTCCGTTGCACGTTTTCCCGAACTGTACGAGCAGCTGCGGACCCGGGCCGCCGGGCTGAGCGCAGACGACCAGAGTCTCGATGCGGCACGGCTGCGCGGCATGGTGTTCAGCCACCGCGACTGGATCGAGGCGAACAGCCGTCGCGAGCTCCACCGCCACGGCTGGCGGCAGCTCTTCGCCGAGTTCGACGCCGTGGTGTGTCCAATCACACCCACTCCCGCGTTCCCGCACGACCACAACCCCGATCCGAGGGAACGCCGGATCGACATCGACGGCGTCGAGTACCCGTACTTCGACCAGCTCGTCTGGGCCGGTCTGGCCACCATGCCCGGCCTACCCGCCACCGCCATACCAGCGGGCCGGTCCCCCGAGGGTCTACCGGTGGGAGTGCAGCTCATCGGTCCGATGTTCGAGGACCGCACCGCGCTGCGGCTGGCCGAACTGCTCGAACAGAAGATCGGTGAGGGGTGTCCGACTGGGCGGGGTCCACCCAACGCGTCCGGACCGGTCCGAGGGCGTGCCGACACGAGCCCGTCGCCCCGGCACCCCTTCGAGCGAGCCTTGCGACCGGTACCGGCACACGGCTCGGACTCGTCAACAGGGCGGACCGCGTGACGGCGTCCGTCCCGCCGGCCCCATTCCCGCCGGGCAGCAGCCCCGGACACCCTCACGCGTTCGGTCAGACGCCTGCGGCGCGCGCCGCCTCGTACACCTCGGTCGCCACGTCGATCAGTTCCGCGGCGTCACGCGTCGCGCCCTGGAGGTCCAGCAAGAACTCCGGTACGCCCGTTTCCGCATGCGCCACCAGGTCCTCGACGATCTGGGCCACGCTCCCGTGGAAGGGTTGGCGGCCCGTGCCCTCGACCGGCTTGGCGCTGTACCGCGCATTGGCTCGGGCACAGACGTCGAGCGGACGCTCCCGACCGCGCTCGGCGGCCATGTCCTGAACCCGCTGCCACTGCTCGGCCAGCTGAGCGGCTCCCGCGGCCACGGGCATCCAGCCGTCCGCCCGGTCCACCAGACGGTGGGTGGCACGCGGGCTGTTCGCGGGCAGGTAGACCGGAATGGAGCGCACCGGCTTGGGGCCGACCTCGGACGGGGCGATGGTGGTCAGCTCGCCCTCGTAGGAGACGGGGTCCGGTCCCCAGACGGCCGCGCACACGTCCAGCAGTTCGTCCAGGACCGCGCCGCGCTTCTCGAAGGGCGCGACGGAGGCGGCCGCGTACTCGTCCAGAGACCATCCCGTGCCCAGGCCCGCGACCACTCGCCCACCGCTCGCCACATCCAGCGACGCGAGGGAACGGGCCAATTGGAACGGCACGTGCAACGGCGCGACCAGGACACTGGTCCCGAGCCGCGCCCGGTCGGTCGCCGCGGCGGCCAGCGCGAGCGTGACCAGCGGGTCGGCGACACTGCGATATTGGTCGGGCCACGGCAGTCCCGGCACACCATAGAGCCCCTGGGTCGCGGGCTCGGGGAACAGGACACGCTCGAAGACCCACAGGCTCGCGTACCCGGCCTCCTCCGCCGCGCGCGCGACGGTGGCCACATCACGGCCGATGTCGTACTGCTTCATCTGCGGGAGACCAAGACCGAGTGAGACCGTCATGTACGCACTCCTTCACGATGACCAGGGGCAACTACCGTAAGGTACCCACTTGTTCCTCCCCCGTCGCGCATCGAAACATGTGGAGGGCCCGGTGGGGCGGACTGCCGACGGCGTGTTCCCGGGACCGGCCCGGGTGTGCGGGGCTCGTCCGTGTCCGCCCGCGCCCTCCCCGGCGGATACGAGCGGACTACGCCGAGGCGTCGGGTTCTCGGCCACCAGGGCACGGGCTCAAGCCGGTGGTCCTGCCGATGCCAGGGGGGAGACAGAGGGACGACCACCGACCGCCGCACAACGGCGTGGACGGCCGCGCTGGACCGCGCGACCGTGCTCACGAACCGGCGCGTGCTGACCGCCTGGGACGCGATGCGCATCCGCGCGATTCTGGCCGTCGGTCTCTACGTCCTGGCGATCCGCGATGCCGTCCCCGCCGACCGGGTGACCCCGGACAGCCTGGACCGCTTGCTCGCGGACCCGGACCACCTCCACGACACGGTCGCGGAACAGACGGACGGCCTCGCCGACCCCGCCACCAAGGAGTGGGCCTGGCTCGACGCACCGCTGCGCATGTGCTCACACGTCCCGGAACCACCGACACCCCAGACCAGTGTGAACGCCTGTCTGGACGAAGCCCGTCTCCGCGTCGAGCGCGCCCTGAAACCCTGACGCTGCGTGCGCACCGCTCCGGTGCGGGGCGGCAGGCGGCAGGCGGCAGGCGGCAGGCGGCAGGCGGCAGGCGGCAGGCGGCAGGCGGCAGGCGGCAGGCGGCAGGCGGCAGGCGGCAGGCGGCAGCAAACCGGATCACGGCGCGAGCCTCAGCGGCTGCTTTCCAGCAGCTCGTCCACGAGACGGGGTGTCGCGACGTCTCCGACTTCGCCACGGGCCCGGGGACGCGCTCAGCGAGGCAGCGTGACCAGCCCCCTTTCATAGGCGGTGATCACGAGCTGAACCCGGTCCCGGGCGCCCAGTTTGGTGAACAGCCGTGACACGTGCGACTTGGCGGTGGCCACCGTGATGAAGAGATCCTCTGCGATCTCGCTGTTCGACCTGCCGCGTCCGACCAGCGTCAGCACTTCCCGTTCCCGCTCGGTGAGGCCGTCGACCGGCCGTGGGGAGCGCTCCGAGGCAGCCACGGGGCGCCTGACGAAGTCAGCGATCAGACGGCGCGTGACACCCGGCGCGATCAGTGCGTCGCCGTCGGCGACGACGCGGATCGCCGCGAGGATGTCGTCCAGCGCCATGTCCTTGACCACGAAGCCGCTCGCGCCGGCCCGGAGCGCGCCGTAGACGTGATCGTCCTCGTCGAAGGTGGTCAGGACGAGGACGCGCGTGGTCGCCGGGCCGGCGGTGATCCGCCGAGTGGACTCGATCCCGTCCATGCCGGGCATCCGGATGTCCATCACCACGACATCCGGGCTGACGTCCCTGACCAGTTGGAGCGCTTCGATGCCGGTGGCGGCCTCGCCGACGACCTCCAGGCCGGGTTGATCGGAAATGAGCACGCGCAGACCGGACCGCACCAGCGGCTGGTCGTCGGCGAGCACGACCCGGACGGTCATCGGGCCTCCACCGGAACGGCGACGGGCTCGGGCAGCGGCAGCCGCGCCGCCACCCGGAAGCCGCCCTCGGGACACGGCCCCGCGCTGAGGTGGCCGTGCAGCAGACCGACCCGCTCCCGCATCCCCACCATGCCGAAGCCATGGGCCGAACCGTTCTCAGCGGCGCCCCGCCCGTCGTCGACGACCTCCACGGACAGCTCCTCGTCCCCGTAGTCGATGGCCACCCGACAATGCCCGGCGCCTGCGTGGCGGACCACGTTGGTCAGCGCCTCCTGCACGATACGGTAGGCGGACAGGTCAATGTCGGCCGGCAGAGGACGCTGTTCCCCACTGCGGCACACCTCGACGCGTACCCCCGCGTCAGCAGTCGCCGCCGCCAGCCGTTCGACGTCCGCCAGCCCCGGCGAGGGTACGAGCAGGGCCTGCCCCGAGTCCGCTACGCCACCCAGGTCGGCCTGACGGAGCGCCACCAGCGTGCGCCGAAGACCCGACAGGGTCTCTCTGCTGGTGGCCTCGATCACTCGCAGCGCCTCGCGCGCCTCCGCAGGCTGCGTCTCGATGACCCGGCTCCCCACCCCTGCCTGGATGGCGATGATGCCGATGCTGTGCGCAACCATGTCGTGCAGTTCCCGCGCGATCCGCAGCCGTTCGGCGGTCACGGCCTCGACCACCTCCTGCGAACGCAACACCACCGCGTGCTCGCGACGCTCGCGGCTCAGCAGACCGACCGTGCAGGACGCAGCCATCGCCAAGAAGGCGATCACGCCGTTGACCGTCAGGTTGTCCCCGTTCGCGAAGCCGCCGATCAGCAAGATCTGCACGGCGAAGGACACCGCCACGGCGACGATCGAAGCGCGCCGCGCGCGGGTGGCGACGATGAACCCCAGGACGAGGTCCGCCGCCGCATACGGCAGAAACTCGCCCTGGAACGTCACCGACCGGCTCGTCGGGACGGCGCCGGAAGTAAACACCACCACGGCGGTGGCCCCGAACAGCGTCATGGCCAGAGTCGGCAGCGGCGCCCGTCGCAGCACACCGACGAGCAGGGTCGCAGCGAGCAGCGCCCCGACGCCGTGGACCGTCCCCGAGGCCCGCGGCGCACCCCCCACCAGCAGAACCAGCGCGAAGAGGTACAGGACACCCCCCGCCCAGGCCACGGTCTTCGATCTCGTCATCGGTGGTGTGTCCTTCCGAGAGGGAGGCTGCGAGGCGAGGACGCGCGCAGGCAACGGGGCGGTGCGGCGTCCATGCCGCGACACTAACCAGCCACCGCCCGCGCGGCATCGGCCCAGGGATGTACGCCCGCGGGCCGACCCGGCCGCGCGATTGCCATCCACGGCCCCATGCCCGGACGAGGACCTCCCGTCATGGTTGACCTCGTGATCGAAGTCAACGAACTCACCAAGCGCTACGGCAGCAGGACCGCGGTCGACCGTCTGTCCTTCACCGTGCGGCCGGGCCAGGTCACCGGATTCCTCGGCCCCAACGGAGCGGGCAAGACCACCACTCTGCGGATGATCCTCGGCCTGGACGCACCCACCGGCGGCACCGCCACCGTCAGCGGCGTCCCCTTCCGCACCCGCCCACGCGGTCTGCGGCACGTCGGCGCCCTCCTCGACGCCGGCCAGGTCCACGGCGGACGCACCGCCGCGGCCCATCTGTCCGCCCTCGCCCGCAGTAATGGCATCCCGCTGCGTCGGGTGGACGACGTGCTGCACGAGGTGGGTTTGGCCGAGGCGGCGACCAGCCCCATCGGCGGATTCTCGCTCGGCATGAAGCAGCGGCTCGGGATCGCCACCGCCCTCCTCGGCGACCCGCCCGTGTTGATGTTCGACGAGCCGATCAACGGCATGGACCCGGAGGGCGTGCTCTGGGTGCGCCGCCTCTTCCGGCGGCTGGCCGCCGAGGGCCGCACGGTCTTCCTCTCCAGCCACCTGCTGTCGGAGATGCAGAACACCGCCGATCACCTCGTCGTCATCGGCCGGGGCCGGCTCATCGCCGCCGAGTCGGTGCGGGACTTCGCGGCCCGCGGCACGCGCCTCAGCATCGTGGTGGGCACTCCACAGGCCGCCGAGCTGGCAGCGGTACTGACCGGCGCGGGCGCGTCGGTCGAGCCGGAGGTCGCCAGGCGCCGAGAAGCTCCGTCTGGCTGGGCACGGCGGCGTTGGTCCGGGCACCGGACCCGGACACGGCGCGCGCCGTCCTGACTCCGGACCGGTACGCCGATATCAAGGTGCACGACTGGCAGTTCGGCGGGCGGCCGTCATGACCCGAGGACGTCCGGGGCGACATCATCGCCGAAGCCCTGCGGATCGCTCGGGATCCTCGTGCTTCTCCCGCACCCGCGTATGCATCGGCCTGGCACACGCCGATGGAACCGTGGGTTCACGCTGACGGGTGTTCGGTTCCCCTGAACCCACGGGATCACGGTCCGGCACTCCCGAGGCTGCCGCGAAGCGCAAGCAGTACCGGATCGACACCAGGGGCGTCCTGCGCATACGTCGGAGCGCTGCCCGTACTCCGTACCGTCGGACACTGGACGTTACGAAGTACGGGCAGCGCACTGTTCCCCAAAGGCCGCAAGGCATTTCAGCCGGCGGCAACAAAACGCGGGCGATGCGCGCCGAGCCCAAAGTCGCGCACGCACTGCGCATCCTCGGCCGACGTCGCGCATCGACGCGCGGAGGCTGGAGCCGAGATCAGACCGCCGGGGCCGGGTAGGTCGGGTACTCCACCCCGGAGACGTGCTGCACGACGCGAATGACCTGGCAGGAGTAGCCGAACTCGTTGTCGTACCAGAGGTAGAGGATCGCATTGTCGCCCTCGACCTTGGTGGCGCCCGCGTCGACGATCGACGCGTGGCGCGAGCCGATGAAGTCGCTCGACACCGCGTCCGGGGCGGTGGTGAAGTCGATCTGCCGCTTGAGCGGCGACGTCAGCGACACATTGCGGAGGTAGTCGAGGACCTCCTCGCGATCGGCCTCACGGCCGAGCCGCAGGCTGAGGATCGCGATCGAGACGTCCGGCACCGGGACGCGGATCGAGCTGCCGGTGATCGGCGCCTTGAGGTCGGGCAGGGCCTTGGCGACGGCGGAGGCGGCACCGGTCTCGGTGATGACCATGTTCAGCGGCGCCGAACGGCCGCGCCGGTCGGCCTTGTGGTAATTGTCCAGCAGGTTCTGGTCGTTGGTGAACGAGTGGACGGTCTCCACGTGGCCGCGCAGCACGCCGTACTCGTCCGCCATCGCCTTCAGCGGCGGGACGATCGCGTTGGTGGTGCAGGAGGCGCAGGACAGGATCTGCTCGTCCGGCTTGATCGTGTCGTGGTTGACGCCGTGCACGATGTTGGGGACGTCGCCCTTGCCCGGTGCGGTCAGGACGACCTTCCCGATACCGGGGCGCAGGTGGTTCGACAGGCCCTCGCGGTCACGCCACTTGCCGGTGTTGTCGATGAGGATGGCGTCCTTGATACCGTACGCCGTGTAGTCGACCTCCGACGGGTCGTTGGCGTAGATCACCTTGATCTCGTTGCCGTTGGCGACGATCGTGCTGTTCGCCTCGTCGACGGTGATCGTGCCCTGGAACTGGCCGTGGATGGAGTCGCGGCGCAGCAGCGAGGCGCGCTTGACGAGATCCTCGACGGCCCGGCCGCCGCCCCCGCGGACGACGATGGCGCGCAGCCGCAGGCCGTTCCCGGAGCCGGACTTCTCGATGAGCAGCCGGGCGACCAGGCGGCCGATGCGGCCGAAGCCGTACAGGACGACATCGCGTCCCTCGCGGCGCTCGATCTTGTTGGCACCCGTGGCACCGGCGACGGCCTCGGCGGTGAACTCCTCGACCGAGAGACCGCGGTCGTCGGTCCTGAACGTCGCGGCGAGCATGCCGATGTCGATCTGGGAAGGGCCGAGATCCAGCGTGGTGAGAGCCTGCAGGAAGGGCAGCGTCTCGGTGACCGAGAGCTCCTCACCGGCGATCTGCCGGGCGAAGCGGTGGGTCTTGAGGATGCTGACCACCGACTTGTTCACCAAGGAGCGGCTGTGAAGCAGGACCGTGACATCCCGCTCCCGGTGCAGTTTCCCAATGATGGGGATCATCGACTCCGCGATCTCCTCGCGGTTCTTCCAGCTGGTGAACGAGTCCTCGTTGACAGTCACAGATTTATCTTTCGAGCTAGGCGGCGCTCATATGGTAACCCCCTGGCACTTTGATCATTCAAACGGTGCCGCTTGAGCGGAGTGCGGCGACCGGGCCTCACGTCCGACCCAAGGCGGAGAAGGGGTCGTCGCGCAGGCAGGGCATGGGCTTCGCGCCGACCGACGGGCGGCCGGGGTGCTCACGCGGAGCCACCGCGGCCCTCTCCCGTGAATGGTGTGCGGGGCCTCCTGATGCTGTGCGGGGCCGGTACGCACGACGCAGCGGAACGAGCAGACGTTCGTGCCGAAGCCGCTCGCCGCCCCGCCCCGTCCTCTCCGACGCCGTCGTCGCCGGACGGCTCACATCCCTTCACGATGCCGGAACGTCCACCGGATCGCCCCGCCCCGAACCCCGCGCCGGGCGGCGGGACTGTTGTCCGTCGTGCAGCGTCGGCTCCTGGCACTGCCCCACTGAAGCCAGGGCGGTCGGCCCGCTCTCGACCCGGTGGACTCGAACGTCACCCGTGCCCGGCGTACCCGTGCAGGAGAGAGCTGACATACCGTCATGCATCAACACGTGTCAAGGTCGCTGACGGGACGTCGGCGCCGCGGGCACCATCTCCCATGGCTACGACGGGATCCGCTTCGGCCCCGCGTCCGCCCACCGGCAGCTCGTCCGCGCACCCCGCCGCCGGTGAAGAGCACCGCCTGGGAGTCACGCGGCCGCCATGGACAGCGAACGCCCCCTGGCCCCTCAGGCAGGGGCGTTCGGGGCCACGGCGAGACACGCCCGGCCTGCTCGCCGATGGGTTCGGATCCGCCCGGTCGATGGTGGCTCTCGGGCTGGGCCTCGGCACGATGGCCGTCATGGCCGGGTGGAAGCGCTGAGGGGCGACCGCTCACCCTCCCGTCCACGGGCCACGGCAGACTGATGCCTTCCATGGAGAGGGGCTCTGATGCCGGTGGACCGCGAAGCCGTGAATATCCGGTCGTACGTCGAACGAACGCGTAGTGGGCCGTGCTTCGTCTGCGCATTTCTCGCCGGACACCCCGACTACCGGCACGAGACCGTCTTCGAGGACGAGCACCATGTGGCCTTCCTCGACCGATGGCCCACGCTGCCCGGAAAGGTCCTGGTGGCCCCGAAGGCGCACATCGAGCATGTCGTCCGCGATCTGGACGAGACGGCTTATTCCCGGCTCATGCTCGTCGTCCGCGAGATCGCTCTCGCGGTCGAGGACGTCCATGACTGCGAGCGAACCTATCTGTACAGCCTCGGCAGTCAGCAGGGGAACGCCCATCTGCACTGGCACATCGCGGCGCTGCCTCCTGGGGTGCCTTACGAGCAGCAGCAGTTCCATGCCCTGATGTCCGAGAACGGCGCCCTGTCCCCGTCGGCCCGGGAAACGGCCGATAGGGCGTCGCGTCTGCGCAGAGCCGTTGCCGAACGTGGCGTCCTCGGGCCGCCGCGGTGAGGGACGGCCGGCCGGCCCCAGGCGGCGCGGAACCGTGCGAGGGTCACTCCTCTCCCGCGGATCGCGGACATGGTCGGGGCCGGGCGATGAGTACCGCCACGTCGTCGTGGTCGGCCGGATCACGCAGCGCGTCCAGGAGCCGGTCGCAGGTCTCCTCCAGCGAACCGTCGGAGCCGTCGAGCACACGCAGCAAGAGGTCGAGGCGGGCGTCGATGGCGTCGCGGCGCGTTTCGACCAGCCCGTCGGTGTAGAGGACCAGTTGATCACCGGGACGCAGCGGCACGGTGGCCGCTTCGAAGGGGACGCCGCCGACCCCGAGAGGCGCTCCGGAGGGCAGGTCGAGCAGTTCGGAGTGGTCGCCGGCGGGTGTCAGCGCCGGGGGCAGATGTCCCGCCGCAGCGATGCAGCACGACTCGCTGTGCGGGTCGTATTCGGCGTAGATGCAGGTGGCGATGGAGGGCTCCAGGCCGGCGGTGATCTTGTCGAGGTGTTGCAGCACCCGATCGGGCGGGAGGCCCAGATCGGCCAGCGTGGCGGTGGCGGTGCGCAGACGGCCCATCGCGGCAGCCGCGTCGATGCCGCTGCCCATCACGTCGCCCACCACGAATGCCGTCCTGTCCTCGGCGAGGGGAATGACGTCGAACCAGTCTCCGCCGACCTCGGTGGATGTGCCGGCGGGTTGGTAGCGGGTGGCGATCTCCAGGCCCGGCGGCGGCACCGGCCGCGGGAGCAGACTGCGCTGGAGCGTGACCGCCGTGTTGCGGACGCTCTGGTAGAGGCGCGCGTTGTCCAGGGACACCGCGGTTCGGCCGGCCAGTTCACCGGCCAGGGTGACGTCGTCCGCGTCGAAGGGCAGCGGATTCCGGCCGCGCATCAGGCCCAGCACACCGAACGTTCCCTCCTGGGCGGCCAGCGGTATCGCGAGATACGAGTGGATGCCGAAACTGGCCAGGACAGCGGCGGCACCGGCGTCACGGGCGATGCGTGCCAGATCCCACTCCTCCACGTGACTCACCAGGACGGGATGACCGGTCCGTACGCATCGGGTGGGCAGCCTGTCGGCGCCGTAGCTGACCAACTGGCCGGCCGTGCCGACGGCGCGGGCCGCCTCGCTGAGGCCGGCGGCCTTCACCGCGAGGGTACGAAAGAGCGCCGGGCCGCCGACGGGATTCGCGGGCCGACGATCGTCCAGCGCGGAGTCCAGTACGTCCACGACCGCGACATCGGCGAGTTCGGGCACCACGACATCGGCCAGTTCGCGGGCTGTCTGCCGCATGTCCAAGGTGGTACCGATGCGGGCCGAGCCCTCGGCGATCAGCGCCAGACGCTGCCGAGCCTGGGCTGCTTCCTTGATCGCACTGTACCGATCGGTGACTTCCACCGCCGATATGGCGACGCCCAGTACCTGACCGTCGGGCCCCTGGAGCCGGTAGACGGAGACGGACCAGGCATGGTCGTTGTCAGGGTCGGCCGGAGTGCGGCTGATGGTGTACCTGTCGACCTGTGGAAGTCCGGTCTCCAGAACCTCCCTGACCGCTGCCTCGGATGCGTCGATGCTGACGGAGGGCAGGACCTCGCGGAACCTCCGACCGATGTGGTCCTCGGCGGACAGGCCGTGCATCCGCTCCATCGCGGGATTGACGGCCACATAGCGCAGATCGGTGTCGAGAACCTCCAGGCCGATCGGTGACTGGGCGATCAGCTGTGTGGACAACGCGACGTCCCGCTCCACCTCACGCAGCTTCGAGGCGTCCGTGGCGATGCCCAGAGCGTGCAGGTCTCCCTGCTCGGTCGCCAGCCGAGCGCCGTGGAGTTCCACCAACCGCGTGCTGCCGTCCTTGTGCCGTGCGGGGAAGACTGCGGCCCAGCCGCGGCCGGTCTCCAGCATCCGTTCGCACATGCCGCCCACGAGGTCCGTGTACCGTTCATGCACCAGCAGCGGCGCCGCCCTCCGGCCCAGCACTTCTTGCGCGGAGTAGCCGAACAATTCCTCGGACTGCGGGCCCCACAACACGATCCGCCCGGAGGTGTCCAGCACCACCACGGCCACACCGAGCGCGTCCAGTACGCCACTGGGCCGCTCCAGTCGCGGGCCCGACGCATCGTTGCCGGCATCGAAGGTTCCCGCTTCGCTCATCCCGGGCGCTCCTTCCACCTGCCGACGTGGCGCGCCCCCGGCGTCGGCCTGCGGCTGCGGCGCCGGGAGGGTCCCCGTGCCTCCCTGGTGCTTCCATAGTCCCCCGAGACCACCGCCGACGCACCGCACCCTGGCCGGGTCGTGATCACGCACGACCCTCCGCGTCAGGGCGCCGGATCCGCACCTGCACGCCTTTGGTCCCGCGACGGCCCAGATGCCCGCGGGTCGACGGCGGACCTGGCCCTCGCCGAGGGGCGGTCGACGGACCGTACCGCCCTGCTGCTTGGATCAGCACGTGATTCCCGCTGATGACCCGACCGGTGGCGGGCCGGGGCCCGCACGCCTCGCCGTCGCTCTCACCGTGGGAGCCGCGGCTGCGGCCGCGTACATGATCTTCGTGTTCACGCATCCGGACCTGCCGATTCAGGAGTAGACCGAGGGCGCGGCCCGGGACGGATCCGGCTCGTCGTCAAGCGGAGACGGCAGGGGACGCCCCAAGAAGCTGGGCGCGCAGGACATTCTCGTAGATCTCGGTCCGGATTCGTCCGCACGGCCTGTGCCTCGGGGCGTGCGGTCGGCTGCGCGGCATGCCGAAGGACCGGCGCGGGCAGCGTCGGTGCTGCCCACGCCGGCCCTGGCCGCGGCGGGGTGGGTGTGGAGTCCGCGGATCAGTAGGCGGAGTTCACGTTGTCGATCGAACCGTAGCGGTGGGCGGCGT
>NZ_JBEYTM010000084.1:0-20160 GCF_040643055.1 Streptomyces sp. NPDC047515
ACCGACATGCCGGAAACCCAAAAACAACCCAGATTAAGCGAGTTGACCGCTGACGGCCCGCGAGCACGCCCCTACCTGCGGATTCGGGTCTGAGCCTTCCGACGACGGCACCAAGGGCGTACGGCGCACTCCCTACGCCCCCAGTGTCGAATCAGCCGGGCACGCCCAACCCGCCATGTTCAGACACCACCCAGGCACGCCTCGGGCAGTTCACGGACCACTGGGCGCGCCTCCACGCGCCCCACAGGCTGTCCACCGACCACCCCGCAGGACTCACGGTGTGGGCAGCCAACCCACCTTCCCCGCCAGCAGGGCGTATCCGACGAACGCCCCTATGTCGAGCAGCGCGTGTGCCGCCACCAGCGGACCGACCCGCCCCCAGCGCCGGTACAGCAGCACGAAGACCACGCCCATGACCATGTTGCCGATGAAGCCGCCGATCCCCTGATACAGGTGGTACGAGCCGCGCAGCACCGAACTCGCCACCAGAGCGGCCATCGGCGCCCACCCCAACTGGCTGAGTCTGCGCAGCAGATAGCCGACGACGATCACTTCCTCCACCACGGAGTTCTGCAGCGCGGACAGGATCAGGACCGGGTATTTCCACCACACGTCGGGCAGCGATTCCGGGACCACGGTCAGGTTGAAGCCGGTGGCCCGCGCCGCCAGATAGAAGGAGAGCCCGGCACTTCCGATCCCCGCCGCCACCATCACGCCCCGCCCCAGATCCGGCCACGGCCTGGTCCGGTCGAAGCCGATGGCGCGCAGGCCGGAGCCCTCCCTGATCAGCAGATGCGCGACAAGGGCGACAGGCACCAGAGCCGTCGCGATACCGAAGAGTTGCCAGGCGAGATCCAGCCATGGGCGCCCCGGTGCGTGTGAGCTGTTGAGTATCGCGGCCTGTTCCTTCAAACCCCCCGGTTTCGTCAGCGATCCGACAAAACTGATCAGGGCAGACACCCCGCTGGCCCCCAATGAAAGAGCCAGCACCAACATCGTTTCGGACCGCAGGATCCGTCGCGACACAGCCTCTTGACGGAAAGAATCAGCCACGTACCCCGCCTCCATCTGTACACCTGCCTTGAGTTGTGCATTCACGCCCCATACCGCTCCCCGTCCCGCTAGGGTCTCGAATGCAGGTACGAAGATCATGCGCGACAGGCCGGGGGACGACCACCATTGGCAATGGTGTGGTCCCCCTTTTCCTTGTTCATCCTCAAGGAGGGGCACCACCGACATGGGACGTCACAGCTTGCCCGACGACTACGCGACCGATGGCAGCGGGGACAGTTCCCCGCCGCGACGTCGGCGCACCGTCGTAATCGCGACCACGCTCGTCCTCGCCGTGGCGGCGGGCACGGTGGTCGCGGCGCAGGCTGGTCTGCTGTCGTTCTCGAAGTCCTGTGAGGACTCCGCCGTACGCCTTTCCATGGTGGCCTCACCGGACATCGCCCCCGCCATGCGCGCCGTCGCCGACGAGGCGCGTAAGGACGATGTCAGATCCGACGGCCGCTGTCTGTACGTGCAGGTGGTCGCCCGCGACTCCTACAAGGTCGCCGGTGCCCTCTCCTCCGGGGCCGGTATCCCGGACTACCAGGTCTGGCTGCCCGACTCCGATCTCTGGCTCGACCGGGCCAAGGGCTCCGGTGACGGCATCCCGATCACACCGGGCGATTCCATCGCTTCCTCCCCCGTCACCCTGGCCATGGTGCCGCCGGCGGCCAAGAGGCTCGGCTGGCCGAAGAAGAAGTACACCTGGGCCGAATTGACGGCCGCGACCATCGACTCGGACAAGGTGCGCCTGGGTTCGGCCGACCCGGCGCGCAGTGCCACCGGTCTGCTGGCGCTCTCCAGCATCGGCGCGTCCTCCGAGAAACAGGGCGGCGACAGCGACACCCGGGTCGCGGCGACCGCCAAACTGCTCGCGCAGCGCATGTCCGACGGTGACACCCAGGTGCTGGAGACGCTGGCGCAGAACGATTCGGGCGCGGAGCAGGGCAATCCGGCACACAACCAGGCGGTGCTCCTCTCGGAGCAGGCCGCGTTCGCGCACAATGCGGAGTCGACCGGCGGCGGCAGGCTCGATCTCTTCTATCCCAAGGACGGCACCCCGCTGCTCAACTATCCGTACACATTGGTCGACGAGACAAAGATGAGTACGTCCGAGGGCCGGGCGGCGCTCCGGTTCATGACGCTGCTGAACGAGCCCGGTGCGCAGTCCACCCTGCGGAAGTATGGCTTCCGGAACGTTGACGGAACGGCCGGGGAGTCTGTGGTCGCGTCGGCGGGCGGCAGGAAGCCTCAGCCGTACGCCACCGCGGCCGCCGCCGCACCATCGGCCGACGAGCTCCGGCAGACGCTCGGCATGTGGACGATCACGGTGCAGAGCGCGCGACTGACGACGGTCGTCGACGCCTCGGGTTCGATGGCCACGATCGTGCCGGGGCGCAACCAGTCCCGGATGGATGTCACCAAGGCATCCCTGATCCAGGCGCTCAACCAGTTCACGCCGAACGACGAGATCGGGCTCTGGGAGTTCGCCACCACGCTCGACGGCGACAAGGACTACCGCAGGCTGGTGCCGACCAGCCGGCTCGGCGACCCGGCGAAAGGCGGCGGCACCCATCGCGAGAAGCTCGCCGCGGCCTTCGCCACGCTGCAGCCGGTGCCGGGCGGCGCGACCGGCCTGTACGACACCGCTCTGGCCGCGTACAAGGACGCCCAGGCGACATATGTGAAGGGCAAGTTCAACGCTGTGGTGATCCTCACCGACGGTTCGAACCAGGACAACCGGTCCATCTCGCGCAGCGCTCTGATCGCGGAGCTGAAGCGGATCGCCGACCCGGAGCGTCCGGTGCCGCTCCTCGCCATCGCGGTCGGCCCCGAGGCCGACCGCGATGAGGTCGACGAGATAGCGAAGGTGACCGGCGGCGGGGGCTACCAGGTCACCGACCCTGCCGACATCCAGGCCGTGATCCTGCAGGCTGTCATGACGGCCGGACAGAGTAATCACGCCGCTCAGGAGTAGTGCTCCGCCCGGTGACGGGACACGACAGCACGCGCCGGCACAGGCCACGACGGGGGCGAGGCACGAGGACAACGCCGGATGTCGGCGCCCGCGACAACAGGGTCGCAGGCACAGGACGGACGCAGGACGCAGGACGCAGGACGCAGCGGACATCGGTACCCGGCCACGACGAAGTCACATCGCGCGGCAACGGCGACGGACGCCGGCCGCGACCGGGTCACGGCGCGGGGACCCCCGACGGCCAGCTGTGCACGGGTTCGCCGCTGTGCATCAGTTCCGCGTACCGGCGGGTCGTCGCGGCCAGTGCCGCCCGCCGTCCGAGCCCGGCCTCCCGGGCCCGGTGGTAGGTGTCCACCTGCCAGGACGCTCCGTTCACCCGCCGCCTGCAACGCTCCTCGATGACCCCGAGGTAGCGGTCACGGTCCGCGGGCTCGATGTTCCAGGCATCGAGCCCCGCGGCCGCCAGTGGCAGCAGCTCGTCCCGTACGAGCTTGACAGCCGGCACCCGGGTCAGCCCGCCCGATCGACCCGCCCGGGGCCACATCAGCTCTGCGTCGATGCCGTGTCGGCAGGCGGTGTCGAAGTTCTCCGCCGCTGCGGAGAACGGGAGCCTGGTCCACACCGGCCGGGACTCCTCGGCGAGCGCCCGTACGAGCCCGTAGTAGAGCGCGGCATTGGCGATCACATCGGTGACGGTGGGGCCGGCAGGCAGGACCCGGTTCTCCACCCGTAGGTGGGGGACGCCATCGGCCAGCCCGTACACGGGACGGTTCCAGCGGTAGACCGTACCGTTGTGGAGCACGAGCTCCTGCAGCCCCGGCACCCCTCCCTCGTCGAGCACCCGCAGAGGTTCCTCCTCGTCAAGGATCGGCAGCAGTGGCGGGAAGTAGCGCAGGTTCTCCTCGAAGAGCTCGTACGCCGATCCGACCCATCGCTCGCCGAACCAGGTCCTGGGCCGCACCCCCTGGTTCCGGAGTTCGGGCGGTCTGGTGTCCGTGGCCTGCTGGAAGAGCGGCGGTCTCGATTCCCTCCACAGCTCCTTGCCGAACAGGAAGGGCGAGTTGGCGCCGACGGCGATCTGAACGCCGGCGACGGCCTGCGCCGCGTTCCATACGGCCGCGAATCGCGCCGGTGTCACCTGCAGATGCAGCTGAACCGAGGTGCAGGCGGCCTCGGGAGTGATCGACGAAGAGGTGGAGACCAGCCGCTCCACCCCTTGGATATCAAGGTGGAAATCCTCGCCCCGCGCAGCCACCATTTGATCGTTCAGCAGCGTGTAGCGCTCCGCGTCCGAGAGGTTCGCCGCAACGAGGTCCGCGTGACCCAGAGTGGGAAGAATTCCGATCATCATGATCCCGGCATCGACCTCGCCCGCCTTCCGATGGGCATATCCGAGGCCGGTCCTGAGCTCTTCGGCCAGCTGATCGAAAACGCGTCCGTCCAAGCGGTGCGGGACTATGTTCACTTCCAAATTGAACATCCCGAGTTCGGTCTGGAAATCACGGCTCGCGATGCGCGGGAGCACCTCGCCATTCATCATCTTCGGCATGCCGTCGGCGCCGGCCAGATTCAGCTCGATCTCCATACCCATGAGGTTGCGGGGTCGGTCGAACCTCTGCTCCGCCAGGAGCCTCTCCAGCCCCTCCAGGCACTGGTGAAGCTTCCTCCGGTAACTCTGCCGATCGGACAGGTCAAAGGCGCCCGACACGACCTTCTCCCCCATCGAAGCGTCCCTCCCTCAGGTGGGCGGCCCGCGGCTCAGGCCGCTCGCGTCAGGATCGATAATGCCCAGGCCGGGTGATCCATAACGCCCCTACGAACGTCGCACACCCAGTAATCTGAACGCGGGTGTCCGGGGCACATTCCCTCGGCATGATGCAGTACGCGGTTTCCTCCGTCCGGCAGGCCACGAAAACGGCGACGCGTTTCGGCCGTCCGCGCCCGGGAAAGATCCCTGGCGGCAGCTGTGCCGCTGACGCCAAATCGGCAGAAATTCCGCATAATAAAGTCTTGATACCGCCTTGTCAGCAATACCTACGACAGCTAGTGGAATCACTGAGCGAACACGTGTCGTATAAACTTCGCGGACGAGGCAGAGAGATGACGCACCGGCCCAGTCACCGGCCTCCTCTGGCCCCGCACGCCGACAGCGCCGTCTGCACCCGCCCACGCACCACCGTGTCTCCGAAGTGAGAGGCGACCCACTATGCCGCTGCATGTTCCCCCGGCCCCCGCGCCCGCTCTGCGCAGCGTTCTCGCGGCACTCGGTTCACCCACCGCAGTCCGCGAGGCCCGCACACCTGCTCTCCGATCGGCCCAGGGACCGCTGAGCCCCGAACTCCCGCTCCCCGTCCATGTACTGGATCGGATCGGACCGGGCGGGCTGGCACCCGCCACCCGGCTCGCCGCGTGGCGGTTCCTGATCCGCACTTCGGAACAGGCCGTCGCCGCGGCGGACACCATGCTCACTCCGGACGGCTGGACCTTCTCGCACTTCTTCGAGGGCCCCTACATCGCCTCGACCGAACTCGCCCTGTGCCAGGCCGAGACGGTGACACCGCACTACCAGCCGCGGCTGCTGTCCATTCCGGAGCTTTACATGCTGGCACTGTGGCTGCACGCCGACATCGAAGCCGACGCGTCCGGCGGGGCACTCGCCCCCGCCGATCTGCTGGTACCGCTGGCACCCGCCCCGCCGGGCATCGCGGCCCATCGCCCGCACCGGGTCGCCGATCTGCTTCGCGTGATGACGCTGCGCATCACCCCGGGCCTCGGCCCCCTGCTCGGCTCACCGGCCTGACAAAGGCCGCCTCCCGCACATCACCGCACTGTGCCCCGCCACCGCTCGGCGAATTCCGGGTGGCGGGGCACAATGCTGCGGGGCGCACTCGATGCCCATCCGGACTAGCCCGGTCCGGCCACCCCGAACCACCCGAAGGGACAGTGCAGTTGCGGTGAACCGTCCGGCCGGGTGACGCGTCATCGGAGTAAGGAGAAGTGCTGCTGCGAAATCCCTGCGGATTGACGCCCGTAGGGCAACACTGGGACCGAACCGATCGATACGGGGGGGGCGGCCATGAACATCTCGTCAAGCCGCAGGACATTCACTACAACGCAGCGAAAGAACCCTTCCATGTGCCAGCACCAGCCACCATGCCCGACCGCCGACTCAGCCGACCGGGAGGCCGCCCGCCTTACGGCACACCATCCGGAGCAGGGCTGGAGCCTGCTGTGCAACGGCGTCCTGCTCTTCGAGGACACCGGTGAGCTGCTCCCGGACGGGCAGATCATCGCCCCGCACCGGCCCCTGGGAACGGGCCGGGCGATGAAGGCCGCCTGACCCCGGCCGGTAAGAACGGGGGCCGGCCCGGAGCATGCTCCGCACCGGCCCCGACGCATGTCCGCGTCACATACTGTCGCTCATGCCTCAGTTGTCGTACTCGTCCAGCGGCGGGCAGGAGCAGACGAGGTTACGGTCACCGAAGGCACCGTCGATCCGGCGCACCGGCGGCCAGTACTTGTCGGCTGCCGAGACTCCGGCCGGGAAGACCGCCACCTCACGGCTGTAGTCGTGCTTCCACTCCCCGCCCAGCATCGCCGCGGTGTGCGGAGCGTTGGTCAGTGGGTTGTCGTCCGCGCCCCACTCGCCCGACGCCACCTTCTCGACCTCGCCACGAATGGCGATCATCGTGTCGCAGAAGCGGTCGAGCTCCGCGAGGTTCTCGCTCTCGGTCGGCTCGATCATCAGCGTCCCGGCGACCGGGAACGACATGGTCGGCGAGTGGAAGCCATAGTCGATCAGACGCTTGGCGATGTCGTCGACGCTGACGCCGGTGGACTTGGAGATCGGCCGCAGGTCCACGATGCACTCGTGTGCGACCAGCCCGGCCGGGCCGGTGTACAGGATCGGGTAGTACGGTTCGAGACGCTTGGCGATGTAGTTGGCGGCGAGTACGGCGACCTGCGTCGCGCGCTTCAGCCCCTCCCCGCCCATCAGGCGCACATACGCCCAGGAGATGGGAAGGATGCCGGCCGATCCCCACGGAGCGGCCGAAATCGGTCCGACACCGGTCTCGGGGCCCGCCGCGGGCTGCAGCGGGTGGTTCGGAAGGTACGGTGCGAGGTGCGCGCGCACACCGACCGGACCGACGCCGGGACCGCCGCCGCCGTGCGGGATGCAGAAGGTCTTGTGCAGGTTCAGGTGCGAGACGTCGCCGCCGAACCGACCCGGCTTCGCGAGGCCGACCAGGGCGTTGAGGTTGGCGCCGTCGACGTACACCTGGCCGCCAGCGTCGTGCACCTCGGCGCAGATGTCAGCGACGTGCTCCTCGAACACGCCGTGCGTCGACGGGTACGTGATCATGAGCACAGCAAGCTCGTCACGGTGCTTCTCGATCTTGGCGCGGAGGTCCTCGACGTCGACCTCGCCGTCGTCGGCGGTCTTCACCACCACGACCTTCATGCCGGCCATCACGGCACTGGCCGCATTGGTGCCGTGCGCGGACGACGGGATGAGGCAGACGGTCCGCTGATCGTCGCCGTTGGCCCGGTGGTACGCGCGCACCGCCAGGAGGCCGGCGAACTCGCCCTGCGATCCGGCGTTCGGCTGGATCGAGACCGCGTCGTAGCCGGTGACCTCGGCGAGGCGCTCCTCCAGCTCGCGAATGAGGGTGAGGAAGCCCTGTGCCTGCTCGGCCGGCGCGAAGGGATGCAGCGCGCCGAACTCGGGCCAGGTGATCGACTCCATCTCGGTGGTCGCGTTCAGCTTCATGGTGCAGGAGCCGAGCGGGATCATGCCGCGGTCCAGGGCGTAGTCCCGGTCGGCGAGCTTGCGCAGATAGCGCAGCATCGCCGTCTCGGAACGGTGCTGGTGGAAGACCGGGTGGGTGAGGATCGCGTCGGTGCGCAGCAGAGCCTCGGGCAGTGCGTCGGCAGCGGCCGCGTCCAGCGCCTCGATGTCCCCGTCGGCACCGAAGGCGGCCCAGACGGCGGCGATCTGCGTACGGGTGGTCGTCTCGTCGCAGGCGAGGGAGACCAGGTCGGCGTCGACGAGCCGCAGGTTGACACCACGTTCGCGAGCGGCGGCCACGATGTCGGCGGCCTTCCCCGGGACGCGCACGGTGAGGGTGTCGAAGTAGGCGCCTGTCACCACGTCGAGGCCCGAGGCGCGCAGGCCCTCGGCCAGGATCGTCGCATAGCGGTGCGTGCGCTGAGCGATCGTCCGCAGCCCGTCCGGGCCGTGGTAGACGGCGTACATCCCGGCCATGACGGCGAGCAGCACCTGAGCCGTACAGATGTTGCTGGTGGCCTTCTCGCGGCGGATGTGCTGCTCGCGAGTCTGCAAGGCCAGCCGGTAGGCCTTGGTGCCGTCCGCGTCGACGGAGACGCCGACGAGGCGGCCGGGCAGGCTGCGGGCGAACTTCTCGCGCACGGCCATGAACCCGGCGTGCGGTCCGCCGAAGCCCATCGGCACACCGAAACGCTGCGTGGTGCCGACGGCGATGTCCGCGCCCAGGTCACCCGGTGAGGTGAGCAGGGTCAGGGCCAGCAGGTCGGCGGCGACCGTGACGATCGCACCGAGGCCGTGGGCCTGCTCGATGACGGGCTGGATGTCGCGCACCGCGCCGGAGGCACCGGGGTACTGCACCAGGACACCGAAGACACCGCGCTCGGCGATCTCCGCCGGGATGCCGTCGGTGAGGTCGGCGACGACGACCTCGACGCCCGCCGGCTCGGCGCGGGTCTCGATGACGGCGATCGTCTGCGGCAGGGCGTCGGCGTCGACCAGGAAGACGCCGTTCTTGACCTTGCCGCCGCGCCGCGAGAGCGCCATGGCCTCGGCGGCCGCGGTGCCCTCGTCGAGCAGGGAGGCGCCGGAGGTGGGCAGCCCGGTCAGCTCGGCGACCATCGTCTGGAAGTTGAGGAGCGCCTCCAGGCGGCCCTGCGAGATCTCCGGCTGGTACGGCGTGTAGGCCGTGTACCAGGCGGGGTTCTCCATGACGTTGCGGAGGATCACCGGAGGGGTGAAGGTGCCGTAGTAGCCGAGCCCGATCATCGGGGCCAGCACCTGGTTGCGGTCGGCGAGGGCGCGCAGCTCGGCGAGGACCTCGGCCTCGGTGCGGGCGGTCGGCAGCCGGAGTGCCTCCGCGCTCTTGATGACATCGGGCACGGCTGCCGCGGTGAGCTCGTCCAGCGAGCCGTAACCGACCTGGGCGAGCATCTTCGACTGAGCCTCGGCATCGGGACCGATGTGGCGCTGCTCGAACGGAATGCCCTGCTCCAGCTGGGAGAGCGGAGTGCGGCGGGGGGTCATGGTGGAGGCCTCCTGGTCTGTCACGACCTGCGAGGGGCACCACGGCGTGGGTGCCCGGACGGCCTCCCCCTCTGTCATCTCAACCTGAGAGCTTCACCGGCGCACCCTGCGGCGTACCGGCTTTCACCGTCGGTGAGGGAGGGAACCGCATCGGCACGCGGCCGCACGGAACCCGCCCTGCTTTCCAGAGTGACCTCGTCCGTGCGGTACGGGGGCCTGAGAGATTCCGGGGAGGATTTGCTCCTTCGGCGCCTTCGGATCAGCTCCGGAGGACTCTCCCGCACGGGTTCAGCGGCCGGTACCAGCCTACCAGCGGGGTTCGTGGCGCCGTTCTCGAGTGGCCAACCCCCCGGATCTGCACTTTTGTAGTGCTTGTGGAGTAGCCGCGACCAGTGGGAGGGATCGTGCAAACCGACATCGATCCGCGCAGCCTGATCGGCCGCAAGGCGTTCGACCGCAAGGGCACCAAGATCGGAACCGTGGACGAGGTGTACCTCGACGACGCGACCGGTGTCCCCGAGTGGGCGGCCGTACGCACCGGACTCTTCAGCCGGGACGCGTTCGTCCCGCTGGAACCCAGCGAATTCGTGGAGGATTCGCTTCATGTCCCCTTCGACCGTGGGCTGATCAAGGACGCACCGGACTTCGGAGTCGGCCGCCATCTCTCGCCGGAACAGGAGCTCCAGCTCTACCGGCACTACGGCCTGGACTCCCCCTTCGAGGAGACCGGCCCGGACAGGGACTTCGGCAGACTGGCCGGCCAGGACGAGTAGTCCACCGGGTTCCGGACCAGCGGCAACGGCTCGGCTGGCTGCAGGGCCGGATCGTCGATCCGGAACGTACGTACCCGGCCGGGCGCCGACTCCGGTTCCTCGAACCGCACCGTCACCCGGCCGATGCCGCTGCCCTGCACCCAGCCGTGGCCGTACGTGTCGTGGCGTACGTCGTGTCCGGCGGGCCAGCGTCGTGCCGCGCGCTGCTCGGCGCCGGCGGGGGACTCCTCCGGAGCACCGCTCACGGGTTCCTCTCCATGGCCCTCCGCCGCCGTGTCCTCCTCGGCCGCTTCCTCGGTCGCGGCCCGCTCACCGGCGGCCTGCGCGAAGAGGTCCTCCTGCGTGTAGTCGGCGAGCCCCGTGACGCCCACGCCGAGGAGCCGTACGCCTCCGGTGGTGTCCACAGCCTCCAGGAGCCGCGCGGCGGCCTCCCGGACCACCGTGGGGTCGTCCGTGGGCCCACGAAGCGTCTCGGACCGTGTGAGCGTGGAGAAGTCGTACCGGCGCACCTTCAGCACCACCGTCCGCCCGGACCGCCCGGCCCCCCGCAGGCGCCCGACACATCGGTCGGCCAGCCGCTCCACCTCCGTCCTGACCCGCACCCGGTCGTGCAGGTCCGCGTCGAAGGTGTCCTCGACGGACACCGATTTCGCGTCCCGCTCCGCGACCACCGGCCGGTCGTCGTACCCGAGCGCCATGCGGTGGAGCGAGCCCCCGTGCGCCTTCCCCAGCAGGCGGACGAGCTCCGCCTCACCCGCCCCGACGAGGTCGTCGACCGTCGTCATCCCGGCGCGGCGCAGATGGTCCGCCGTCGCGGGGCCGACGCCCGGAAGGATCCGTACCGGCATGGGTGCGAGCAGTTCCCGCTCCGTGCCCGGTTCGATGAGCCGCAGCCCGTTCGGCTTCGCCTCCTCCGAAGCGATCTTGGCCAGCATCTTGGAACCGGCGAGCCCGACCGAACCGGTGAGCCCGGTGACCGCTTTGATGGCTGTACGCAGCTGCTCGCCGATCTCCAGCGCGGAGGCCGCGTCATCGGCCGCCCCGCCTGCCTCCAGGTCCACGAAGGCCTCGTCGAGGCTGAGCGGCTCCACCAGTGGGGAGAGCCGCCCCAGCAGCTCCATCACCTGGTCGCTGACCGTCCGGTACAGCAGGAAGCGCGGCACCAGATAGGCCGCGTTGGGGGCCAGCCTCCGCGCCTGCGCCGTGGGCATCGCCGAGTGCACCCCGAAGCGCCGCGCCTCGTACGAGGCGGTGGCGACGACTCCCCGGGGCCCCAGCCCGCCCACCACGACCGGTTTGCCGCGCAGACTGGGCTTCGACGCCTGCTCGGCGGAGGCGTAGAAGGCATCCATGTCGAGATGCAGGATGGTGGGCGCGGCTCTCACATCAACCGATGCTGCCCTACGGCACTGACAATCGCCGCGCCCGATTCCGGGACAGGGTCAGCCGGCGCGGTTGCGTCGCCGCGCGAGTTCATCGGTGGGGTTGTTCCCGATCAGTGTCTCGCCGGTGTCCACCCGCTCACCGTGCAGCTGTGACAGCGCCGCATCGACGTCCTGCCACACCACGCCCACAGCGATACCGAAGACCCCCTGGCCGCCCTGGAGCAGACTGACGACCTCGTCCGGCGAAGAGCACTCGTAGACCGTCGCCCCGTCGCTCATCAGCGTCATCCGCTCAAGGTCCTGGAATCCGCGGGCCCGCAGGTGCTGAACCGTGGTGCGAATGTTCTGCAGCGCGACGCCCGTGTCCAGGAAACGCTTCACGATCTTCAGCAGGACGACGTCCCGGAAGCTGTAGAGCCGCTGAGTGCCCGAGCCGTATGCGGGACGCACGCTCGGCTCGACCAGCCCCGTGCGGGCCCAGTAGTCGAGCTGCCGATAAGTGATCCCCGCAGCCGCACAAGCCGTCGGCCCCCGATAGCCGATGTCGTTGGCCGATGCCACGCCGCCCCCCGCCACCGCCGCCGCTTGAACCGGTTGCCTGATGGTGCGGCCGGCTGTACTCCCCTGCTGCGGATACGGCCCACCGGCTGCCGTACCGTCGCCGCTGCTTCTCACGCCGACCTCCGTCCTTGACCTGCCATCTCGAAGGTAGGCAGTCACTCGGGGTGCGTCAACGATCGCCACACTCGGCACGCCGAGTGATAATCACCCTGAGGGTGGTTTCCCGTGACGTGTGAGCGGGAAAGGCTTGTCGGATGCGCTGACGGCGGCCCCGCAGAACGGTTACTGACTGTTGGTCCCGAAGTCCTCCGGTGAGATCTGGTCGAGGAACTCGCGGAACTTCTCCACTTCGTCCTCCTGCTCGTCCGGAATGGCGATGCCCGCGTCGTCCAGCACCCCGTCACTGCCGTAGATCGGCGCTCCGGTGCGCAGGGCGAGCGCTATGGCATCGGACGGCCGTGCGCTCACCTCGACCCCGCTGGCGAAGACCAGCTCCGCGTAGAAGACCCCTTCCCGCAGGTCCGTGATACGGACCTCGGTGAGCTCCTGGCCGACGGCCTCAAGCACATCCTTGAAGAGGTCATGGGTCAGCGGCCTGGCCGGTGCCATGCCCTGCTGGGCAAAGGCGATCGCGGTCGCCTCACCAGGACCGATCCAAATGGGGAGGTACCGGTCGCCTCCCACTTCACGCAGGAGCACGATCGGTTGGTTGGAGGGCATTTCCACCCGGACACCCACAACGTCGAGCTCGTTCACACAGCAACCCTAGGACGTGCTCGGCAGGTTTGGGTAGTCGGGCACCGACATGATCAGTGGAACCGGACCCGCAGAGCCGTCTGCACCAGGGCCGAATGAAGCCGAACGGACAGCTCTCCGAGCTCCCGCGCCGTGGCCTCTGCGTGTGCTCTGGTCTGCGGATTCCGGTGTCGGCGCAGGGGTGCGACCACCTGCTCGACGAGTCCGGCCTCACGGTCCGCGGCCGCTCGCATGGCGCGCAGGTGACGCGGTTCCAGACCGAATCGGCCCAGATCCGCCACAAGCTTGGCCACCGTGACCATCTCGGCCTCGTATCCGCCGTCGGAGGCCGGAACGACCAGTCCGTACGACTCCCACTCAGCGAGGTCACTCTCGGTCACCTCGGCAGCCGCGAGCAGTTCGGCTCGGCCGATCCGGGCTGCGGTAGCCCGTCCGGGCTCCGCCTCCCAGCTGCCGTCGGTCAGATCCCGCGGTCCGCCTCCGGACGGCAGGGCGGACTTCTCACCGCGGGCGAGTGCGTCCAGATGCTCCCGGATGACCTTCAGCGGTAGATAGTGGTCCCGCTGCATCCGCAGCACCTGAGCCAGCCGATCCACGTCGGCCCCACGGAACTTGCGGTAGCCGGAGGGGGTCCGCTGCGGCTCGACGAGCCCTTCGGCCTCCAGAAAGCGGATCTTGGAGATCGTCACCTCGGGAAACTCGTCCCGCAGCTGCAGGAGCACCGTACCGATGCTCATCGGGCGGTCGTCGGCGGTGGCGGTGCCGGTCACGGCACCGCCCGTCGGTGTTCTCAGCATGGACCTTCCCTGACGGGTCAGATGCCCCGCTGGCTCGCATAGAAGACCAGCCGGTACTTGCCGATCTGCACTTCGTCGCCGTTGGACAGTGCGACGGAGTCGATGCGCTCACGGTTGACGTAGGTGCCGTTCAGGCTGCCGACGTCCCCGACCGTGAAGCTGCCGTCAGGCATCCTGTGGAACTCCACATGCCGCCGCGACACCGTCACGTCGTCGAGGAAGATGTCGCTCTGCGGGTGACGGCCGGCCGTGGTCAGCTCACCGTCCAGCAGGAAGCGGCTGCCGGAGTTCGGACCACGTCGCACCACCAGGAGCGCCGAGCCGAGCGGAAGAGCGTCGACAGCTGCCTGTGCCTCGGGCGAGAGGGACGGTACGGGCGTCTGCCCGGTGGCCTCCGCCTCGTACGCCTCCAGACCGGAGATGGAGATGGTCGAGGTCGTCTCCGAGGCACGCTCAGGAATCCCGCCCCTCAGCGGCGCACCGCAGTTGGAGCAGAAACGACTGGCCTCGGCGTTGCGATGCCCGCACCTCGTACAGACCGGCATGGACGAACCCTCCTGCCTCGGGCTGAAC
Organism: Streptomyces sp. NPDC047515; assembly: GCF_040643055.1. Classification (NCBI taxonomy): domain Bacteria; kingdom Bacillati; phylum Actinomycetota; class Actinomycetes; order Kitasatosporales; family Streptomycetaceae; genus Streptomyces; species Streptomyces sp. NPDC047515. The sequence goes on from NZ_JBEYTM010000084.1 coordinate 14,187, forward strand.
CCTCCACCCGTACTTGAGGTTGACGGTTCTCCGAAACCTATGCGGCCGGCACCGGCGGGGTCAACGGACGACGCGCCGGAAACTCCCGAATTGTCACCGCTCGAACCGGACACCTGATCGCGGTAGAGCGGGCGCTCCGAGCCCTGCTCATCCGCCTGGCCATGGCGTGGTGCGCGATGGCGGGCAGCCTCGTCGCGAGCGCTCTTGCCGAACAACTTCCCAAACAACTTCACGGGCGATTCCCCTTGACCGAAATAGACCCGCCCGTGGGGCAGGACGAACCCTGAATGAACACACCTGCCGACCCGGACATCTTCACAACGTCCGTATCCACTCGACAGTTTCCACCACGCACCACCTTTACGATGCGCCGACCCCCCGCAACCTCCCGCCCGTGTCCTTCGACCCCTCCGAGCCGCCGCCTCACTGGGTCGACGACCGAGCGTAGTCAGGCCGCTTCGCCGGTCGCAAGACATCCACGACGATGTCGTCGGCCGGCTCCACATGCACGGTGGCCTGCTCCTTCTCCAATGTCTGCACCACACCCCCGGGGATGTTCAGCGCCGGCTCCAGATCCTGGGGCTTGCCGATCACCTTGAACACATACGGCGCGGTGATCTTACGGTCGTCAACCTTGACATGGCCGCCGTCACCGGAAAAGTACGTATTGGCCACCACCCTCACCCCGTTGACCTCGATCGCCTCGGCGCCCGCCGCGCGCAACTCCTGGAGCGCGTCGAGCAGCATGTCCGCCTTGACCCCGTCCCCGGGGTCGTTGACCGTGAGCGTGATCCCGGGACCGTGTGCTGCGACGGTGCCCGCGAGGATACCGAGTTGCCGCTCCTTCTCGACCGTCTGCTTGCGCGCCTCCTCGGCCTGGTCGGAGCTGTTCTCCAACTCCGTGCGCTGAGCGTCGAGGCGCTGCTTCTCGTCCTCCAGACGCTGCGTACGGTCGTCCAACTCGTCGAGGATGCGGACCAGGTCCTCCTGACGTGCACCGCGCAGCGCGCTGTTGTCACTGTTCGAGCGCACCTGAATGGCCAGCCCGAGACCGAGGACGAACAACAGCACCGCGACGATGAGTTGGGCTCGTGTCACTCGCGGTGGCCACAGCCCGGCGATCAGCCGTTGGCGCCCGGTGAGCTCCTTGGCGGCACCGGCCGGCTGCTCGCCGGTGCGCTCCTTGTCGCTGGGAAGTTCTTCGTTGTTCATCGGCCTCAAGCCCGGAAGACGTGCCGTCGGATGGCCGCGGCGTTGGAGAAGATCCGGATCCCGAGCACGACCACCACACCGGTCGAGAGCTGTGCTCCGACACCCAGCTTGTCACCCAGGAAGACAATCAGCGCGGCCACCACGACGTTCGACAGGAACGACACGACGAAGACCTTGTCGACGAAGATTCCGTCGAGCATGGCCCGCAGACCACCGAAGACTGCGTCGAGGGCAGCCACGACGGCGATCGGAAGATAGGGCTCGACCACCGCCGGCACCTCGGGCCGGACCAACAGTCCGACCACGACTCCCACGACGAGGCCCAGTACGGCGATCACGATGTGCCCTTCCTTGTGTCTGCCGCACCACTGCCGGTGTCTGCGGCCTTATAAGGCTCTGCTGTTCGTACGATCAGGCTCGGCGCGACCGGGAGGCTCACCTTCTGCTGCACGGACATGCTCGTCCGGATGCCGAAGGCGTCCTTGAGCGCCTGCAGATACTGGCCGTCGGCACTGGCCTGGAATGCGCTGCTGAGCGGCTTCCCGTCCCCCGCCGCCAGCACCGTGTACGGCGGCACGAGCGGTCTGTTGTCGACCAGTATGGCGTCGCCGGCCGCGCGGATCGCCGACAGTGCCGTCAGCCGCTGCCCATTGATCGAGATCGCTTCCGCGCCGGACTGCCACAAGCCGTTGACGACCCGCTGCAGGTCCCGGTCACGAACCCGCCCGGTGTCGGTGAATCCGCTGGTCTCCCTCGGCCCGCCACCGCCTTGATCGGCGTCCTTGGCGTCGTCGACCACGAGTTTCACGCCGGGCCCCTCCACCGGCGTCGCCCCGACGAGCAGCGCCACCAGCTCTCCCTGGTCCCCGCCGTGCTTCTCCAGCGCCTTGCGCTGGCGCCTGCCCACATCGTCCCGGAGCTTGTCGACCTGCGACTCAAGGGTGTCGGCCGCCGCCGTCTCCCCGTCGATACGATCGATCAGTTCCTCGCGTTCCTTGGCGAGGACCGGCGCGGAGACACGTGCCTGCGCAGCCCCGAGCGTGACGACGAGGGCAGCGAGCACCAGACATGCGGCGAGACCGAGCTTCGACTTGAGCGTGCGGGGCAGACCCGCGCTTCCGTCAGCCTTGCGACGTGCCGATGCCTCGGCGTACCCGTCGTCCAGGCTGTGGTCCATCACGTTGGTCAGCAGCGACATGGACGCGTCGGGGCGCGCTCGTGGCGGGGCGGTACTCCGATCGGGGGTCTGCTGCGACATGCCGCACATCGTCGCACGTCGCCACCGCTACCGCCGAATGGCCCCACCGGTGTGCCCGGAGACGTCGCAGTACGCCACCGGGCACACCGATGAAACCCTCACTGACCTGCGCTGTCCACGACTCCAGCCCATTCGTCCAGCAGTGCCTGCGCGGAGGCGTCGTCCGGACCCTCGGCCCACAAATGGGTGACCGCTTCGGCCGGGTCCGGCAGCACCATCACCCATCGCCCGTCGGCTTCGACGACCCGCACACCGTCGGTCGTGTCGACGCTGCGGTCCCCGGCAGCCTCGACGACCCGCCGCATGACCATGCCCTTCACCGCCCAGGGTGTGGCCAGATCACGACGCAGGACATGGGCACGGGGAATCCGGGCATCGATCTGACTCAGGGTGAGCTGGGTCCTGGCGACGAGCCCGAGGAGTCTCACGAAGGCGGCGGATCCGTCGAAGACGCTGCTGAATTCCGGAACGATGAAGCCGCCGCGACCGTCTCCACCGAAGATGGTGCCTTCCTCCCGTCCCACGCGCGTCAGATCGTCGGGCGACGTCGTCGTCCATTCGACCTGCGTGCCGTGGTACGCCGCGACCTGCTCGGCGACCCGGGTCGTGGTGACCGGCAGCGCCACCCGCCCGCTGCGCCGCTCGGCCGCCACGAGGTCCAGCATCACCAGGAGGGCCCGGTCGTCCTCCACGATCCTGCCCCGTTCGTCGACCAGGGAGAGCCGCTCGCCGACCGGATCGAAGCGCACACCGAACGCGGCTCGCGCCGAGGAAACGATCTCGCCCAGCCGCACCAGTCCCGACCGCCGGGTTTCGGCGGATTCGGTGGGCCGTGATTCGTCGAGCCCCGGGTTGATCGTCAACGAGTCCACACCGAGCCGTCCCAGCAGGCTGGGCAGAACGAGGCCCGCACTGCCGTTGGAGGCGTCGACGACGACCTTGAGACCCGCGTCGGCGATCCCGGCCGTGTCCACGTTGCGCAGCAGCGACCCCGTGTACGAGTCGAAGACGCTGGACGGGAAGTGCAGATCCCCGATCTCTCCCGGGAAGGCCCTGCGGTACTCCTGACGGGCGTACACCCGGTCCAGCTTCCGCTGCCGCGCCTGGGAGAGATCGGCACCCCGCTCGTCGAAGAACATGATGTCGACCGAATCGGGCACACCGGGAGACGTACGGATCATGATGCCGCCGGCGCTTCCCCGCGCCGTCTGCTGACGCGCGACGGGCATCGGTACGTTCTCCAGGTCCCGTACGTCGATGGCACTGGCCTGAAGCGCAGAGATCACCGCTCTCTTCAGCGCACGCGCACCACGGGAGTGGTCACGTGCGGTGGTGACCGTCGATCCCTTCTTGAGGGTCGTGGCATACGCTCCGGCAAGCCGGACCGCCAGCTCCGGCGTGATCTCGACGTTCAGAATCCCGGACACTCCACGGGCTCCGAAGAGATGGGCCTGTCCGCGTGATTCCCAGATCACCGAGGTGTTGACGAAAGCTCCGGCCTCGATGGTCTTGAACGGGTATACGCGAACATTTCCCTGAATGATCGATTCCTCGCCGATCAGACACTCGTCCCCGATGACCGCGCCGTCCTCGATGCGGGCGGCCCGCATGACGTCGGTGTTCTTACCGACCACGCATCCGCGCAGATTGCTGTGCTGGCCAATATAGACGTTGTCGTGCACCACGGCTTTGTGCAGGAAAGCGCCGCTCTTGACGACCACATTCGACCCGATGACCGTGTGCTCTCGAATCTCCACCCCGGCTTCGACTTTCGCGTAGTCCCCGATGTACAGGGGGCCCCGCAATACCGCGTCAGGATGTACCTCCGCACCTTCTGCGACCCATACTCCTGGCGAGATCTCGAAGCCGTCGATCTCGACGTCTACCTTCCGCTCAAGGACGTCGGCCTGGGCCTTCACATAGCTCTCGTGGGTACCGACGTCCTCCCAGTAGCCCTCGGCGACATAGCCGTAGATCGGCTTGCCTTCCTTCATGAGCTGCGGGAAGACATCACCGGACCAGTCCACCGAGACATCGGCTTCGACGTAGTCGAACACCTCGGGTTCCATCACGTAGATGCCTGTGTTGACCGTGTCCGAGAAGACCTGACCCCAGGTTGGTTTCTCCAGGAAGCGCTCGACCTGGCCCGCCTCGTCCACGATGGTGATGCCGAATTCCAGAGGATTCGGCACACGAGTCAGGCACACCGTCACCAGACCGCCTTTTTCCTTGTGGAAGGCGATGAGGTCGGTGAGATCGAAGTCGGTGAGCGCGTCGCCCGAAATAACGAGGAAGGTGTCGTCCTTCAGTGCTTCCTCGGCATTCTTCACGCTCCCCGCGGTACCGAGCGGCTTCTCCTCGTTGGCGTAACTGAGCTCCATCCCGAGCTCTTCGCCGTCCCCGAAGTAGTTCTTGACCAGCGAGGCGAGAAACTGGACCGTCACGACGGTCTCGTTGAGCCCGTGCCGCTTGAGCAGGCGAAGCACATGCTCCATGATCGGCCGATTGGCGACGGGCAGAAGCGGCTTGGGCATGCTTGAGGTCATGGGGCGAAGACGAGTGCCTTCGCCACCAGCCATCACGACGGCCTTCATGTCGGAAACGTCCTCCTTGAAGAGACGACGGTCAAGCCGACTTCGCCCGTCGGGGCGCCATGCGGGTCATCAGCGGCGGGTCGGCCACACTGCACGACACCGCGTCAACGAGCTCAATCGGCTACTGCATCCGCCTTGACGAGCCGGCGGACCTGAACCACGTAGAGGATCCCTGCCCACCAATAGAGCGTTGTACCCCAACCTGCGAACGCCCATCCGAAAATGGCGGCCAGCGATGCAAGCCAACCACTTCCGTCACTGAGCAGCAACAAGGGGAACGCGTACATCAGGTTGAACGTGGCTGCTTTCCCCAGGAAGTTCACCTGGGGCGGCGGATAGCCGTGCCGCCGGAGAATTCCCACCATCACGAGGAGCATGAGTTCGCGTGCGAGAAGGGCTGCGGTGAGCCACAGCGGCAGGATCTCCCGCCAGGTCAGCCCGACGAGGGTCGAAAGGATGTAGAGGCGGTCCGCAGCAGGGTCCAGAAGCCGGCCGAGGCTGCTGATCTGGTTCCACCGGCGAGCGAGCTTACCGTCGAGGTAGTCGCTGACACCGCTGAGCATCAGCACCAACAGGGCCCAGCCATCGCTTTTGGGCCCGCCGAACTCGGGGCGAAGAATCAACCACAGGAAGAGCGGAACCCCGACAAGGCGCGCCATACTGAGGATGTTGGGGATGGTGAGTACCCGGTCCGTCTGAACCCGAGTCTCCTGGACCTCCACCCGGGGGCCTCCTGTGAAGAACGTGCCAATGATGCCCCCTGACCCTACCGTCAGCCGCCATCAGCAGGCACACGGGGGTAACGCAAGCGTCTCGTGAACGCAGAAAAGCCCCGTGCCACAAGGGCACGGGGCTTTTCCGTAAAAGGAGTTCGGCGGCGTCCTACTCTCCCACAGGGTCCCCCCTGCAG
>NZ_JBEYTM010000085.1:0-20075 GCF_040643055.1 Streptomyces sp. NPDC047515
TCCGCCGCTACATCATCTGGCGAAACCGCCATGCCGACGACCGGCGCCTACGCGCCGTCGTCGACAGGGCAAACGTTGCCTGATCCGGCACTAGCCAGAACATGGTGCTGGTGGGGCGTTCGGCTCCGGCCGCTCCGGCTGACGGCCTCACCGGTCCCCGGCGGGCCGGTGAGGCCGTCAGCCCGAGCAGCAGCCGTCGCGTGGACGCCAAGCCATGGCTGAAATCCTTTGATTGACGTGACATCGGATCAATAGGCGCTATGCCTTCGGTACGGAGAAGCAGATGAGCTTCCCGGAGCAGCCTGTGAAGAGCCGGCCGTCGACGGAGAACGCCGACCAGGAGCCCGCGCCTCCGCTGACCGGGTGGTGCCAGACCTGCTTGCCGCTGTCGGCATGGAATCCATAGAGCCCTTTCGGTCCCGCGGCGAGGAACAGGCCGTGCACGGCGCCCAGGAACTGCAACCCACCGAGACCGGAATCCGTCGCCCACCGGGCCGCGCCGGTACGGACGTCGACGGCGTGCGGGACTGTGCCGAGGCAGCAGACCGTCGCGCCGGACCGGTCGTAGCCCCGGTTCCCGCGGGCGGCGGTCCGCACGCTCCACAGAGACCGGCCCGTCACCGGGTCGAAGGCCGCGAGCAGCCCGCTCGTCGAGCCGTTGGCGTCGGTGCCCGGAAAGCAGAACAGGGTCCCGTCGCTCAAACGGAAAGACCCCTCGTACATGAGGACCTGACTGTTGGTCTGCGGCAGGCCGCTCGGTTTGCTCCGGAGCGTGTCGCCGTCGGCGTGGTCCAGGGCGAGCAGATTCACGTCGCTGTCGACGCCGTAGAGGACCTGACCCTTGGCCGGTGGGTACAGAGCGACGAGGTCCTACGAGCAGAGGCGCTCGCCCGTGTCCGGGGCGACGACCGTGTACCCGTTGAGGGGCGCCGTCGTGGACGTCTTCCCGGAGCCTGCGCCGCGGGCCCCTGGTCTTGGGTGCCCTGGGGGAGAGGCTGGGTGGGGCCGGTCATGCCCCAGCCCTGCCGGGGGTCCGACTGCGGGGTCTCGCTCACGGGCAACTCGCCTTTCGTCCGGGTTCTCGCCGTCAGGAGGGGTGCCGGCCTGTCCCGTGGGCCGGACCCGGGCGAGGGCACATCGGGACCCGACATGACTTGCCAAACCGTTGCTCGTCGTGGACGACGCACGCAGCGCGGAGCAGGTGCGTCCGCTGCTGCCCGCCGGTCCGGGCAGCAGGGTTCTGGTGGCGGAACGGCGGCGCCTGGTCGACCACCTGGTGCGGCAGGGCCGCTACCACGAGTGCAGAGCAGCGCTGGAGCTGGCGCCGCCCCACGCGGACGCGGCCGCGGACCGACGGATGGCCTCGTCCCTGCGGAACTGCGTGGGCACCGCTGACGTCCACCAGGGGCGGTTCCGGCAGGCACACGCCTGGTTCAGCGACGCGCTGCGCATCGGTCGCCAACAGGGGGACCCGCGCGAGCAGGCGCGGGCCACGGCCGGGATGGGCGCCGCAAAGTGGCCGCAGGGCCGCACGACGGAGGCGGTCGCCCACCTCGTCGATGTGGTGGAAGCGGCGGCCCGGCTCGACGACGACTGGCTGGCCGACACGTCGACCTGCAACCTCGGTGCCATCCACGACCGGCAGGGGTGGCACGAGGAGGCACTTGAGTACTTCACCACCGTACTCGCCTACGCCGAGAAGATCGGCCGGTCCAGGATGATCAGCAAGCCCCTGTGCTTCGCAGCCGACGCCCACCTGGCCCTGGGTCAGTACACCGAGGCCAGGAATCTGCTGCGGCGGGCGACCGCACTTGCCCGGGAGGTCGGCGACCTGCCGCTGCGTGCGGTGAGCCTGTCCCGGCTCGGCGCTGCGGAGCACGGCCAGGGCGACCCGCGCGCGGCCGTCGCCCTTCATCGCGAGGCCCTGTCCGCGCTGAACGAGCACACGAGCACGGCGCTGGAGATGGAGGTCCGCAGCCGCCTCGGCGACACCTACGCGGCGACAGGCCGCCGTGCCGGGGCACGGCAGCAGTTCCGGATCGCGCTTTCCCTGGCCCGAGCCGTGGACCACCCCGGGAGCACGCCATGGCGCCGGCCGGGCTGTGGGACTGCTGAGCAGCACCGCGCCATCGCCTCCGGCGAAGTCCGAGGTCGCCACGCATGCCTGTGCCGCTGGTGCGCGGGCGTGCGGGGTGAGGGACGCGGCCGGACCTCGCCGGGGTCGGCCTCCGCGGCAGGTCCCGGTTCGCAACAGTGTGGATCGACGACGCGTCCGTCGCAGTGCGGCCGCGGGACGTCGGCCGCGCCGTGACCGGAGCCGATCCCGGCGCAGTTCCCGCACAGCACCGGGAGGGCGAGCGGGCGCGGTGGCTGGCCTGTACCGGCATGCGGACCGGGCCGAGCCCCGGTCCGCGCCACAACCGACTGCCGCCGGAGACCGTGGCGTCGAGCCGGTGGCTGCGACCACGTCCGCCCGTGCGACGCGTTCCGGCGCGATGTGCGAGCGGCGGTCCGTGCGATCTCCCGCGCGGCGCCCGGAGGACAGCTTCCGGTTTCTGCGGAATGAGGTCTTGACGTCATGGAGGACTAGCTATTGGATGTGTGACCAATAGCGTGTTGGTCACGCGCCCAATAGTGTCGTGCGGCCGGTGGACCCGAGAGGCCTCGATGACGACGACGAACGACACCTCCTCCGTGAGCCCCTCCGACGGGCGCGGCCCCGAGCGCGCGGGGCAGCTGGAAACCCGTGGCATCGGTCTGGTCCCGGCGGACGAACGCGACGGGCGGCCGCGCCAGCTGTTCGCGGTCTGGGCGGCGCCGAACGTGAGTTACCTGAGCTTCGTCGTCGGCACCACGCTGGTCCTCATGGGGCTCACGCTCCCGCAGGCGCTCGGCGTGATCCTCGTCGGGAATCTGCTCTGGATCTGTACGGGCATCGTCGCGGCCAGCGGTCCGGCCGCGGGCACGAGCGGGTCGGTCATCTCTCGCGCGATGTACGGGGTCGTGGGGAACAAAGCCGTGCTCGTCCTGACCGGCTGGCTCATAGCCGCCGCCTACCTCGCCCTGAACTGGTCGGCCGCCTCGGTCGCCGGCATCGGTCTGGCCGGGCGGTTCGGCCTGCCGAACGGCTCGGTCACCGACGCGGTCGTCATCTGTCTGATCGCCGGGGGGACGCTGCTCATCGCGATCTTCGGACACGCGACGATCAACGTCTCTACACCGCACTCAGCGTCCTTTTGACGATGGTGTTCGTCGTCGTCACGGGGTACGTGCTCGCCGCGACCGACTGGTCCTACACTCCGGCCGAGCCGCTCAGGGGGACCGCACTCGCCGCGGCACTCGGTACGGGTCTCGCGATCAACGCCTCCACGCCGCTCTCGTACAGCAACAGCCCGGATCTCGCCCGTTACCTGCCCCGTGACAGCAGCCCGGTCGCGATCGCCGGATGGACCGCGTTCGGCGCGTACCTGCCGAGCACCATCTTCACCGCCGTCGGCGCGCTCGCGGCAACGAGCCTTGACATGAGCGACCCGGAAGCCGCACTGGAGAGCGTCCTGCCGGGCTGGTTCATCCCTGTCTTCGTCATCGCGGTCGTCGTCAACACCATGACGAACAACGGCATGACGGCCTATCGCCGCCGCAGCCGTCTACTGGGCGATGACCCGCGCCCTGCGCAGCATCCCGCGCACCTGACGCGCACCCTCCACCCATTCCACGGGCAGGGCGTCGCGCTGCGAGGCGCCCCGCCGACGAGCCGACCCGCGCCCGCCCTACCCGCACACCGAACGCAGCAGGACCAGAAGGAACTCCCTGTGCACGCCGACGTCATCGCACTCGCCCACCATGTCGAACATCTGGCCGCGGACACGGCCGGTCCGTCCGCGAACGCTGTCGCGATCGCCGACGGCCGCATCATCGCCGTCGGCACCGCGTCGGACCTCGAACCGTTGCGTGGTCCCGGCACGGCCGTCCACGACTTCCCGGGCGCCGTGATCCTGCCCGGCCTCATCGACGTCCACGCCCACCCCGTATGGGGGTCGATCTCGACCGGCAGCGGCGTGGACCTGTCCGGAGCCACCACTCTCGGCCAGGTGTTCGTCCGGCTGGCCGCAGCCGCGGACGCGCGGGCGACGGACGAGTGGATCACCGGATACGACCTCGATGTGAACGTGTTCGACGGCGACCCGACCGGCATCGTGTTCGCGGAGCACTTCCCCGGACGGCCGATCTCCTTGATGATGAGCGACGCGCACGCTCTCGTCGTGAGCCCCCGCGCCGTGGAGATCGCCGGTCTGACCGGCCGCGAGACGTTCACCGACGCCTCGTCGATCGAGGTCGGCCCGGACGGCCGCCCGACCGGACTCGTGGTCGAACTCCAGGCCATGGACCTGATATTCGGCCACTATCCCGAAGTGCCGGTGGACACCGCCGCCGAGTACGTGCGCCACCAGCTCGAACGCCTCGCGCGCAGCGGCCTCACCGGCCTGCACGCGCTCGACTTCTCCGACCCCTCCGAAGCGGTGTACCGGCACATCGAGGAACACGGCGACCTGCCGCTGCGCATCCGCTGCTCTCCGTTGAGTCCCGGCCGACTCACCGCCGGACGTCTGGCAGCACATCGCCGACCTCCAGGGCCGGAGCGGGCGCCGCTGGCACGTCGAGGGCGCGAAATTCATGCTCGACGGGACCGCGGACAACGGCACAGCATGGTTCGACCACCCGGACATCCACGGCGAGAACCGCGAACCCCTGTGGCGCGACACCGACGCGTACCGCGCCGCGATGCGGTTCTTCACCGAGCGCGGCATCCCGACCGCGACCCACGCGATCGGCGACCGGGCCGTCCGGTTCGCCCTCGACGTCATCGAGGAAGTCGGCCCGGGTGCCCGCGCCCCCCACCGCATCGAGCACATCGAGTCCATCCCCGACGACCTGCTGCGTAGGTTCGCCGAACTCGACGTCGTCGCAAGCCTCCAACCCGTGCACGCGACGCGGCACACACGCGCCGACGGCACCGACAACTGGTCGCGGCGCATCGGGCCCGACCGCGTCGCCCACGGCTGGCGCACCCGCGACCTCCTGGACCACGGCGCCGTCGTGGCCCTCGGCTCCGACTGGCCCATCGGCCCCGGCGATCCGCGCATCGGCCTGGCCGACTGCCAGTTGCGTCGCCCGGTCGAGGAGCCGGACGCGGCACCCGTTCAGCCCTGGCAGGCGATCTCGGCACGCGAGGCCTACACCGGCATGACCGCCGCGGCGGCCTATGCCGCCGGAGCGTCCGCCGAACTCGGACGGATCGCGCCCGGCAGCCTCGCCGACCTCACCGTGTTCGCGGCCAACCCGCTCGACCTCGCCCCCGAAGCACAGCCCGGCAATGCCGTCCTTGCGACGGTCGTCGGCGGTGCGGTACAGCTCCACACGAACACCGCGAAAGGACGCTCGTGACCACGACGTCAATCTCTCGTCCCCACCACCGCCGCCACGTCAAGGCCGCCGCCGCCGACCCGTACGACCGCGGCATCGCCCGCGGTGAGCGACTGCGCGACGGCATCCCCGCCGCGATCGACGCGTACGACCGGCTCTTCACCCTCGGCTCCATCACCCCCGCCCAGGTACGCGAGGACGCGGAGCGCGGTCTCGACGCGATCGGACGATTCCGTCCGGGAGCGCGTGCCGAGATCGAAGGCATCGCCCACGGGGCCGGTGCCGAGCCGTGGCGCATCGGGGCCCTCAACGCGCGCACCGAGATCCTGGCGCGCAGCGCCACCGTGCCGCCCGGCGAATGCACCACGATCGTGCGCCGCGCCGCCGATGACGGCCGCTCGGCGCCGCGCACGTTCGGCGTCCAGACGTGGGACTGGCACATCGAACTCAGCGCTCTGTGGCACACACTGGAGGTACGGGGCGGCCGCCACGGCTTCGTCGGCCTCACCGAAGACGGCATCCTCGGCAAGATCGGCGTCAACAGCGCCGGCCTGGCCCTGCACTTCAACATCCTCGGGCATCTCCGCGACAGCATCGGCGGCATCCCCGTGCATGTGCTCGCGGCGATCGTCCTCGAAGAAGCGGGCAGTGTCGCCGAGGCCGTGGAGATCGTCCGCAGCGCGCCCCTGGCATCGTCCGGTTCGTTCGCGCTCTTCGACGAGACGGACGCCGTCCTCCTCGACCTGAGCCCGGTCGGTGTGTTCTCCACGCAGCCAGAACAGGACATGCTGGTGCGCACCAACCACTTCCTGACGCCGGGCCCCGCCGCGGACGAGAAGACATGGCTCTACCAGCCGGATTCCGTAGAACGATACGACTTCGTCCGCGCACGTCTCGCGCGCACGGAGCCGCCGGCCACGCCCGACGACCTCGCGGGCTGCCTCGTGACGCGCGCCGGCGAGCCGCCGGTGACCTGCCTGCCCGACCTGGACAAACCGCTCGGCCAACGCTGGGCAAGCCTCGCGACCGTCACCCTCGAACCCGCGACGCGCACTGCCAGGATCCTCGACGGCACACCCGCCGACATGGGTTCGCGCGGCCGGCGCACGCTCACCGCCGGATGATGCGGGCGCATTCCCTCTCGTGACGGGAGCTCGTGCTGTCCCCGTAAGGCGCGCGCCGCGTGATGCGGCGGTCGTCAGTCCGGCTGCGGCCACCGCGTTCCCTCCGGCCCCGCTGCGCCGCGCTGCGAGGCGTTCGAGCAGCGGCGCGCGGTGTGCCATGTCCGCGGCGAGGCCGATCGCCGTCCACGCCATGGCCGGACCGCCCTCCAGAACCGCGCGGTCCGCGCCCGCGCCGGTGCCGTAGCGGGTGAAATCGGGGTTGTGCGTGATCGTGTTCGCAGTCGTAGCCGATCACCGGATGGATGGTGGGCACCAGGTGGGACACGTTGCCCATGTCCGTCGAGCCGGCACGTGGCGGCGGATCGTGGCGACGGATCGTGGTCCCGGACCGGGCGGCCGAGGTCACGGACGATGTCCCGGTACAGGCCCGCCATGGCCATATCGTCGAACAGACCGGTTCGCGGCATGTCGGCCTTGCCGCCGCCGTACTCTTCGGCAGGGGTGCCGAGCAGCTTCACGGTCACCTCCATTTCGTCCGCGAGGGGAGCGAGTGCGACTGCGGCGGCTGTGGCGGAGGCGCCGTTGACGTTGTGGCCGCAGGCGTGGCCGATACCCGGCAGGGTGTCGTACTCGGCGCAGATCCCGATCACGAGGTCGCCGGATCCGACGGTCGCCGTGAACGCGGTCGGCAGGCCCGCAACACCTCGGGTCACATCGAAGCCGCCGCGTTCGAGTTCTTCGGCGATCTTGCGGACGGATCGGTACTCCTCGTAGGCGAGTTCGGGTTCGGCCTGGAGGCTGTGGCTGAGTGCGGCCATCCGGTCCTGGCAGGAGGCCAGGGCGGTGCGGCTGAGCTCACGGCGGGGATTGCGCCGCGTCCGTCGCGGGGCGTGACACGTACAGCGTGGTGTGGAAGTAGCCGTCGATCTCCTTGCCGCGCGGATCCTCACCGGCCGCAATGACCGCGGTGACCGCGTACTGCTGCTCCTGCGGGCTGGTGAAGCGTCGCTGAGGGAAGGTGCGCTCGGAGACTTTCTCGGTGGTGAGGCCGTACGTTTTCAGACAGTCGGCAATGGGCTGGTAGGAGCCGGTGCGCAGTACGAACGCAGCGACCCGCACGGGGCCGTGAACGTTCTCCAGGAGGGGCCGGAAGGTGCGTGGCGACAGAAAGCTGGCTCCGCCGGTGATGGTGATCAGGCAGGTATGCCGTACCGCCTGACACAGGGCCGGCCCTGCCGGTGCGGTCTCCAGGTTCTCGGCGAACCCGTCGTCCAACAGGCCCACGGCGCGAGCGTAGGAGACGGCACGGGGGGCGGCGTCGAGCCCGACGACGCGAACCGCGTCCGAGCGCCGGTGAGCCGCGTAGAACGCCCTGTCCCACTCGGTCAACTCGGCGGTGGTCAGCGTGCCGGCGTGCGGGGACGTGTAGTGGGCGTACAGGTCGTTCCAGGTGAGGTGATGGTTTGAGCAGAGCGGCGTTGATGCCGTACGAGCAGCAGATGTCCAGCACCGTGGCCGGGCCCGCCGCGTCCTTCGAGGATCCGCATGTGCTGAGCATGCGCCGGAACACGCCCTGCGCATGGTGAGGGGTCTGGTACTCCCAAGGCCCCAGCGCACGGAAGTACGCGCGCGGGTCCGGCTGGTTGTAGGTGTCGTCGAACGGGGTCCTGCCCTCGGCGGCGGAGACGTCCTCACCTGGGGAGCCGCCGACCGCAAGCGGTTTTGAGTCCCTCGGCTGCACAGGGGGCATCACATGTTCCTTACTCTCGGTCGGAACCCGTGTTCCTGAACCAGTCAACGCCCAACGCCGCTTGCGGGGAACAGGGCGGGCACGAAACCGGCCAGTTCCGTCCGCGAGATCCCTGCCACCGCCGCGGGCAGCAGTTGTTCCCGGCGCCCGCCGGGCCCGGACATCATCTTCGACGGCCGGGCCTGCCCCCTTCCTCGGCAAAGACCCCGGTACGACGGCGGTGGCGCGGAAGACGCCCGCCGCGGTGGGCAGCAGACGCCAGGCTTCGGCGGTGGGAGTTCCGTCGGGGGCGATCAGAGCCGCTTCCAGCAGCAGCCCGTCAGCCACTCCAACGACCCGGCCGGGAAGTAGTGCGCCGCCAGCCGCTGTGACACCTGATCGCCGTACTCGTCCGCCAACATGAAGCCCCCGGGCCGTTTCGGCAATGATGGTCGAACACAAGGGACTTGGGGAGTACTCGCGCCCATCCGACGGACGGAACGACGAGCCAGTCCGTGCGAGCGCCGACGCCGAACTGCCCGAGCTCAATCCGACGGGGCCGCTTCGATGTCAATCTCGTCCGGCGTCCAGCCCGTGAGGTCCAGCAGCAGCCCGTCGATCGGCCCGTCGGTCAGCTTGGCACAGAGCTGACCGGGCCACGGCCCGGGGCTGGATCGTCGTGGTCCCGGCTGTACACGCGGCCGCACAGCGGTGACCCGACCTGATAGCTCGGGTCGCAACAGGCGCGGATCCACTGTGCTGCGCGGTACTGCGCCTCCGCCGGTGCTGCAGAGGGCCCGTGTGACCATCTACGCGCTCAGCGTGTGACACCCCGGAGCGCGCTTCGAAAGTGGCGCGTTCCGGGGGTGTCACTTCCACCCGCGGCGAACTGTGCGGGGTGGCCGACTGCTGCGCGTGCATCCCGACGACGTCCCGGCCGGTCACCCCGCGAAGACAGTCAGGCCCGCCGGAGCCGATCGCCCATGCTGTCGTCCGCCCGGTCTGCCGCTATCGAGGCGCGATCGTCTTGAGCCAGTCGTCGACGCTGACGACATCCGCCCACTGCGGGAACAGTCGCTCGATCAGGACCCGGTGCACCTCGGGGTCGGTGTCCAGACAGGCGTCGGAGAGGACGCTGAGGCCGAAGTCCAGGTCGTTCGCCTGGCACAGGGTGTACAGCACCACAGCGCTGGTGGCGATGCCGGTGAGTACGAGGCTGTCGATACCGCGTGCCCTCAGCACCACGTCGAGATCGCTGCCTGAGAACGCGCTCGCCCGTCTCTTGGTGACCACCACGTCGCCCGGCCGGGGCGCGACATCGGGGTGGATCTCGGTGCCTGGGGCGCCCTCGACGTAGAGGCCGGCTCGTGCGATGGCCGCGAGAGCCCTGTTGCGCGTGCCGACTTCCGGGAAGTCGGGACGTAGCGAGATGACCACATAGATCACGGGGATGTTCGCGGACCGGGCCCCGTCGATAGCCCTGCGCAGGCGTGGCAGGTATCCGGAGCCGTCGTCGGCTATGTCCACGATGGCCCGTTGGACGTCCATCACGAGAAGGGCGCTGCTCATGTCGTCTCCAGGAACGAAGTCGGTTCGGCGTTGAAACGGGCCAAGTTCTCCAAGTTCGGATCCTACGCGGCCTCGGTCAGGGCGGTGGTGCGACAGTCGGACAAGATGGGACGGGCACAGGCTCTCAGCCGGCAGTTCGTGCGACGCATGGTGAACGACGCCGCCCGGCACAGCATGGTGGAGAGTGCCTCACCAACCCGGCACACCGCCGATCGCCGCTCATCCGGCTCGCCGACGAGGGCCGGGCTGTGATCAGTGCGGTACGGGCCTGTGAGTACGCACTGCTGCGTCAAGCCGACGGCCAGGCCACATTGGCCCGGAACTCGCACACGCTCCTGTTGAGGACCACCTGGTCATCCAGCCGCATGCGACCACGTGACGAGTCGGGCAGCGGCGGACGGATGAACTCGCATTCCGCGTCGGACCGTCCCGGTGCGGCGGGTTGCGGAAGCCGGCGCGAGGGTCTGCGGAGGACTCCCCTCCTCGGACAGCCACGCCTAACCTGCATGTATGACCTTGGGGGATGAACTGTTCCTGCTCGCGACAGTCCCGGGCAGGCGACGTATACGGATACGGGCCGAGGACCGGCTCCGGTTCGCCCTACGGGCCTCGGAGTTGGTGGATCTGGGCCTGGTCGGCCGGATCACAGTCAGCCCCCGGCGGATCGAGGTGACGGACTCCCGGCGCGTCGAGGACCGTCGCCTGAGCAATGTCCTACGCAGTCTGGGCGCGGCTGCTCCTCCACCCAGCCTCAAGGACTGGCTGCGCCAGACACCGCGCTCCCTCACCATCGAGTACCTTTCCCGGCTCGAGGACCAGAAGGCGCTCCGGGTCCGCCGGTGGCGCGACCCCGGCGGCCGTACCCGTCACGACATTCTCTCCATCGACCTGCCGCGCCGCCGGGCGCTACTGGCTCGTCTCGACAGCGTGGTCCGCTCCGGCTCCGCAATGCCGAAGGACGCCCGTGATGTGCCCCTCGCCGTGCTCGTCCAAGCTGCGGGCCTCGCCCGTGCCGCGTACCCAGGTCTGCAGGGCATCGCGGACCGCCGCCGTTTGGCAGCCCTTGGCGCACCCGACCATCCCACTTCCGCCGCGGCCGGAACGGACCCGGATGCCGACGAGGAACTCGCAGCAGCACTGGCCACCGGCGCCGACGCCCTCACCCGCCGACTTGTCGGAGAGTTGAGCGACCTCTACTCCGACTTCACCACCGGCGGGAACGGTCTCGCCCACGATCTGGACCCGGGCGGTTGGTCCGAGGGAGGCACAGCCGGCACCAGTCACCACAGTGGTGGGCACGGGGACGGCAGCCACGGCGGCTGGTGAAACCAACAGCCGGGAGGCGCGCAACTCGTATCCGAGCCCAGTGGCTCATCGGGCGCTTGAAGCCACGGAGCCGAGCGAAGGTCTGCTCGATGAGCCGAGGCTTCAGGACGGTCTCTCCTGTCGAGCAGGACCCGAGTGCTGAACGGGATCAAGCCGCCGGCCCTCGCGGAGCCTGCCGCAGTCGTCTGCAGCGTCTGCTGAGCGATCGTTTGCGCGCGTGGCGGTCATCATCGGTGACTGGCCGCGTTCCGCGGGCGTTCGGTGATCCACGTACCGGTCACGCCGCGCGCCGACGCCGCACCGCCTGGCGGATCACCCTGGGGACGAACCCCATTCCGAAGCTGATCACGACTGCTCCTGCGGCCAGCAGAGTCGGCCGCCCGGGCCAGGTCGCGCCGGCCAGCTCCAGATGGGAGGAGGGGTATTCGGAGAACTTCGCCGTGACCAGAGCCGTACGGACGTCGCTGTGCTCGGCGAGGTCGCGCAGGACCGGGTCGAAACCGAACTCCCCCTTACGCCGCCCCCCGCCTGGCATCTCCACGGCCAGTCCGTTGCGGCGCGCCCACGTGCGCAGCGGCGTGTCCACGGCCGATGCGCTTGCGACGCCGGGGACCACGAAGCGATCCACTCCGTGGGCGCCGCGGTGTGTTGGCTCGGCGATCAGGACCAGGCCGTGACGGGTGGTGACGGTGTCGCGGGCTGCGAACACCACCGTTCGCGCGGTGAAGGACACCCCGCCGTAGGCTTCGAAGGCCGCAGCTGCGTCGATTTCGCCGACGCCGTCGACCAGGCCGATGCCCACGGTGGGCCGCAGCCAGGGGAATGCGGCGTTCAGTGCGTACGGCAGGTCGCCGACGGCGAGCTGGTTGGCCGGGGTCGCGGTCGGCCCGTCCAGGGTCCAGCCCGGATATGACAGCCGCTTCCCGATGCGGGCAGCCTCGTCCTTGCCCGCCAACTCCTCCACCACCCGCAAGGCGCCGACGGTGCCGGAGGTGATGCCCGCGGTGGTGGTCACCCGCCCATCCTCGACGTACCGCTGACCGCGCTTCCAGTGCACCTGGGGGTACTGGCGTTTCAGGGAGCTGATCCCGGACCAGAACGAGGTCGCGTCGTAGCCGTCCAACAAGCCGGTGGCTGCCAGGAGTTCCGAGCCCGCGCACACGCCGAGGACGCGCGCACCCTTGCGGTGGCGTTCGACGATCCACTGGCGTGTCCGGGCCTCCTTCGCGTCGGCCGGGTCGGTCACCGCGGGCACGACCACCACATCGGGCTCGGGCAGTGTGCCGTGCTCCACTTCCGTCAGCGTGTGATCGGGAAGAAGGTGCGCTCCGCCGGACAACGGGGAGACACGGCGCTCGGCCGCCACGGTGTAAATGAAGAACTTCTCCGACTCGGCGAACACCTGATAGGGCGCCAGGACGTCGGTTGCCACGGAGCCCTCGTTGCTGACGACCACTGCCACCGTGATGCGGTCCTTCGGTGCCATTCGCGCGGCCGGCCATGACCGCGTGCCGGATGCGGCAGGAGCGGGTGCGAAGCTGTCCGCCATGGACGCACTCACCCCGGCGAGGACGATCCCGGCGAACGACGCCACCGACAGCACCATGCCTGTCAGGACCCAGCCGGCATGGCGGACCACCTTACGGCCCTTACTGACCTCGGAATTTACCCCAGACAAGACATACCTCCATAATTGGGATGCGTGATGGCAGTGCTGTGCACCCATGGCTCAAAGCGGGGAAAACAGAAAAGGGAGGACGGGCAGGACCGGGGAACAGCCCTCTCCCGGAGAACGGGATGGTCAGTCGGCCAACTGCGGCTGTGTCCGCAGCCGGGAGGGCGGGGCGCCGAAGGTTTCGGTGATCAGGCGGCGTAGCTGCCGTGCGTCACGGAAGCCGCAACGGGCCGCGACGGCCTCCACCGTCAGACCGGTGCCGACCAGCAGGGTGCGGGCCCGCTCCAGGCGCAGCTGCCGCTGGTAGGTGAGCGGGGTGATGCCGGTGGCCTTGGTGAAGGCTTGGGTCAGGCCGCGCGGAGACAAGTGGGCAATGGCCGCGAGCTCATCCAGGGTGTGGCGGGCGTCCAGATTCTGGGCCAGGTAGTCCTGCACCCGATGCACTGCGGGCTGCAGATGGTCGCGGTAGCGCAGGAACGGGCTGATCTGCGCGCTGTCGCCGTCCCGTCGCAGATACAGCACCAGCTCACGGGCGACTGCGGCGGCCAGCTCAGGGCCGTGGTGCTGTTCGACGAGAGACAGCGAGAGGTCGATGCCGGCGGAGATGCCCGCACTGGTGCTGACCCGTCCGTCGTGGACGTACAGCGCGGCTTCGCGCACCCGAGCGGCGGGGTATCGCTCGCGCATCGCCGTGGTGAGCGACCAGTGCGTCGTGCACGCCCGGCCATCCAGCAGCCCCGCCTCCCCGAGTACGGCGGCACCGCTGCACACCGACGCGACCCGGGCTCCGGCCTCAAAGGCTTCCCTTACCCAGCGCACTGTGGCATCCGTTACCAGTCGGCCGGATCCAGTCAGTCTCGGCCCGGGGACCAGCACCAGATCGCCGGGCCCGGCCTGTGTCGCTGCCAGGTGCGACAGACCGGTCAGCTGCAGCCCTTGCGCCGAGCGCACCCCGCCGGTCTCTGCGGCGTACTCCAGCCAGTAGCCGCCACCCAGATGAGCAGCGGCATCGAAGACCTGGACCGGGCCACCGAGGTCCAGCAGATTCACCTCGGGCAGCACCAGCACGATCACACGTCCGGTGCACCCGCTCGTCACATCATTCACCCGGACACAGTAAGCAGGAGCCGGCAGTGTCCACGAGGACTCTCAGCGCAGTGGAGCGGACAGATCAGGCACTGCCTGAGAGGCGACCCACGGTGAAGTCGGGCGTGTTCGTCTCCTTCCTGCTGGGCATGCGACGCTCTTTGCGTTCCTTGCTCCACCCCTTGGGGCCAGTCGATGCCTCAGTCGGCGAGCTGGGCCGTGGCGCAGCCGCCGCGGGGGTGCGGGCGGCCTCGATCTCTTCGGTGACGGCCGATGTGGCATATGGGGATCAACGAACCGCGCGGCCGGGTTGTTTGTCCGCCGCGGTGGTCTGCGGATGCCCGCGAGGAGGCCGACGGCTCGTGTCTGGAGGTGGTCTTCTTCCCGTCAGCTTGTCAGCGAGGACGATCAGCAGGGGCGGGAACTTCGACGGTCGCCCGGCGTGGTGGCAGAGGGTCCACCAGTCCGGCGGGGCCGGCGCCGACGGTGCGTGCGGTGCGTGGTCCGTGGGCCGGTGAGCGCAGCGAAGGCCTCCCTCGGTCGTGGTCTGACGGCGGCCGGTGGCCGGGGCGGCCAAGTGGAAAAGCGGGCGCACACGACCGGGCGACGGACACGGACACGGGGTACGCCGCCGGGTCCGCCCTCCGGGTCGGCACGTGGCCAAGGGGCCTGGTATGTCCCTTGGTCACATAGCTCATCCGTTTCCAAGAGGTGAGAAGTGGTGCACGATCCGATGCGTGTAGATCTCCTGCCGCACCCAGTCCGATGTCTGCGAACTCAGGGCCGCGCTGGTGGGACTTGGGATCGCAGGAGACCAACTCGAACTCTCAGCCCCGGGCGTAGAGCTTGGCAAGCTCAGTGGTCGGGCACTTCTCGTGATCGGTCAGGCTGGTTTCACCCGGACCCTTGTCCCTGTCCCTGGCTGGAGTGAAGGATGAAGGGACGGGCGGGATGGCCGACGCGGGCAGCGGCCGGGGATCGTGTCGTGCTCCCGTCGTTTTGCGCGTCGGTCGGGCCCGCCCGCCCGAGCCATCGGCAATGCGGCGCTGACGGCCGGCGGGGGACGCCTGGCGTGGGAGAGGCCGGGACGGATATCTGGTACCCGTGACGTATTCGAAGGCTGCGGTACGCCTGCAGTTGCCCTCGGCCGGTTCCGGGAGCGGACGGTGGGGCCGTCCGGGCGTCGGGTCAGTGGGTGGCGAGGAGTTCGAGCGTGTCGATCACACGGTTCGAGAAGCCCCACTCGTTGTCGTACCAGGCGACCACCTTGATGTGTCGGCCGTCCACCCGGGTGAGTGACGAGTCGAAGATCGACGACGCGGGATTGCCCGTGATATCCGAGGACACGAGCGGGTCGTCCGAGTACTCGATGATGCCGGCGAGCTGCCCCTCCGCCGCGGCGCGGTACGCCGCCAGCACGTCGTCGCGCGTCACGTCGCGGGTGACGGTCGTGTTGAGTTCGACGATCGACCCCACCGGTACCGGCACGCGGATCGAGTCGCCCGCCAGCTTGCCGTCGAGATTCGGCAGCACGAGGCCGATCGCCTTGGCAGCGCCCGTCGTGGTCGGCACGATGTTGACAGCGGCGGCGCGGGCGCGGCGGGCGTCGCGGTGGGGGCCGTCCTGCAGGTTCTGTTCCTGGGTATAGGCGTGGACCGTCGTCATGAAGCCGTGCTCGATGCCGGCGAGCTCGTCGAGGACCGCGGCCAGCGGCGCAAGCGCGTTGGTCGTGCATGAGGCGTTCGAGACGATCGTGTGCATGGCCGGGTCGTACGCGTCGGTGTTGACCCCGTACGCGAGCGTGACATCGGCGCCGTCCGACGGCGCGCTGACGAGCACCTTCTTCGCGCCTGCGTCGACGTGGGCGCGGGCGGCCGTGGCCGACGTGAAGCGGCCGGTCGCCTCGAGCACTATGCCGATGCCGAGCTCGGCCCACGGCAGCTGCGCCGGTTCGCGCTCGGCGAGCACCGTGATGCGACGGCCGTCGACGACAAGGGCGTCCCCGTCGACGGTCACTGGGCGGCCGAGCCGGCCGGCCGTCGTGTCGTAGGCGAGCAGCCGCGCGAGGGTGGATGGCTCCGTGAGGTCGTTGACGGCGACGACCTCGAGGCCGCTGTCGCGTTCGAGCAGTGCGCGCAGCACATTGCGCCCGATGCGGCCGAATCCGTTGATGGCGATGCGAGTCATGAGTGGTGTCCCTTCGGTTCGCCATCAGGCTCGCTTGCGGCATCCGTCCGTGACAGCGGCGTGACTGCCACGGCTCGAAAGGATCGCGCCACGGCGGGCGCGCTACTCACCCTGGGCGAAGGTGCGCCGATACTCGCTCGGCGTGGTGCCGAGGATGCGCTGGAAGTGCAGCCGCAGATTCGCACCTGTGCCGAGACCGACATCGGCGGCGATCTGCTCGACGCTCCGCTGCGAACGCTCAAGCAGCTCACGGGCCACGTCGATGCGGGCACGCATGACCCACTGCATCGGCGTGTACCCCGTGTCCTCGACGAAGCGCCGCGAGAACGTGCGCGCCGACACCGCCGCGTGCCGGGCGAGCATCTCAAGGGTGAGGGGCTCGCCCAGGCGGTGCAACGCCCACTCGCGGGTGGCGGCGAACCGCTCGCCGAGCGGCTCGGGCACGCTGCGTGGCACATACTGGGCCTGACCGCCGCTGCGGTAAGGGGCCGCGACCAGCCGCCGGGCCGCGTGGTTCGCCGCGGCCACCCCCAGGTCGCCGCGCAGAATGTGCAGGCACAGATCGATGCCCGAGGCGGCGCCGGCCGACGTCAGCACGCTGCCCTCGTCGACGAACAGAACGTTCCCGTCGACCTGGACCAGCGGATGCCTCGCGGCCAGCGCGCGTGTGTAATGCCAGTGCGTCGTGGCGCGCTTGCCGTCGAGCAGGCCCGTGGCGGCGAGCGCGAATGCTCCCGTCGAGATGGCGGCGAGCCGCGCGCCCCGATCGTGGGCCGTGATCAGCGCATCGACGACGGCCTGCGGCGGGTCGTCGCGGTCCGGGAACCGGTAGCCGGGGATGAAGACGATGTCGGCCCACGCCAGCGCGTCGAGGCCGTGGGCGACGCAGTACGACAGGCCGTCGCCGCCGGTTACGAGGCCGGGTGCGGCGCCACATACCCGCACCTCGTACGGCATGCTCGCGCGGGTCGTGAACACCTGCGCAGGAATGCCGACATCGAGCGGCTTCGCACCTTCGAGCACAAGGACGGCGACGCGATGCAGGCGGGAGGTTGGCACGGGAAAAGAATACGAGGAGGCGTGGGGTCGGCCCGTCCCCCCTGACCGATGGCGCCGGGCGCCGTCGTGTCCCGGTCCATGGAATACGGGACTCATCGGGCAGGTGCCGCAGGCCGCGCGCTGGGCACGGGTCTGCCGGCCGGTTCCCGCACGGGGGCCAATACGATGCCGACCAGCGTCAGGTACGCCGCAGCGGGTACGCCGACTCGCCCTTCCAGACGCTGTATCCAGTACAACATCGTGGCATCACGTTGCCGGTTTCGAGAAGGGGCCGTATCAGCGCAGCCACGCTTGCTCCGACGCTCTGCCGCGACCTGGCGGTTCGTGTGATTCGCCGAGCCTCGGCACTCGCATCGCATGCTTGTCCGCTCGAATACGGTGCCGGCGTGCGGGGTGGCGCCAGCGGCCGGTGGCGTCGCCGGCAACGGTTGTGGACCGAGCCGTTGTTACCGGCAGGGTGCGGTGAGGCTGGTGGTCAGGTCGCCGAGGCGGTGCCAACGGAGGATCTCCGGCCGGTCCGCGCGGCATCTGATCCGATCCTTCCGGCGCTTCGGCGCTTCGGCGCTCCGGCGTGATTGTGGTGGTGGTCCGGTGTTCGCTGGAGTGATGCGCTCGCTCGAAGGTGTGAAAGTGAGGCAGGCCGGGGCGATATCCGGTGTGCCGGACTTACTGTCGGGATGTGACGGTTCTTGGGGCGGGGTCTGCTGACGCGGGCGGTGCGCGGGCGGATGAGGAGCGGCTGGCGGAATCGGCGTCGGTGGTGCTGATGCAGCCGACGACTCTGTGCAATCTCAACTGCTCCTACTGCTATCTGCCGGACCGGAGAGTGTCGCGGCGCATGAGTGTGGAGGTCGCGCAGGCTGTGGCGACCGGTGTCCGGGAATGGTCCAGGAAGCGCCCGGTGGCCGTGGTGTGGCATGGCGGTGAGCCGCTTGCCGTGGGCCCGGCTTATTTCCGTTCTCTGGTGGCGCCGTTCGGGTCGGGCGAGGGGTACGCGGTGACGCATGCGGTGCAGACCAATGCCGTGCTCATCGACGAGGCGTGGTGCGAGGTGTTCTCGACGGTCCCGGTCCGGGTGGCGGTGAGCGTGGACGGCCCGGGTGAGGCGAACGCGGCCCGGGTGGACTGGGCGGGACACCCGAGTCTGGAGCGGGTCATGAGCGGGATCGGGATGCTGCGCCGGGCCGGAATCCCCTTCAACATGATCGCGGTGGTGGCCGACGCGGCTCCGGGAGCGGCCACTGCTGTGTACCGATTCGCCTGTGAGCTGGGCTGCGACAGCCTGGGGGTGAACCTGGCCGAGAAGAAGGGTGTGTATGGAGGTGGGCAGGGGGCCGGGGGCGGGATTGTGACGTTCTGGCAGGAGCTGGCGGCGTGCTGGCAGGCCGATCCCCGCATTCGGGTCAGGGAACTTGACCATGTCTACACCTATATCCGTGAGGAACTGGCCGGCACCGCCGTTCTGCGTGCGGGTCGTGCGTTGACGCCGCTTCCTCTGGTGGCCTGGGATGGCGGTTTCCTCCCGATCGGGGCGGAGCTGGCGGGTTTTCGTTCACCCCGCCATGGCCTCTTCTCCGCGGGCAACGTCCTGGACACTCCGCTGGCCGTCCTCTTGGCCCGCGCGCACGAAGTGCCATGGGTCGCCGAGGCACTTGCGGGCGTGGCCGGTTGCCGTGAGCACTGCGACTACTTCGCCTACTGCCGCGGCGGTCAGGCGGCCAACAAGTACTTCGAGACCGGCCGCCTGGACAGTACCGAAACCATGTACTGCCGTACCAGCAAGATCAACCTGATGGAAGGAATCCTGCGTCATGCCGAACGTGCCTGTGTCTGACGAGGTCATGGAGAGCACTGCCCCGCTTGCCGAGCGCATCGAAGCCTGCCGGGATCCGCTTGCCCGGGCCGTAGCCCAGGCCGGTGAATGCTATGAGACTGCGAGCATCTTCGGCTGGGACTACGGTGTGCCCGGCTTCGACGAGACCGGCGGAGGTGCCTGAACCGGCTTCGCCTTGGTGGTGCCGCCGTTGGGGCGTCACCGGTGAGCGGTCGTCACGTCCCGGACCTGGCTGCGAGAGGACAACAGTGTGGTTCCCGGGCCTGTGTCATAGGACGTGACGGACCCGGGTGAGACCGGCTCAGCTCCGGAAAGCCGGTGTGAGGTCCTGCCGGGGTGGCGGTGTGTTGTGGTGGTTGTCATCGTGTGGTGATGGTGTATGTGGTGCCGTGGGTGATGGCTTGGAGTTTGTCGGGGTTGGCGACGTTGTGGATGGTGGTGATGTGGCCGTTGGCGTCGAAGTCGAGGGTGACGGTGGCGATTACGTGTTCTGGTCCGGTGAAGACGATGCCTGATGCGCCATTGATTTCGGCGAGTCGGGATTTGATGTCGGTGGGTTTGATGCCTTGGTAGGTGGCGGTGCTGATGGCTGCGAACCAGGCGGCGACTGTGGTTGCGCCGGTAACGGGGCGGAGGGCTTGGCGGACCTTGCCGCCGCCGTCGGTCCAGAGGGTGACATCGGGGGAGAGGAGTTCCATCAGGGTGTTGAGGTCGCCGCCGGTCGTGGCGGCGAAGAATCGTTCCGTGGCTTCGCGTTGTTGTGATCTGTCGGCGCTGTAGCGTGGCCGTCGGGCTTGCACGTGCTCGCGGGCCCGGTGTGCGGCTTGTCGGACTGCGGGTTCGGAGCGTTTTACCGCTTGTGCGATTTCGGTGTGGCTGAAGTCGAAGACTTCTTTGAGTACGAATACTGCACGTTCCAGTGGGCTGAGTGTTTCCAGGACCACCAGCATGGCCATGGATATCGATTTGAAGTTCCCCCCTGAACCGGGACAGCGGATGTTTACGCTGCGGGGGTGAGGTCTTGCTGCAGCAGGCTCCGGGTTTCGAGGGGTGTGACGTACC
>NZ_JBEYTM010000086.1:0-19502 GCF_040643055.1 Streptomyces sp. NPDC047515
AGAACCCCCGCCCCTTCGCCTGGACGAAGAGCGCCGACGAGATCCTCGAACGCCTCGCCGCATATCTTGATCGAATTCCCGGCGCAGGACACTAGGCCGTGTCCGATGAATGCCGCTGTTCGCCCGCAGGGCCGGATGTGCCGGACACTGCCCAGGTGCTCCGTTGCCGGGCCGTCCCGCGTGGTGACGGCGCGGGGTCAGCGGGCCGTTGTGCCGCTCGCGATCAACGTGCGGAGCTCGGCGGCCCGTTCGGAGGCATCGACGTCATGAGCAGGACTGACGGCGGCGAAAAGGGCTCTGTTCGCCGAGTTGCTCATGACAGCCCTTGGGAGCCTGCACTGACAATCCGCCCCGTCCAAGGGATGCCGACCGTCCCTGCGGCGCCCTCGTGCCTCAGAGGCTCCGGTCGCGATGGGTGGGGTCGCCGTCGAGAACGGTCAGCAGTACGGGCAGTCGGGGCAGCTCAGTGTCCCGTGCGGTGAGCGGATTGTCCGCGAAGACGGTGAGGTCGGCGCGGTGGCCTACGGCGAGGCGGCCGGCATGCCGTTCCTCGCCCGCGGCGTAGGCGGGGTTGAGGGTCATGCCCTGGAGCGCCTCCAGCGCGGTCAGCGCCTGTTCGGGACCGTGCGGGGGCTGAGCGAGGTCGCGGCTGGGACGGCGGTGGCGTGCGCCCGCCATGACGGCCAGCGGAGGATAGGGGGCGATCGGCCAGTCGGAGCCGAGGACGACGGTGGCGCCCGAGTCCCACAGGTCCCGGCACCGCCAGGCTCGCGAGGCGCGTTCCTAGCCGAGGCGCCGGGACCAGTTGTCGGTGTGGTCGGCGCGGGTGAAGTCGCAGCAGTGCGTCGGCTGCATGGAGGCGATGACGTCGAGTCCCGCGAATCGGCGCACCGTGTCGTCGGGGACCGTCTCGATGTGTTCGACCCGGTGCCGGACGTGGGCGTCCCCGGTGGCACGGGCGTTCTCGACGGAGTCGAGTACGTGGCGTACCGCGGCATCTCCGATCGCATGCGTGGCGGTGGGCACACCGGCGCGGTGGAACTCCGCGACGGCCTGCGTGTAGGTGTCCGGGTCGGGCCAGAAGGCGTGTGTGGACTCCCCATGGCAGTAGGGCCGTTCAAGCCATGCGGTGCCGTTGTCGATCGTGCCGTCCACGAAGAGCATGACGCCGTTCGTCCGCCACAGCCGACCGCCGCTGCCCTGCTCCTCGATGAGCGTGCGCAATGCCTCCGCATCGGTGCCCGGCCGGCACCAGGGAGCGACCCGCAGCCGTAGCGGGAGCGCGTCGTCGGCGTCGAGTTCGGTGTAGAGAGCGAGGCTTTCGCCATTGGCGTCCATGACGTGGCCGCCCGTGAGCCCGGTGGCGGCCATGTTCCGCATGGTGGCGGCGAGGCGGGCGCGCAGCTCGGCGCTGGTGGGCTGCGGAGCGGCGGCCTCGACCAGTGCGCAGGCCGCGTCCTCCAGCAGCAGGCCGGTGGGCCGGCCCCGGTCGTCGCAGACGACCTCGGACGCCTCCGCGAAGCGGCGCGGCCCGTCCACGCCCGCGAGCTCGAGCGCGGGCGCTCGCCAGCATCGAGTGTGCGTCGAAGAGCTGGAGAAGCGCGGGGACGCTGTCGAGGACGGGCGCGAGAGCGGCCGCCGTGACCGGCCGGTCTTCGAACACGTTGGGGTCCAGGCCCCAGCCGTGCAGCCACGCGCCCGGCGCCAGCGACCGGACCTCGCCGGCCAGGGCCCGCTTCACCTCGTAGAGGTCGACGCAGCCCGAGAGGTCCAGGCCTCGGGTGAGATCGGCACCCAGAACCGGGTGGTGGTGCCCGTCGACGAGTCCGGGCGTCACCACAGCACCCTTCAGGTCGACCACCGTCGTCGCGGAGTCGGCGAGTCCGCGGATCCGGCGGTCGTCCCCCAGATCGGAGATCCGTCCCCCGGACACGGCCAGTGCGGTGTGCGGCAGCAGTTCGCCGGAGACCGGGTCCAGCAAGCGGGCGGAAAGCAGGACGAGGCTGGTGCGCACGGGGGCTCCTTCGGTGCTGATCGGCTCGATGCGGCCGGGCGGCGCGGCGCTGCGCACGCGGTTGCTTCGGTACGGGTGGTCCGGTCGGTCGGGTGTGGAGGCCGGCCGAACGGTCCGGTTCGGCGCGTCTGCCCGGCCCACGCGCCGCGGCGACGGCTACGGCCCACTGCCCGCCGCAGGGCGGCCGGGACCGCGGACCCGGACCGTACCGGCTCAGTCCCCGGGACCGGTGTCGGTGTCGGCGTCGGTCGAGTCGGTTCCGGATCCCGGACGCCCACCGGCCCTGTCGGTCCCGATCGCGGCCGCGTGGTCCAGGAGCGTGCCGCTCTCCAGGCCGAGTTCGCGTTCGGCCGTGCTCACGGCCATCCCCGTCACCGCGTCGGGGCGGTCACCGGTGTGCGTATTGGCGTGCGCGCCGAGACCGTCGATGACCACCAGAATCTGAATGGTCGTCACGTGAGGGTCGCCGGTGCGGAACTCCCCGCGGTCGACGCCCTCACGGATGAGACTCTCCAGGCGGCCACGCCACATGGCCTCCTGTTGGCCGACCCTGTCGCGCAGGACGGGGCGGTAGCGACTGAGGTGCCGGGCGTTGATCCAGAGCCGGCTGATGTCGTCGTACGCGGCAATCGTCGCGAGGGCGAAGAAGCGTGCGAGGTATTCGGTCGGTGTCCCCGCCGCCCGGTCCGTCGGCAGGAGAGTGTCCAGTTCGGCCCCCGCCGCAGTGCCGAACGCCTCGGCCACGAGGTCTTCCACTGCGGGGAAGTAGTGACTGATGAGACCCGGCCGGACACCGAGTTGTTCGCCGATCCGGCGCAGAGTGATGCCCTCCAGGCCTTCGGTCAGAGCAAGGGCGGCAGCCGCGTCGACGATCTCCACACGTCGGTCCGACGGCGACTTTCGAACGCGCTTCCGCTGGATGCTTGACGACATGACGCCGATGCTATTGAGTGTGCGACCAATAAGCAAGCGAGCGGGTGCGTCCGGTGCCCGGAAGGCTTCATGGCCTCCGCGGTTCCAGCCCCGCGCGCGGCTGCGTCCGCCGTCGGGCCGGTGTCCGATCGGGCCGTACGCGCCGAGGCCCCGACATCGACCACATTCCCGAGCGTGAACGGCATGGCCGGGCCCGGTACTGATCGCCGTCCGGGCGGCGGCCGACGTCGGCTACCGGAGTGTGCCGGCCGGTGCCGAACCTGGATCGCCACACTCCCTTCGTTGTGGCTGCCCGCGCCACCCGCACCGTCACCACTGGAGCTGCCCCGCTCCTGCTGCTGCATCGACATCGACACCATCCCCGTACGACGACGCCGGCCCTCAAGACCACAACCACGTCTTGAGGGCCGACGTCACGCCGGGAACCGGATGGACCGACTGCGTCCGTCAGCGACGGGCCCGACTCCTGCAGTCGGCAATCGGTCAGATGCGGTCGGCTGCGATCAGGAGGTACTGGAAGGAGTTGTCCTTGTAGGAGTTGATGAACGCTTCCTCAATGCCTGTCACCAGTGAGGACGTGGCCCGCAGCTCCCAGTAGGGCAGGGTTGCGGGAGTGAGGTCGATGACGGCCTGCGGTACGAGGCGATTGTCCGCCATGGCGCGCAGGTACTCCCGACGGGAGTGGATGTTGCACTCGAAGTGCGCGTTGATCTGAGAGACCCACTTCGACGGCTGACCGTAACGCGGGTTCCAACAGCCGGTGATGGTCACGTAGCGGCCGCCGACCGCGAGGACGCGGGAGTGCTCGGCGAAGAGGTCGTGCAGGTCGACGTACATGCTCGACTCGTTGTTCCACGAGGCCGCGGCCTGCCCGGTCTCGAAGGGCATACCGAGCATGTTGCAGACGCGGGCCCGGACGTGGTCCTCGATGCCGAGCTCACGGGCACGCTGGTTGGCGAAGTCGGCCTGCTTGGCCGACAGCGTGACACCCTCGGCCTTGCACCCGAAGCGCTGGTGGGCCATCACCATCGAGCCGCCGCGGCCGCAGCCGGCGTCCACGACCATGTCGTCGCGCCCCATGGGGCCGAGGTGGTCCAGGAGAAGTTCGGTCTGGGCGGACTCCAGGCGGTGGAGCTCGGCGATCAGCTTCTTCTCGTGCTCGCTGTCGTCGGCGTCGCCGAGCGTGGAGTGGTCGACATCGCCGATGCCGTAGTGGTGGTGGTAAAGGCCGTCGACATCGCCGAGGCGCAGGTTCACGGGCCTGGCCTCGCCGTCCCAGTAACGGGCGATGTCCCCCTGGTAGGGCGTCGCCGGGGCGGGGATGAACACGGGGGTGCTGGTGGAGGTGGCGAGGGTGGTGAGCTCGTTGCTGGTCACAGATAGATCCATTCTTCTTACCAGAAGTCGGGCAGGTTGTAGCGATAGGTATTGGTCTGGTGCCAGTAGTGGTTGCCGTCGACCCACACGGCCACGCCCCGTAGAAAGCGCTGCACGCTCGGGATGGGGCAGGCGGCGGCCAGGGACGCGGCTTCGGCCTCGAAGTCGTGCATGAGGTCGTTGTGGACCTCGACCGCCTTCAGGTAGGCCTCACGGTCGGAAATGCCCTCACGCTCGGCGATCACCACGGGCAGGTTCAGGTGCCGGCCAGGGGCGGCGAGCTCCTTGGTGTACGAGTAGAGGTCGTTCACGATGGTGGTGGCGTTGCCCACGAGCGCGATGACCCGTTGCATGGCGGGCTGAGCGTGCAGATCAGCCGGCAGTTCGTAGCCGCCGACGGTGTCGGTGATGGTGGGGCAGGGACGGAAGTTGTTGAACTGGCGCATCGCCAGGTACTCCCAGACCTCGGGCACGTGGTCCGCCTGGGCCCAGGCGGCCTCGGCGAGGTACCCCATGTGCAGACGGGCCATGTCGTGCCGGAACCGGTCGGCCTGGGAGGGGCTGGCCTGCTGGAGGAAGTACTCCATGGCGGAGCGGTAGGCGCGCCGAGGCGCGTCCGAATGGAGCGACTTCGCCCACTGCGGCTGGTACTCCTTCGTCGTGTGCAGGGGGTCGAGGGCGGTGTGGGCCAGCAGAAGCCGTTCGCCGAGGCCGACGGGGGAGCCTCCGTGGTCCTCGCAGTAGCAGTCGTCCACCGCGTTCTCCGCGACCATCAGGCGCGTGGCGAGCATCAGGTGGTCGACGGTGGGAGCGTCCGGATGGCAGGCGACCATGTACCGCCCCACGGAGAAACCGTCGAACTGATCCTCCCAGTCCTCGGGGTACAGATCGACCTCGTCCAGGGCCCAGGCCTTGATCCTGCGGCTGACATCCTCCACCCGTCCGGGGGCGGGCTCCGCCACCGGGTGGTAATAGAGGCCGGGGATCGGGTTGCCTTCCGCCGGAGCCGGCGACGGCTCCAGCGGCGTCGGCGGCTCCTCGCGCCGGGCGAGGTGCAGACTCGCCGTGCCCAGGCCACTGGGGCCACGAAGGATCCGCTCCAGGTCGGGGCTCGGTGTCCGCACCTCGGCGGCACGGACATCGACAGGAGACGGAGCGGGCAAGGAAGGCGGAACGGGCCGGCCGCCGGTGACAGCCCTGATGTCGCAGGCACGGGCGGCGTTGGCGAGAACATACGTCCCGAAGTGGGAAGCGGACGCAGGCAGGCTCGACTGCGCAGGGGAAAGCTCAGGGGCGGGCATCCATGGCTCCTTGGTGGGATGGGCGGCTGCCCCGGATCCAGGCATGCTCGGCCGGCCCGGACGGTCACCGGGCTGTCGTAGCCGCCGGGCAGGGCAGGTCCTCTAGGGCCTGCGGGCGATCTGCACGTTCTCCAACACGCCGAGCGCGTCCGGCACAAGGACGGCGGCGGAGTAGTAGGTGGTGACGAGGTAGGAGATGATCGATCGTTCGTCGATGCCCATGAAGCGCACCGACAGGCCCGGTTCGTACTCCTCCGGCAGACCGGTCTGGTGCAGCCCGATGACGCCCTGGTTGTCCTCGCCGGTACGCATGACGAGGATCGAGCTGGTGTTCTCCTTGGTGATGGGGATCTTGTTGCACGGCAGGATCGGGACCCCGCGCCAGGCCGGGACCTGCTGTCCGCCGAGGTCGACGTGGTCCGGATAGAGCCCGCGGGAGTTGAACTCGCGCCCGATCGCCGCGATGGTCCTGGGATGGGCGAGGAAGAGCTTCGAGCCGCGGCGGCGGCAGAGCAACTCGTCGAGGTCGTCCGGAGTGGGCGGGCCGGAGTGGGTCTGGATGCGCTGCTTGAAGTCGGCGTTGTGGAGCAGACCGAACTCCCGGTTGTTGATCAGCTCGTGCTCCTGGCGCTCGCGCAGCGCCTCGATGGTGAGCCTGAGCTGTTCCTCGGTCTGGTTCATCGGCCCGTTGTAGAGGTCGGCGACCCTCGTGTGGACCCGGAGAATGGTCTGCGCGACGGAGAGTTCGTACTCGCGCGGTTTCAGTTCGTAGTCAACGAACGCGCCGGGCAGTTCGGGCTCGCCGGTGTGGTCGGCCGACATCGCGATCTCGGCCTCGCCGTGACGGTTCTGCCGCTGGAAGGGCAGTGAGCTGAACTGCGCGATGTGGGCCTGGAGGCTCGGTGCGGTGGACAGCACGGCGGCGAAGTCGCCGCGGGACAGGGTGAGCAGGGTGCCGGCGGTATCGGCGGTGGCCGTGTAGTCCCATCGGGCGTCCGCGTCCAACAGGGCGTTCTCACCGAACCGGTCGCCGTCGGCGAGCACGGCGACGGTGACCTCGTCCCCGTACTTGCCGGCGGAGGCCTGGCTGATGCGGCCGTGGGCGATCAGGTGGATCTGCTCTGCGGGCGTACCGCGTTCGACCAACGTTTCGCCGGCACGGAAGTCGCGCTGGACGCACCGGCCGGCGATCGCGGTCAGCACCTCCACGTCCTCGAAGCCTCGCAGCAGGGCCAGTTCGCCGAGCTCGCAGGGGATCACCCGGACGTCGGCACCGTCCTGAACGAACTCCACGCGTCCGTCGCCGACGGTGTAGCTCAGCCGGCGGTTCACCCGGTAGGCGCCACCCTTGGCCTCCACCCAGGGGAGCGTCCGCAGCAGCCACCGAGAGGTGATCTCCTGCATCTGCGGGGCGGACTTGGTCGTGGTGGCGAGGTTGCGGGCAGCCGCCGTGCTCAGGCTGGACTGCTGCGGCGGCTCCAGCGGTGCTTCCGGGCTGGTTTCAACAGACATCGGGCGGGCTCTCCTTCGTACGGGCTTTGGATGGCGTGCGTGCGCGTCACAGGGAAAGAGGAAAAGTAGGGGCAAACGTCTGGGAATCCGTACAGATCCCGGGAAACAGTAACGGCCGGTGCACCCAATCGGCCCTGAGAAGCCGTTGACATTAGCTCGATGCGATGATCTTGCCCACAAAGAGGTTTGCCCGGGTGGTCGGCGAGTTCGGACGCGATCGGCGGCGTGTCCGGTGCGCCATCGGCGTCCGGGGCGGCAACGGCCGCACGAAGTCTCACTCGGCGTCGCGCACTTCATGGCGACGTGTCTGTGATCGTGACCGCATCAGCCCCGCCCCGAGTGACGGCAGACCCCGGTCAACGTCTACCGCAACGTCTGTTGAATCAGGCTCTCCTGACACCACGTCGGATGCTCACACTGCATCGCCTCCGCAGCCCCGTCTCCTATGAAAGGGGACCCTCGGGGGGGCGAGTCCGGGTCCGGTGCACCGACGAAGAGGGTTCCTCTGCTGCTCGCCACGCGCTCATCCAGCAGGGACCACGGGGCAGTCCTTGGCTCGGCGCCCTCGGGGGCGGGCCGCCGTCGGCGTTTCCCCCGATTCTCCCCACGCGCTCCCCAGCGCCGCTCGTACTCCCCAGATTCCCCCAGGGGAAGCCCCCTCGCAGACAGATGTGACGGAGGCGTGCACGGTCGTCAGATGATGTGCGGTGATCACGCTTAGCTAAGACGGCGATGCGTTACGCCGAGCAAGCAGGAACGGACTACCTGGGATACGCAAACCTCCCCCGGTTCCAAGGGGAATGACTGGAGACGACATCAGCGCCGGTTTTCAGGATCAACAGCCTCCGGGAAGCCAAGCCGGTCGAGCAGCGCATCGAAGAGCTCCTCCACGAAGACCTCCCCTGAGCGGAGGACCTCTTGGATCGAAGCCGCAGTGACCGAGTGCCCAAATCCCGCGGAACGGGCCCAATCCAGTGCCCGCTGGGCATCGCCCGGCACATGCGCGTCCAGTTCTGTGCGCTTACGGTCAATGGCCTCGGCGAACATCGGCGTGCTGATCCACTCGCTCATGTCATCGACATCATCGGGAACTTCCGCCCACGACCCGGCTGCCTTCTCCAGGTTCAGGCACACCTCCCAGAGCTCCGCGTCCGGCCCCAGGCCCATCACCATCGCCACGTCACTGTCATACACGGAAGCCACGCAGGCCGGAGCACCCGTCCACTTCACCAGCCCCCGCAGCGTTGCTTCCGGCTTCTTGATGACGTCCCCGCCGAACTGCAGCGTCTGCCAGCCCCCTGCACGCGACCAATTGACGTGGACTGTGTCCCTGCTCTGATCGATCCCGTCGAATACCGGCGCACCGAGCAAGGGACGGCCGCTGCGACCGAAAACCAGCTCTCCCGAGAACCCCATCGTTTCTCCCCTCCGAGGTTTTGGGGGGACAAACTACGACCGTCCACTGACAACGGAGGCCCAGAACGCGCCGAGGGTCAAGACGCGGCTGCCCAAGCTTCCGTACGCCAGCCTGGCAGTTCCTTGTCCAGCCACTCCTCGACGGTTCTCCGCCAAGGATCCGAGGGATCGCTGTCGGCGACATCGGCCCAGGCATGCTCCGCCATGTCGGGGTCGATGAACAGGCTGTCGAGGTAGGCGTCGAAGTTGTCGGCGACCTTCGTGAAGACATGGCTGCCGAGATACCCCGGCCAGGCGATGGCGTGGACGAACGCGTGCAGCTCGCCGCGTGTGGCCGGGTTCAGGTCCAGGAAGAGGGTGTCGCTGCCGCCGTGGCGGGCGATGGGCAGTAGCCCAATCAGGGAGACGTCCCCGGCGAGCCACCCATCGCGGCTACGTCGGTATTCGCCCAGGAGGGTGCCCCAGCCGTATTCACCGGCGTCGTCATGGCCCAACCGGTAGAGGTCGTCGAAGCCCTGGATCGGCTCCGGTTCACAAGCCGGGAGGCGGACCGAGTAGTCCAGCTTCTCTCCGCCGGCGGCCTCCAGGAACGAGCGGTACGCGGGTGGCAGGGGCAGCCCGATCTCCCGCTCCAGCGCGGCGCACTCGCCTGGGTCGAACGGCCTGAACGGACCGCTCACCAGGCGACCCCGATACCAACGCGAAAGCTCCTCGGACACAGACGGATTGTCGCACCCTGCGGTGACATCCCTGAGGGCTATTCACCCCTCACCAACAGCCGTCCTTACCGACACGGCTTCAGGCTGGTCCCGCCACTGGCGCCCCGTCAGCCGCCCACCAGGTCGATGAAGCCGCACAGGGCCCGCCGGTCGGGCAACCGTCGCCGGCCAGGTTTCAGCTTCGGACCAGGTATCGGCAGTCTCTTCGCGCGAAGCCGATCCGAGAACAGCACCGCCTTCCTGCGATGCCCGTGAGTTCAGGAACCCAACGGCACAAGCTGGTTGGTCCCCGGTTGCGTGATGTGCCTGATCGATCCCGAAGCCGACCCGTGCACCTGCCGGTGAGTGCACGGCCCGGCGGCGGTTCACGAGGTGAAGGCGGTGCCGTCCAGGGTCCAGTGCGAATCGGGGGCGATGCCGAGGGCTGTGTAGACATGGGCGGCGACATCGGCGTGGTGGAGTGACGACGGCACCGTACCGGCGGTCAGGCCTGGACCGCACGCGGCGATCCAGGCCGTGCGCTCCTGACGGCTGCGTCCCCCGTGGCCGCCTTCGTCACGGTGGCCGTGGTCCGTCACCACGATGACCGTCCACTGCTCCGCCGCGTGGCCGGGACGCTCGCGTACTGCGGCGAGGAGCCGTCCCAGCCGTCGGTCCGCGGCCTCGATCGCCCGACGGTACTCCACGTCGCAACCGAGGAAGTGGGCGGTCTCGTCGACGGCGCCGAGGTAGACGAAGCCGGCGTGGAGCTCCTCGTCCAGGCCGAGGAGGTGTTCCGCCTCGGCGGTCACTTTCTCGTCCACCTCTTCCCATGCCTCGGGGGTTTCCTCGCGGGGAGCGACGTAGCCGAGCCGGGTGGGGGCGACGAAGAGCGGGCCGCCCTGCTGCGCGAGGAAGAGCGGCGCCCACCCTCCGACGGCGAAGGTCCGCAGTCCGCACTCGGAGGCGAGGCGGGTCGCGAAGTCGGGGAAGACGTCGAGCCGGTTGCCGTCGAGGCGGTTGGCCCACACGCCGTGCTTGGCGACGCCGACGCCGGTGACGATGGTGGTCCAGCACGGGCCGGACATTGTGGGTGTCACGGCGTCCACCTCGACGGGCGCCAGGAAGCCGGCACGGGCGATGCCGTCGAGGTGGGGGGTGTCCAGTTCGGGGAGCAGGTCGAGGCGTACGCCGTCGATGCCGATCACCAGTACGCGGGCGGTGTCCGTGGCAGCGTTCATGGTCGGGTCCAGAGTGTCGTGGGCGGGAAGCGGAGCGGTGGGAAGGGGAAGGCGCTTAGAAGCGGAGAGCGTTGAGAAGGGCTTGACGCTCAGGGAGCGACGCGGCGGAGCCGGATCAGGCTGCTGGCGTAATCGCCGGCCGGAAGTCGCGGGTCGATGCCGCGGCGCGCCAGAACCGCTCCGCTGTGCACGTGGTCCGACTCCAGGTCCAGGTAGTGCGCCTCGGGGTCGAGGGCCGGGAGCCGCACCGGGGCGGGGCGGTGGCCGAAGCGGGTCGTGGGACGCCAGACGAGGACCGCGTGCTCGCTGTCGTCCGGTGCCGCGTAGTGGACGGCGGTCACCGGTCCGGCCGGGGTGACGTGGTGCTGGTGTCCCCGCTGTACGAGCGGGCGGATCAGCTTGTACTGGGCGACGAGTTCGGCGGTCTTTGCGAGTTCCTCCTCGGACCATGACGTGAGGTCCCCGCCGAGCCCCAGCGCCCCGGCCATGGAGACATGGAAGCGGAAGCGCAGCGGAGTCCGCCGGCCGGTGGTGGGGTTGGGGCTGTCGGTGACCCACGCGCCCATGGCCTGGGCGGGGAGGAACTGCCCGAAACCGTGCTGGATGTCGATCCGGTCGACCGGATCGGTGTTGTCCGAGGTCCAGGCCTGGTCGGTGCGGGTGAGGATACCGAGGTCGACGCGCCCGCCGCCGCCCGCGCACGCCTCGATGCGCAGACCGGGGTGTGCGGCGCGGAGCCGGTCCATGATGCGGTGGACGGCCCGCGTGTGGTCGATCCAGAGGCGGTCGGGGTCGGGGTGGCCGTCCCAGCCGGCCTCGGTGAAGGCCCGGTTGGCGTCCCACTTGAACCAGTCGACGTCGTAGGTGCGGACGAGGTGGTCCAGGGTTTGCCACGCCCACTCCTCGACCTCGGGCCGGGCGAAGTTCAGCACCAGCTGGTTGCGCAGTTCCGTCGCGTCGAGCCGGGGGGAGTGGAGGACCCAGTCCGGATGGGACCGGTACAACTCGCTTTCGCGGTTGACCATTTCCGGCTCGACCCACAGTCCGAAGTCCATGCCCAGGCGGTGCACCTCGTCGGCCAGCGGACGCAGTCCGCGAGGGAAGGCCTCCTGGCGGGGGGTCCAGTCGCCGAGCCCGGACCGGTCGTCGCGCCGGGTGCCGAACCAGCCGTCGTCCAGGACGAAGAGTTCGGCGCCGACGCGGGAGGCCAGCTGCGCCAACTGGATCTGGCCGGCCTCGTCGACGTCGAATCCGGTGGCCTCCCAGGAGTTGTAGAGCACCGGCCGGTCCCGGCCGGGCTCCGGCAACACGTGTTCGCGTACGTAGTGGTGCCAGGTGCGACTGGCCGCGCCGAAGCCGTGGGGGGAGTAGAGGCCCGCGTACGTCGGTGCGCGAAGGGTCTCGCCAGGCCGCAGGGTCCAGCTGA
The DNA here is from genome assembly GCF_040643055.1 of Streptomyces sp. NPDC047515. Classification (NCBI taxonomy): domain Bacteria; kingdom Bacillati; phylum Actinomycetota; class Actinomycetes; order Kitasatosporales; family Streptomycetaceae; genus Streptomyces; species Streptomyces sp. NPDC047515. Next base: position 11,919 of record NZ_JBEYTM010000086.1, read on the forward strand.
GGCCCTCGTGACCGAAGCCGCCGGTCCAGGTGGTGCGGCCGACCGGATCGCGGTGGATCGTGACGCGCCAACTTCCGCTCCAGGCGAGCGCGGTGCTCCAGACCTCGCCCTGCTCCTCGGTGGCGGTCCCGCAGTCCAGGGCCAGCCAGGGGCTCGCATGGTGTCCGGTGATTCCCCGACGGCTCGTCAGCACAGTCTCGGCGACAGGCAGTCGGTCGCGCTGGAGCTGGAACTCGCTGTTCCAGCCGCCGACCAGATGGCTGAGCCGGTAGTCGGGCAGCGGGGGAGCGGTCCAGGAGGCCGAGTCCAGCCGGTCGACGGTGACCGGGTCCGGCGGACCGTCCGCGGCCCCCGTGTGGGTCAGTTCCGTCCAGCGCTCGATGACGTCCGTGCCGGGCCGGACGCGGTAGCAGAGTTCGGCCCGCAGGGGGCGGTGCCGGTCGTCGAGGAGCAGCCGGAGTTCCCCGCCGTCGACGCTGTGGCCGGCGAAGCGCCACTGGGCGCCGCGGGTTCCGTCGGCGAAGCGGACCTGGAGTCCGGCCGGTCCGAAGCGCGCTCCGGTCTGTGGCGCGAGTTCGTCGGGGGCGGCGTCGGCCTCGAAGCTGCTCTCGGCGGGGGAGACCACCTCGGGGAGCGCGGCGAGGGTGAGGGTGTCGAGCGGTGCGCCCCAATACAGGTGCCGGGGGCTGCCGTCGGCGCCGAGCCGCAGCGCGTACAGGCTGTTCGGCGTGCGCAGGACCGCGAGGCCGAGATCGGGGTCGAAGGTGACGGGAGGGAGCGCGGCGAGCACGGATGGGTCCCCTGACGTGCGGTAGATGAACAGGAGTGATTCCAGGGCGCAATGGCGTGTAGACGGCGCGGTGTTCGAGCGTCCTGGAGGGGGGGCACGGAGGCGGGCTTGAGCGTAGGACAACCCCAACTCATGAATCAATACTGGAAGAAGTTATTTATTTGCTCTACGTTTCACCCGTGTTTCGACATCACTCGCAGCCCTTGGTCACCGCACCCGCCGAGACGGCGGTGCTCGCCCTGCTGCTCGCCGAGGGACCGCTCAGCAGAGTGGAACTGGCGCGGCGGACTGGGCTCTCCTCGACCGCCGTCACCAAGGCGGCCAGGCCCCTCATCGACGACGGCTACCTGTACGAACTGCCGCCGGAGCGCACCGCACCCGGTGCGGGCCGGCCGGTCAACCCGCTCGCGGTCGCTCCCGACCGGGAGTACTTCGTCGGGCTGAAGATCAGCGTCGACCATCTCTTCGGCGCCGTCTGCGACCTGCGGGCCGGCGTCCGGGCCACGGCCGTCCGGCCGCTCGGCGAGTGCACCCCCGAGTCCGTCGCCGCCCTCGTCGCCGCCCTCGTCGACGAACTACTTGACACCGAACCGGCTTTCCGGGACCGTACGCGTCACCTCGGCGTCGCGGTCAACGGGGACGTGGACCGCGACACCGGTCGGCTCCGCCAGTCGGGACTCCTCGGCTGGCGGGACGTACCGCTCGCCGAACTGCTCACCGCTTCCACCGGTTTGTCGGTCACCGTTGAGAACGACGTCAGGGCCCTGACCGTCGCGGAACACTGGTTCGGCGAAGGCATCGGCACCGGCTACTTCGCGCTGGTCACCATCGGCGCGGGCATCGGTTCCGCCCTCGTCGTCAACGGGCGCCTCCTCAGGGGTGCCTTCGGCGTCGCGGGCGAGGTCGGACACATCTGCGTAGACCCGACCGGTCCACGCTGCTGGTGCGGCGCACGCGGCTGTGTCGAGGCGATCGCCTCGACCGACGCGATTCTGGCGTCGGTCCGCGGCGACACCGCGAACGGGCACCTCACGTTCGACGAGGTCGTCTGCATGGCGCGGGACGGCCACCCCGCGGCCGGCGGGGCGTTCGCCCGGGCCGGAAACGCCATCGGGGTCGGCATCGCCGCACTGGTCAACCTCGTCGGCCCGGAGCGGGTCGTCGTCAGCGGCGAAGGAGTCGACACCTACGATCTGCTCGGCCGTCACATCCAGGACGCCTACGCCGCACAGGTCTTCGGGGCGGCGTCCCGGTGTCCGCTGTCACTGCGCCCGCTCCCCTGGGAGGAGTGGGCCCGTGGCGGCGCGGCCGTGGCCATCCAGGCCCTCTTCCCGCAGTACGCGGCCACTCCGACGGCCGGCGCCGGCTGATCGGCCCCGGCCGTCACGTACGACTCCCCGGCCGTCGCCCTCCTCTGCCGGCAAGCAATGACGAAGGCGTCGGCCAAGCAGCACATCAGCCCTGCACACACCCTCACAAGAAGGATGGGACATGAGCACACGCCCAACCGAGCTTAGCCGACGCGGATTCCTCACGGGATCGCTGCTCGTCGCCGCCGGAAGCGTCCTGGCGACGGCCTGCAGCAGCGACCCCACCGGCGCCTCCGCCTCCGGAGCGAAGACCACCCTCAACGTCTGGTACCACGCCTACGGCGAGGCCGGCACCCAGCAGGCGGTGCTCCGCTACGCCAAGGCCTTCACCAAGGCCAACCCGGATATCGCCGTCAAGGTGACCTGGGTCCCCGGCGACTACTCGGGCAAGCTCAACGCAACCCTGCTGACCGACTCCGCCCCCGATGTCTTCGAGATCGGAGACTTCAACGAGAACTTCGCCCGACGGGGCCAGCTCGCCCCGCTCGACGACGTGTACGGCAGCGCCAGGAGCGACTTCAACAAGAACGCCATCGAATCGGTCACCGTCGACGGCAAGCTCTACGGCGTCAAGATGATCGACGACGTCATGGCGCTGTACTACTGCAAGAGCGCCCTGTCGAAGGCCGGGATCACCCCGCCCACGACCTTCGACGGCCTCGCCGACGCGGCGAAGGCCCTGACCACCAAGAAGAACAAGGGACTGTTCCTCGGCCAGGACGGCTTCGGCGAATCCACGGCCATCTCCGTCTTCTCCAACGGCGGCGACCTCGTGTCCCCCGACGGCAAGGTGGAGTTCGGATCGGCGAAGGCCCTCGAAGCGCTGACCGGCCTGAAGCGACTGCACGACGACAAATCGCTGCTGCTCGGGTTCACCACGGACTGGTGGGACCCCGCAGCCCTGAACCAGGGCGTCGTGCCGATGCAGTGGGGCGGCCTGTGGGCGATGCCCGCCATCACCTCCGCGCTCGGTGACGACTTCGGGGTGGTGCCGTGGCCCGCGTTCAAGGCCGGCGGGACTCCCGTCGTGCGCGTGGGAGGCTGGACCAGCTGCGTCAACGCCAAGGGCAAGAACGTGGAGGCGGCCAAGAAGTTCGTCCAGTGGCTGTGGGTCCAGCAGACCGACCTGCAGACGGACTTCGCCGAGAGCTACGGCTTCCACGTCCCGCCGCGCATATCCGTGGCGGCGTCCGCGAAGAAGCTCTCCGCCGGCGAGCCCAAGGAGACCGTGCGGCTCGCCCAGAAGTACGGGAAGCACTACCCGGGAACGTGGGACCTCGCCGTGAGCACCGCGTTCTCCGCGGCCGCGGTGAAGATCGCCAACGGACAGGGTGATCCGGCCGACCTTCTCGCGGGCGCGGTGAAGAAGGCCCAGAGCGAGATCGACAAGCAGCGCGGCCGATGAACCCGGTGACCGACATGACACAGAAGGCGGGGAGGGCAGTGGAAACCGGCCCGCCACCCGCCGGCCGGTCACGCTCCGGCGAAGCGCGCGCGAGCCGTCCGCGCGTGGGCCGGTCCGGCTGGACAGCGTTCGTGGTGCTGACGGCGCCGACCCTGATCGGGCTCGGCATCTTCAAGTACATCGCGATCGGCTGGAGCTTCCTGCTCAGTCTCAGTGACGCGCGCGGCACCATAGCCCTCGGCAGCTGGGTCGGGCTGGAGAACTACCGGACGCTCCTGGCCGACCCGGCGTTCCGCGATTCCCTGGTCGAGATTCTGGTGTTCACCGCCTTCATCGTGCCGGTCACCTTCGCCGCCTCCCTCGGGCTCGCCCTGCTGGTGCACCGGGTCGGCCGAGGCCGTGGTCTGCTGCGTACCACCTTCCTCATCCCGGCGGCCGTCTCGTACGTCGCCGCGTCACTGCTGTGGAAGATGTCCCTGTTCAACGGCCTGCCGATGGGCATAGCCAACATGATCGGGGGGTGGTTCGGGGCGGATCCCGTGCCCTGGCTGCAGTCCACGTCGCCGCCGCTCTACTGGATCGCCCTCGTCACCCTGCGCCTCTGGCTCCAGGTCGGCTTCTACATGGTGCTCTTCCTCGCCGGTCTCCAGGCGATCCCCAAGGAGATCAACGAGGCCGCCGCACTCGACGGCGCCACCGGCTGGCGGCTCCTGACCAGGATCACCCTGCCGATGCTGCGGAACACCTCCGTCGCCGTGCTGATGCTGCTGTTCATCGCCGCCTTCCAGGCCTTCGACGAGTTCTACAACCTGTTCAACAGCGGGCTCTCCGGAACCGGCACCGCACCCGTACAGACACCACTGATCCACCTCTACAACACGGCGATGGGCAGTCAGAACTACGGCCTCGGCTCCGCCGGAGCCTTCGTGCTCACCGCCGTCATCGTCGGAGTGACGCTGGTGCAGGGCCGGTTCACCGGCTTCGGCAGAAGCGGAGAGTGAGACGCGCATGATCACCCTGCCCGGACTGTCGCGAGCCTCGCGGCTCCTCGTACGCGGCCTGCTCATCGGCCTGCTGACCGCGGTCTTCCTCGCGCCCTTCTACCTGATGCTCCGCAACTCGCTCATGGACTCCCAGAGCCTGACCGCTCCGGAGTGGACGTGGTGGCCCTCGAGCATGCACTTCGAGAACTTCACCGACCTGTTCGCCGACCCCACCGTCTCCATGGGCCGGGCCCTCGGCAACTCGCTGCTGATCGCCGGCATCACCGCGCCCGTCTCCACGCTCCTGGCCTCCGCCGCCGGCTACGCCCTAGCCCGGATTCCCGTCCCCGGACGCGGTGTCCTGCTCGCCCTGGTGGTGGCGACGCTGATGATCCCCGGCTCGGTCACCTTCGTGCCGACGTTCGTCGTCGTCGGCTCCATGGGAGGCGTCAACACGCTCTGGGGCATCATCGTGCCCGGTCTCTTCAATCCGTTCGCGGTCCTGCTGTTCCGCAACTTCTACCTGCAGTTCCCGACGGAGATCGAAGAGGCCGGACGGCTCGACGGCCTCGGCTGGCTCGGCCTGTACCGCCGAATCGCCCTGCCGAGCTCCGGAGCGATGCTGGCCTCGCTCGGGGCGCTGTCCTTCATCGACAGCTGGAACTCCTTCCTGTGGCCCCTGGTCATCGGCCAGGACCCGTCCGCCTGGACCGCGCAGATCGCGCTGTCCACCTTCCTCACCTCGCAGACCATCAACCTTCCGGGGCTGTTCGCCGGTGCCGTCGTCACCATCACCCCCCTCGTCGTCATGTTCCTCGTCGCCCAGCGCTACATCGTCGAAGGCATCGCCACCAGCGGCCTCAAGGGCTGAACCAAGGCCCAAGGCCCAACGTGGCCGGTCCCACGGCAGGGCCGGCCCCACGGCTCGCGCCCCGCCCCCGCCGCCCCACAGGTCCGCACCACGAGAACAGGCTCACCATCCTTCCGTAGTAAGGAGACACCGTGCCACCTCGCACACTGCTCCGACGCGCGACCTCGGCCCTGGCCGTACTGTCCGCGCTGCTCCTCGGTACCCCGGCCGCCGCCACTCCCCTCCAGCCCGCCGCGGCGGAGGCGGTGGCGCGCCCCGTCCCCCTGACCGGACCACAGCTCGCCGCGTCCTGGACGGCCCCGCTCAGCACCCGGGGCCGCTGGATCGTCGACGCGGACGGCAACCGCTTCAAGCTGAAGTCGGGGAACTGGGAAGGTGCTCAGGGCACCTGGAACGGCAGCGGGGACATCAACGACACCGCAAACCACGTCCACGGCATCAACGCCAACAACATGCCGCTCGGCCTCGACCGGGTCCCCATGGCCACGATCCTGGCCGACTTCCACCGCCTCGGCCTCAACAGCATCCGGCTGCCGTACTCCAACGCCCTCGTCCACAACACCACCCCCGTCCCGGACGCGGCCGTCGCCGCCAACCCACAACTGAAGGGGAAGACCCCCCTCCAGGTCCTCGACGCGGCCATCGCCGCACTCACCGCCGACGGCTTCGCGGTGATCCTCAACAACCACACCACCACGGCCCGCTTCTGCTGCGCACTCGACGGCAACGAGCGCTGGAACAGCAGCCAGACCACCCAGCAGTGGGTGGACGACTGGCTGTTCCTGGTGAACCGCTACAAGGCGAACAAGCGCGTCGTCGGCGCCGACCTGCGCAACGAGGTCCGCCGCGATACCTGGGACAACCCCAACTGGGGCTGGTACGACGACCACGACCTCTACGCCGCGTACGAAGAGGCCGGCAACCGGATCCTCCAGGCCGACCCGGACATGCTCATCGTCATGGAGGGCATCAACTGGACCGGCATCCCCCTCGACGGCGTGCCGCACGGCCGCCCGAACCTGAAGCCGGTCGCCACCCTCTCCCACACCCTGATCCAGTCGGACAAGCTCGTGTACGCCGCCCACTTCTACGGCTACACCGGTCCCGCGAGCACTGGAGCCGAAAGCGGCCCCGGCTCCACCAGCGACCCCCGCTACGAGGACTTCACCCCCGAGCAGCTCGCCCAGGTGGTCGACTCCGAGGCCCTCTTCGTCACCCGGACCGGACAGCACTTCACCGCCCCGGTCTGGATCAGCGAGTTCGGCGCGGCCGGCCGCGGCTCGACCGACACCAAGGAGCAGACCTGGCTGCACCGCTTCACCGACATCCTCGTCGCCAACGACACCGACTTCGCGATCTGGCCCCTCGTCGGCTGGACCGACGCCTCCGGTGCCCAGATGGACAACTGGGCTCTGCTCGGATACGGCGCGAACGGCGTCCGCCAGGGCATCCAGGACGGCGGCGACTGGCGCGCCGACGACTGGAACCGGCTCGTCACCACGGGCAGGACCGGACCCGTCGCACCGACCGCGCGCTGGAACATGCTCGACCTCGACCACGCCGACTACAACGTCTCCGCCACCATGCTGGCGAAGCCGGACTGGTCACCGGGCAACCGCAAGGCCAACTGCCCGGACAGCCAGCGACTGGTCGGCATCGGCCGCAGCGACAGCCGAGGACTGTGCACCGACGCCGGCCAGCCGGCCAAGGCGAGCGGCCCCTGGACCGTCGTGACCGACGAGCGGTATGTCACCGGGGGCGACTGGGCGAGCGGCTACAACAAGCTCCAGTGCCCCGACCGCACCTTCGCCGTCGGCTACAGCGTGACGGCCAACGCCATGGCTGCCCTGCTGTGCGCGCCCGCGACCGCCTCCCTCCCCACCACCGGCCGCGTGCTCTGGTTCGACCGCGCCGACAACCGGCCGGCCACCGGCGGCTCGACCGCCAGTGACTGGGCACCGGGCTATTACAAGGGTCAGTGCGGCGACGACGAGTACATCGCCGGTGTCGCCTACACGTGGAAGTGGAACCACGGCGGCGTCCCCGACGCCCTGCTGTGCCACCCGCTGAGCTAGTGTCCTGCGCCAGGAATTCGATCAAGATATGCGGCGAGGCGTTCGAGGATCTCGTCGGCGCTCTTCGTCCAGGCGAAGGGGCGGGGGTTC
>NZ_JBEYTM010000087.1:0-19428 GCF_040643055.1 Streptomyces sp. NPDC047515
GAGACGAACTGCTGCAGCTGCTGGTGGTCCACGCCCAGGCGATCGGCCATCGGCTGCATCGACTTGCGCTTGCCGTCCAACATCAGCCCACGCAGGTACAGCTCGCCCTTGGCCCGCTGATCGCGCCGGGCCAGAGAACCGAGCATCTCGGCGGCGAAGGCCTCCAGGCGCGGCCGGACCTCTTCCATCTCCTCAGGTGTCACACCTGAAAGAAGATCACAACCCATCCAACGAGGATCACTTGGGGCACCTAACAAAGCCCTACTAAGAGTGCGGAACGTGAGCTCTTGTCCGTTTCGTGGTTGAGGTTGTGGAAGGACTGCTGGTCGCGGGTGGGGGGTGGCCCTCAGGTATCGGGGCGGGCGAACAAGCCGGGTTCGGGTTCGATGAGGATGCCCCTGCTGACCAGGCGTTTCAGTTTGGAGCGGATGCCTTCGGTGTTCTTCGGGAGGATCGGCAGGTCGAGGGCCTGGCAGAGGTCGCGGGCGCGCATCGGTCGGCCCGCGTCGGCCAGGGCAGTGAGGATCTGCTGGTAGGCGGGGTGGTCCGGGATGTCGGGGCGGTCCGGCTCGGTGGCGGGTGAGGCGAGCGGGAGAGTGAGGAGGGTCTTGCGGGTGATGCGCAGGTTCTCGCTCTCCGCGTCGAGTTCGCCGAGCTGTCGGGTGAGTTCCTCGATGCGGGCCCGGAACTGCCCGGTCTGGTCGGCCAGTTCGCGCTCGCGGGTTTCGATGTGTTCCAGGATGGCTTTGACGTGTGGGTTCTCGCTCATGAGGCCCTCCAGGAGGCGATGGTGGCTCCGGTGAGGCGGCGGCTCATGACGGAGGTCATCGCCCACAGAACGCGGGAGCGGGAGGAGGCGGGCCGGTGTTCGTAGTCGCGTACGAGGCGGCGGTAGAACATCAGGATCCCGTTCGTCTGCTCCACGATCCACCGCTTGGCCTGCGGAACGAAGCCCTTGTCGTCCGGGTTGCGCTCGACGATCTCGACGTCGATGCCCACGTTCGTGCCGTGCTCGACGACCGTCTTCTTGAAGCCCTGGTCGACCAGGGCCTTCTTCACCGTTTCGCACTGCTCGGCGACACCGTCCAGCAGGGCGATGCCGGCGGCGTTCTCGTGCGCGGAGGCGGGCAGGACGACGCAGTCAATGACGAGGCCCAACACGTCTACGGCCAGGCATCTCTTCCTGCCCGGCACCTTCTTCGCGGCATCCCGGCCCGTCGTCGTGGCCGGGACTCCGACGGAGGCGTGGATGCTCTGCGTGTCCAGGACCACCAGGCTCGGGTCGGCTAATCGCTTCCGCTTCTCCCGCAACTGCCAGCGCAGCAGGTCGTGAATGTCCTGGTCGGTGCCCTCGTCACGCCAGAGGTAGAAGTAGTACTTCACCGCTCCGGGCGGGGGCATGTCATGGGGCAGGAACTCCCACTGACAGCCTGTGCGGTTCTGGTAGAGGATCGCGTTCACGATCTCCCGCATCGCGTACTTCCCCTGATGCCCGCTGACTGACGGATGCCGGGCCTTCCATGCCGTGATCACGGGTTCGACGAGCGCCCACTGCTCATCGGTGAGATCGCTCGGGTACGGCTTGCTCATGCTCATGCCACAACCCAAGCGAACCCCGAATGTCTGACCGGCGACGATGCCCCAACCTCACACCATCGAGCGATGACAAGACCGACAGAACGCCACATCCCGCACTCTAAGGGCGGTCATTTGGAGCCCTCGGACAACACACTTCTGCAGGCCGTCGGCCGCGAACTCGCCGAGGAGACCGGCATCCCGCCCCATATGGTCACTCACACGGCGAGACCCCGCTCCACATCGACATCCACCCCATCGACGCCAACCCCGCCAAGAACGAGCCCGCCCACCAGCTTCGACTTCCGGTTCCTCTTCCGCACCACCGCTGACATTGGCGGACTACAGACCGAAGAAGTCTCCGACGCCGCCTGGCGCCACGTCGACGAGATCACCGACCCGAAGCTCCGGGACCGCATCTCAGCTGTGGACTCTTCGACGCCAGGATGAGCGGCGGCCAGTTGAGCCTCGCCGAACCGCCAGCCCACGCGTCATCGACGGCCGCGGCACCCTCAATGCCGACACCTGGCGCGAAGCTGGGTGGGCCTTCCGCGCCCTCGGACGCCCCTGAGCCGGACGGACCCTTGTCGCCCGGCCCGTGCCCCTCCGCAATCGGCGCACGCGGCCGGGGACACGCAAGAGCATCCAACAGCTTCCTGGCGATCATGGAAGGGATGGCACACTAATGGGCCCAACTTGCCCATAGTGCCTCGGAGATGACCTGATGAACGCCACTCCCGCCGCCGACGCCCAGGGAGCCGCAGAAGCCGCGGAACGTTCCGGCGGCTGCCTGTGCGGCCGCGTCCGCTTCACCACCCGGGGGCCGGCCGTCTTCCCCCGCACCTGCGCCTGCGGGCACTGCCAAAAGCTCGGCGGCACCCCCGTGATGTGGTGGGTGGGATTCGAGACGGTCACTTGGACCGGCGAGAGCGAGCCGACCTGGTACGAGACCTTCAAGGGCGAGGCGAAGCGCGGCTTCTGCCCGACTTGTGGCAGCCGCGTCGCGGCGATCGACAGCGGCATCCCGGAGATCGGCATCAACGTCACCGCCCTCGACGACACCTGCGGCACAGACCTCGTGCCCATCCACGCGTCCTTTACCGACAACGCCGTGCGCTGGCTGCCTCCGGTGCCGGAGACCGAGCCCAGCGCGGCTGGTTGACGCTCAATCAGGGCGACTTCAGAAAAGCGCTGGACTACTTCCCAGAGGCATTCGGGCCGTCGAAACCTGACGAGAAGAAGACGAACGACCACATCCCAAGATTTTGAGAATTGCGGGCCGCTCCGAAGGATCTGGGCGAGTGCAACATCGGGGCATCAGCGAGGAACTGAGAACCGCCCGCCACATGCTCCTCCGCATCGGGAACGTGCTCGGCGACGAGAACACACACAGGTTCATCAATTTCATCGAAGCGGCCTACCTCGCGCCGGTGAACGAGGCACAGTCGACCTGACACGAGCTGCTCGTCCGAACCGTTGGTGGTCGTCCCACTCCTTCGACAACCACCACAGCACGCCACCACGCAGAGGAGGCACAAGATGTGAACACATGGACTTGACAGGGAACTGTGCTCCTGCCCCCACTGCGCCCGCCTGTCCGGCGGACCGCTCACGGGATGGGTCGGATTTCTCCGAAGCGCCTTGGCGGGAGGCCGGGGCGCGGGAAGAGGTGAAGCTCCTGGTGGATGGGTTGTCGGCCGAGATCAACCTGTCCGCCCGGAGCTTCGTGTGCTTGTCCACCTGCCAGGACTCGCTCCGTCCTGGCAGGCTTTGCGGTTCCTCGCGAGACTGTTGTCCGCCCGGCGCAGGGATCGCGGGACGCGGTGGCACCGGCTCTCGGTGGATCGGCAGCAGCACACTGCACGTCCTGCCCGAAGCGCAGGGCATCGCGCCGGCCGTTGCGGTCTCCGGCGCGAACGTGCACGACAGCCGGAGGTTCAGGCCGCTGCTCCTGGGCATCCCTGCCATGTGCTCCCGGCGCGGGGGATACGACGACGGCGACCGGTCAAGATGCACGCCGACAAGGCGTACTTCTCCGCCGAACACCTCGCCCGGCGCCAGTCGCGAGGCCTCATCCCGCGCATCCCTCGCCCGCTTGCCGGGCCGGCGTTCATCAAGACCGGTGCGTCGGCCGAGGAGGTCGCCGCGTTCCGGGACGGCGGAGTCTGCGGCCGCCTACCAGGGCCGTTGCGGCCCCGAGTGCCGTGCCCAGAGCCAGACCGGACACGAGCCCGGGGTGGTGGGAGAGCCACATTTGCGGAGCGCGGTCGTGGGCCTGGTCATCGAAGGTCCCGTGGGCGCCGTGGTCGTGCCCGTCGGCGCCGTCGACGGGACGCCACAGATTGTGCGGACGATGGGGGTTATCCGGTTCGGCGGTCTGCTGCGAGTCGAAGCCGGTGCGGGCCAGGTACTGGTCGAGGAGTCCGGGTGCGATCTTGTTCGCGAGGATCGTCACGGCGGTGGAAGCGCCGACGTAGTACTGCTTGCGCCTGGGATGGTCCGCGGCGTACAGCACGCTCCGGGCTGCCACTTCGGGCTGGTAGATCGGCGGGACCGGCTGCGGGCGGCGTGGCAGACGGGACAGTACCCAGGAGAACTGCGGGGTGTTCACCGCGGGCATCTGCGCCACAGTGATGCGCACACTACTGCCGCTGTGCATCAGTTCGGTGCGCACTGAGGAGGTGAAGCCGTTCACGGCGTGTTTGGCGCCGCAGTAGGCCGACTGCAGTGGGATGGCGCGTGAGCCGAGGGCGGATCCGACCTGGACGATGGTGCCGTGGTCGGCCGGCAGCATCCGCGCCAGTGCGGTCCGGGTGCCGTTCACGAAGCCGAGATAGGTCACCTGTGTGACGCGTTCGTACTCCTGCGGGCTGATTTCGGTGAAGGGCGCGAAGACCGAGGCGAAGGCGACGTTGACCCACACGTCGATCAGCCCGAACGCCTCCTGCGCGGCGTCCGCCGCGGCCTCGATCTGCTGGTGGTCCGCCGTGTCTGCCGGTACGGCCAGCGCCCGGCCGCCTGCCGCCTCGACTTCGCGTGCCGCCGCGTCCAGGCATGCCTGCCCGCGGGCGACCAGTACGACGTCCGCGCCGCGCGCGGCGAACAGCCGGGCGGTGGCCCGGCCGATCCCGGCGCTCGCTCCGGTGATGACGACGGTCTGCTTCATGGTGTCCTCTCTGTCCTGTCCGAGCGCTGGACGGTCCGCCAGGGGGCGGCCAGCCGGGTCGAGGTCTCCAGCAGCAGGGCGTGGACGAATGCCTGGGGCAGGTTGCCGCGCAGTTGCCGTGGAGCGATGTCGTATTCCTCCGCGTACAGGCCGGGGGATCTGCAGGCGGCGCGGTTGCGTTCGAACCAGCAGCGCAGCGCGGCGGCCTCATGGCCTTGTTGGTGTTCGGCCAGGGCCATCACGTAGCCGCACAGCAGAAAGGCGCCCTCGGCGACCTCGAGAGGCCGCTCGTCGTGGCGGAACCGATAGGCGTAGTAGTCGTTCGTGAGGTCCCGGCTGTACGCGTGCTGGGTGTGTACGGTGCGCGGGCCGGCGGCGGGCAGCGCGCCGCGCAGGGGTGGCAGCAGCAGTGCGGCGTCCACGGCCGGGACCTGTGGGGACCGCTGCCAGCGACCGGAAGGGTGCAGGCTGGTGGCCGAAGTGTCGGCAACGACCGCGTCGGCCAGGCCTGCCCACTGGGCCGCGCGGTTGGCCGACGGCACGGCGTCTGCGACAGCGCGCAGGCCCGCGGCGCAGATCAGCCGACTGTGGGTCCAGGCGCGGTTGTCCAGTTCCCAGATCCCGGCGTCGGCTTCGCATCGGCGGTGGGAGATGGCGTCGGCGGCGATCTCCGCGGCCCGCCAGGAGTCGGCGTCCAGGCGGCCGTGCCGGTGCGCGGCGGCGAAGAGCAGCAGCGCCTCACCGAACACGTCGAGCTGGAACTGCCGGTTGACCCAATTGCCGACCCGGTCGTATCCGCCGGGGAAGCCCGGTAGGTCCAGCGTGCGCTGGTCGGGCACCGGGCCGCCCGCAGCCGTGTACGCCGGGGCGAGCCGGGGGCCGTGCTCGTGCAGCCGGGCGGAGACGAAACGCACCGCGTGGTCCAGCAACGGATGCGGGCCGGCGGCGGCTACGGCTTGGCCGGCGTAGCACTGGTCGCGGATCCGCAAGGCCACGAAGCGGGAGCAGATGCGCTTGAAGCCGGAGCGGCCGGTGCCGGGCCGGGAGCCTTCCCGCCACTGCACCCCTCGTGCGGCCTTCCGGCCCGCCGCGATGACCAGCTGTTTCACCGACTGCGGCTTGTCGGGGTACTTCTCCACCGGCGGGCGTCCGGTCCCGGAGTACGGCTCGGCCACCGGCACCGCCTCGCCGGGCTGGGCCGACAGCGTGGTGGAGATTCCCACCACGTGGTGCAGGCCGCGGGCCTGCAGTCCGTGCCGGAACGCGGCAGCGTCGCCGTATCCGGCATCCGCGACGGCCAGCGGCACCTCGATCCCCCACGAGCGGGTCTCATCGAGCATGTCCAGGGCCAGCTGCCACTTCTCCACTGCATGCCTCCCTCACGAGGCTGGTTGCACCACCTCTAAGATCGACCAGGTGAGACGATCCGCCACCAGTTCCGCATGACCTACGAGCCGGACCTGCCCAACCTGCGCCAGGTCCACCTGATGCACGAGGAACTCTTCGACGAGCTCGCGCTCAAGGGTTTCAAGGTCTCTGCGGGGCAGCTCGGCGAGAACATCACCACGCGCGGGGTGGACCTGTTGGGCCTGCCCACCGGCACTCTGCTCCATCTCGGAGAGCGGGCCGTGCTCGAGGTGACGGGACTGCGTAACCCGTGCTCGAAGATCAACGACTTCCATAAGGGACTGCTCGGTGAGGTCTTCACCATGGACTCCGTGTCCGGCGAGTTCACATTCAAGTCTGGCGTCATGGCTGTGGTCCGTCGTGGAGGGGTCGTCCGCCCCGACGATTCCATCCAGGTCGAAACCCCGCCCCTTCCCCACCGCTCGCTGGAACGGGTCTAGGTTCTCGTTCCGTGGGCATCGGCGTGCCCGAACGAGGATGGCGGCGAGGTGGAGTGCGGCCTGGTAGGCGATGGCGAGCTTGTCTGTCCGCATGGCCAGGCCGCGCCACTGCTTGATCCGGTCGATGCATCGCTCGACCGCGTTGCGCTGCTTGTATGCCTCGGCGTCGAAAGTCGGTGGGCGACCGCCGGCACTGCCTTGCCGCAGTCGGTGACGGACCTGGTCGGAGGGCTGAGGGCGGACCGGATCGGCTGGCATCAGCGGCTCGATCCTGTCCCACATCGCATCAGTAGCCACTATCCGGACGGGCACATCCGATCAACTGATGAGCAGATCAAGGAGGCACGCTCCAGGCCCTGAGCAACGTCGGTCATTCGCCGGATTTCGGTGAAGTCTCGCGTGCAGTGGGCGTGATCGTCCGCTTTTCCTCGTGTCTTGGATTACTTGCCTCGGCCCGTGACGAAGTCACGTGCCCGGTCGACGAGGCCAAGGCCAGGCGCGAGCAGCTTGTTTCCGGGCGGGCTGGTGGGGGGCTGGGGTGAGGGCGTGTGGGGGTGAGTTTCTTCGCGGTGCGGATCTTGTCTCCGAGGTCGTTCAGGTCACTGGGGGAGCATGCGGCGCCCAGCTGGACGAAAAGGTTGTCCTCCTCGTCCGCGACGTGATGCTTGACCTCAGTCCTCAGCTTGAGGACCAGCACGTTGAAGTCAGGATCGTCGGCAGCCCGTTTCTCGAGGTCTTTGAGCAGCTCCTCGACGCGGCCGTGGTCAGCGATCTCCTTGTCGGCGAGCGCATCCCCACCGTCAAGGTACTTGCGCACCGCCGGGTAAAGGTACTGCTCCTCAGCCACGGAGTGGCGGACGAGTTCGATGGTCAGCTGATCGACCAGTCGCTTACGCTCGCCGCTGCCGGGAGCCACCTCCTCGATCTGCTCGAAGAGGTCGTCCACCTCGTGGTGGTCCGCAGTCAGCTCGTCGATGACGTCTCCACCGTGTCCCATGAGTGGTACCGCCTTCCGGTGACGCGATGCGACCGGGCTGTCCGGACACCACAGGACGAGTTCCCGGTACGCGCAACGGCTGAATCCACATCTGCACGGATTTAGGCCGGACGCGCCCTCAAGCCTCGTGCAGCGCCCCGTCAGGCAAAGGAAAAGCTTGCTCTCGGTCCGGATTACGTT
Source organism: Streptomyces sp. NPDC047515 (assembly GCF_040643055.1). Classification (NCBI taxonomy): domain Bacteria; kingdom Bacillati; phylum Actinomycetota; class Actinomycetes; order Kitasatosporales; family Streptomycetaceae; genus Streptomyces; species Streptomyces sp. NPDC047515. The sequence continues at coordinate 7,766 of NZ_JBEYTM010000087.1, forward strand.
GACTCCGGCTACGTCCTGGACGAGATCGGGGAGGCTCGGAACATCAAGCAACTCCGCCGACGGGCATACCGGATCACGGAGCTACCAGGGCTCCGTCAGGTGCGCCTGTACGACGCTCGGGCGTCCTGCTTCACGTACCTGGCCAACAAGGGCGTGCCGGACCACCTGTTGGCTCGGCGGGCGGGACACACGAACGTCAAGACTACGAAGAAGTGGTACGTCAAGCCGGGTGTGGAGGATCTTCGTGGAGCTGCCACAGTGTGGGGCGGACTGCAGGGGTCCGGAGAGGGACAGACCGCGCGGTCGTGAGAGATTGTGAGATATGGGAGCGTGGGCGGGTGAGTGAGACGACGACTGAAACCCTGCAATACCGCTTTGACGGGCCAGAAGACGCACCGGTCCTGGTCCTGGGCCCCTATCTCGGTACCACATGGCACATGTGGGACCGGCAGATACCGGAGCTCACCCAGCACTGGAGAGTCCTCCGTTTCGACCTTCCCGGCCACGGCGGTGCCTCCGCCCGCCCGGCCTCCGCCGTCACCGAGCTCTCCGACCGGCTGCTGGCCACCCTCGACGGACTCGGCGTCCAGCGCTTCGGGTACGCGGGCTGCTCCATCGGCGGCGCGATCGGCGCCGACCTCGCACTGCGCCACCCGCACCGGGTCGCCTCGCTCGCCCTGATCGCCGCCTCGCCCCGGTTCGGCAGCGCCGACGAGTTCCGCCAGCGCGGGGTGGTCGTCCGCACCAACGGTCTGGAGCCGATGGCCCGGACCGCACCGGAGCGCTGGTTCACCCCCGGTTTCGCCGCCGCCCAGCCGGCCATCGTCGAGTGGGCCGTCCAGATGGTCCGCACCACCGACCCCGGCTGCTACATCGCCGCCTGCGAAGCCCTCGCCGCCTTCGACATCCGCGCTGAACTCGGGCGCATCACCGTCCCGACCCTCGTCCTGGTCGGTGCCGAGGACCAGGTGACCGGGCCGGGCGACGCCCGCACCCTGGTCGCGGGCATACCGGATGCCCGGCTCGCCCTCGTCCCCGGCGCCTCGCACCTCGCTCCGGTCGAGCAGCCCGGAGCCGTCACCGATCTGCTCCTGACCCATTTCTCCACGGCCTGGCAGGACACCCTCGCCGCCATCCCCGTACCGCCGCATACCCCGCAGCTCTCCGCCCCCGTGCTGCCCGTCGCGGAGATCACCGCCGCCACCGCGCAGCCCGAGACCGGGACCACCGGACGCGCCGACCCGTACGAGCTCGGCATGAAGATGCGCCGCGAGGTGCTGGGCGACGCCCATGTGGACCGGTCGATGGCTGCCGCCGACGACTTCACCGGTGACTTCCAGGAGCTGGTCACGCGCTACGCCTGGGGCGAGGTGTGGAACCGGGAGGGCCTGGACCGCCGCACCCGCAGCTGTGTCACGCTCACCGCGCTGGTCGCCTCCGGCCGGCTGGAGAGTCTGGCCGCGCACGTCAGGGCCGCGCTGCGCAACGGCCTCGCCCCGGCCGAGATCAAGGAGGTGCTGATGCAGACCGCCGTGTACTGCGGCGTACCGGCCGCGAGCGCCGCCTTCTCGATCGCCCAGACCGTGATTCAAGAAGAAACGACGCCCCGTCCGTAGCAGGATGGGGCCATGAACCCCGTGCACCTGAAACTGACCAAGAAGACGCACTCCTGCATCCGCCTGGAGAAGGACGGGCAGACGCTCGTCATCGACCCGGGCGGCTTCTCGGAGCAGGACGCCGCCGTCGGCGCCGACGCGCTGCTGGTGACGCACGAGCACCCCGACCACTTCGACGAGGAGCGGCTGCGCGCCGGCATGGAGGCCAACCCGGCCGCCGAGATCTGGACCCTGCGCAGCGTCGCCGACCGGCTCGCCGCGGCCTTCCCCGGCCGTGTCCACACCGTCGGATACGGCGACACCTTCTCCGCCGCGGGTTTCGACGTACAGGTGCACGGCGAACTGCACGCGGTGATCCATCCGGACATCCCGCGGATCACCAACATCGGCTTCCTGGTGGACGGTTCCGTCTTCCACCCGGGCGACGCCCTCACCGTCCCCGACCGGCCGGTCGACACACTGATGCTTCCGGTGATGGCCCCCTGGAACAAGATCTCGGAGGTCATCGACTACGTACGCGAGGTCGCGCCGCGCCGCGCCATCGACATCCACGACGCGCTGCTCACCGATCTGGCCCGCCCGATCTACGACACCCAGATCGGCAGCCTCGGCGGTACCGACCACGGCTGGCTGACCCCGGGGGACTCGACCGACCTGTGACCGCCACCGGTCCGGCGACTGTCAGTGGGAGCGGCTAGGTTTACGTACATGCGCATCGCCACCTGGAACGTCAATTCGATCACCGCCCGGCTCCCGAGGCTGCTGGCCTGGCTGGAGCGCACCGGCACGGATGTGCTGTGCATCCAGGAGACCAAGTGCACCGCCGAACAGTTCCCGGCGGACGCGCTCCGCGAGCTCGGCTATGAATCCGCGGTCAACGCCACGGGCCGGTGGAACGGGGTCGCGCTGGTTTCCCGGGCCGGCCTGGCCGACGTCGTCAAGGGGCTGCCCGACGGCCCCGGGTACGAAGGAGTGGAGGAGCCCCGGGCGATCTCCGCGACCTGCGGTCCGGTCCGTGTCTGGTCGGTGTACGTGCCCAACGGCCGCGAGATCGAGCACGCGCACTACGCGTACAAGCTGCGCTGGTTCGAGGCCCTGCAGAAGGCCGTCGCGGCGGACGCCGCCGGTTCGCAGCCCTTCGCGGTCCTGGGCGACTTCAACGTGGCCCCGACCGACGAGGACGTATGGGATCCGGCGCTGTTCGAGGGCGCGACCCATGTCACGCCCGCCGAGCGGGCCGCGCTCGCCGCGCTGCGCCAGGAGGGGCTGTCCGACGTCATGCCCCGCCCGCTGAAGTACGACCGTCCTTACACCTTCTGGGACTACCGGGAGCTGCGCTTCCCGAAGAACAAGGGCATGCGGATCGACCTCGTCTACGGCAACGCGCCCTTCGTCACGGCGGTCGAGGACAGCTATGTGGACCGCGAGGAGCGCAAGGGCAAGGGCGCGTCCGACCACGCCCCGGTGGTCGTGGACCTGAATCTGTGACGGCTCGCCCCGTCGGGGCTCACTTCTGCGGAGCCCCGGCGCGGACGGCGTCCAGCACCTGACGCCTGGACGGATTCACCATGGGTCTGCCCGCCACGGTGACCGTCGGCACGGTCTCGTTCCCGTCCGCCACGGACCGGACGAATGCCGCCGCCTCGGGGTCGCGCCAGATGTTCACCTCGGTGTACCGCAACTTGGTGAGCCGCAGTTGCAGGCGCAGCTTCATGCAGTACGGGCAGCCGGGCCGCCAGTAGACGACCATGCCCTCGCGGTCCTCGGTCACCGGATCCCCCTGTTCGCGTGTGTGCGGCAGAGTCTAAGGGCTGTCGCGTCATCCGTGGTGGATCAGCGTGTGGCGTCGGATGCGGTGCAGCGCAAGGCGAAGGGGCGTCCGCATCCATGGCGGAGCCCGTTGCACGGCGTCGTTGTCAGTGGCCGCCGATACGGTGGTCCGTGTCCTATCCCGCTTGCTGGCTGCTTGCTGTGACCAGGACGGCCCCGCCCGTTCAGCGCCGGGCGGGGCTTCATCCATCGGCGGTCACACCGCGGGAATTCCGTCCCGACCGCGGTCGACGGCCCGGCGCGTGCCCAGTGATGCCCAGGCGGTGCCCAGCGCCAGGACCATCAGCAGCGCGCTCACCCACAGCGGCGACCGGAAGCCGAGTCCCGCACCGATCGCGAGCCCGCCGAACCAGGGGCCGAGCGCACCGCCCACATTGAACGCGGCCGTGGCGAACGAGCCGGACAGGGTCGGTGCGTCGGCTGCCAGCCGGAACACCCACGAGATCAGCGCCGTCCCGGTGCCGAAGGCGAGCATCCCCTGGACGAAGACGAGCGTGATCGTCGCGAACGGGCTCCCCGCGCTCAGCGCGAACCCGATCCAGCCGGCGGCGAGCGAGACCAGGCCGGCCGTGGTGAGGGCGAGGGGCCGTGCGTCGACGAGCCGGCCCGCGGCGGTGACCCCGACGAACGAACCCAGACCGAACAGCGCCAGGAGGGCGGGCACCCAGGCGTCCCCGAGCCCGGTGACATGAGTGGCGAGCGGTTCGAAGTAGGAGAACGCGCAGAACGTCGCCCCCTGGACGAGGGCGCTCGTCAGCAGGGTGAGCAGCAGTCGTGGACGGGCCAGCGTCCGCAGTTCGACGCCCGCGCGTGCGGGTACGGCCTTCGGCCGTACCCCCGGAATCGTCCGGGCGATCACGACGACGGCCGGTACGGAGACGAGGGCCACGGCCCAGAATGCCGACCGCCACCCCCAGTGCCCGCCCAGCGCCGCACCGGCGGGCACTCCGGCCACACAGGCGATGGTGACGCCCCCGACCACCACGGACGTGGCGCGTGCTCGGGCCTCCGGGCCGACCATGGAGACCGCGGTCACCAGCGCCACGGCCCAGAAGCCGGCGTTCGCCAGCGCCCCGACCACCCGGGTCGCGAGCAGCACCCCGTAGCCGGGGGTGAGCGCGCCGACGGCATGAACGGCGCTGAAGACACAGAGGAAGAACAACAGCGCGCGGCGGCGCGGCCAGGTGCGGCTGAAGAGCGCCATCATTGGCGCCCCGACGATCATCCCGACCGCGAAGGCCGAGGTCAGCAGCCCCGCTGCCGGAATGGATACGTGGAGGTCGGCGGCAATGTCCGAGACGAGACCGGACAACATGAACTCGGATGTGCCCTGGGCGAAGACGGCGAGCCCGAGCGCGTACACAGCGAATGGCATGAGGAACCCCATGGACGGCTGATGGATGGACCGGACAGGGGTGTGGGCCGCGCCCGAACGTGATGACGAGCGGCAACGCGGAAGAACGTCCATGGTGGTCATGAACGGAACCCGGCAACACGGCAGGCGCCGGAGACGGAGAATCCGCACACGGATGTGTCACGTGCGCGTACGGGAAGACGCAGCCCACACTGCGGTGGTCCGGCGGGGCGGCAGCCGGGCCGAAACGACCTCGCGTCCGGTACTCGACCGTGCGGGATCGGTTCGCCGACGATTCCGGCCACCGGCGGACCGGTGGCTAGTGTCTGTCGGACTCGGGGCTGGACATGATCGCGAAACTACCAGCTCGGATCTTCGGGCTCCACCTGTTTTCCGCCAAGGAGCCCGCCACGGCGGCTCCGAGCCGTGCCCGGACCCGCCGCGTGCGCGGCTGCGCGGGAGCGCGTGACCGTCTGCTGCACCGGGTGGTCGCGGACGGCGCGCGCGTCGGCGCACGGCGGGGGCGCTCGCGTCCGGTTCAGCACTCGAAAGACAGGCCGCGCGCCGTGTGGTGCGCAACATGCCGAGGGTGCGACCCTGAGTGGTATGAACATCCCTTTCCTGGACAACTGGCGTAGGCGTCACGACGGTACGCGAGGGGCGGGCCTCGCCACCGCCGTCGCGGCCGATCCCGAGGGCGTGGCCGAGCTTCTCGCCGAGTGCGAGCTGCTGCGTGTCCGGGCGGGGCAGCGGGGGCTCGAACTCGACGACAGCCCGGCCTCGTTGGCGGCTCTCGACCAGTTGCCGCCGCGCTGGCGCGACGATCCCGAGGAACTGCCCTGGCTCGGCAACGACGCGGGGCTCTACCTCGGCACCGTCCTGGTGCGCAACGTCCCCGGTGCGGTCTGGAGCATCTGGCCGAGCGGGCAGCCCGTCGTGCGGCTCGCCTCGGGGCGGGAGATCGACGTGGTCGAGGCCGGGCTGGACTGGGCGATGGCGGGCAGTCCCGAGCTCTCGCAGGTGTATGCGGAGTCGGCCGAAGGGTAGAGCTTTCAATAAAACCAGATAAGACGCCTTATGCCCCATTTGTGCGTGTCGGAAGTGAAGTCCCTTTTCGCGCTGGATAGTTTGCGCTGACCTCGACATAGCGACAAGTGGGTGGGGCAGCGCATGGCCGTCGATCCGTTGATCGAGCTGCGGGACGTCAACAAGTTCTACGGACAGTTGCACGTACTGCGCGACATCAATCTCACCGTCGGCCGCGGGGAGGTGGTGGTGGTCATCGGCCCCTCCGGCTCCGGTAAATCGACGCTCTGCCGGACCATCAACCGGCTGGAGTCCATCGAGTCGGGTCGGATCGCGATCGACGGCAGACCACTTCCCGAGGAAGGGAAGGGACTGGCCCAGCTCCGTGCCGAAGTGGGCATGGTCTTCCAGTCGTTCAACCTGTTCGCGCACAAGACCGTGCTGGCCAATGTCTCGCTGGCCCAGCTCAAGGTCCGCAAGCGGAAGAAGGACGAGGCCGACCGGCGCTCCCGCGCGCTGTTGGAACGGGTCGGACTCGCCGCGCACGCCGACAAGTTCCCCGCCCAGCTCTCCGGCGGCCAGCAGCAGCGCGTGGCCATCGCCCGCGCCCTCGCCATGGACCCCAAGGCACTGCTCTTCGACGAGCCCACCTCGGCACTCGACCCGGAGATGATCAACGAGGTGCTGGAGGTCATGCAGCAGCTCGCCCGGGACGGCATGACGATGGTCGTCGTCACCCACGAGATGGGCTTCGCCCGCTCCGCCGCCAACCGCGTGGTCTTCATGGCCGACGGTCGCATCGTCGAGGACCGCACTCCCGAGGCGTTCTTCACCGCTCCGGAGAGTGACCGCGCCAAGGACTTCCTGTCCAAGATCCTCAAGCACTGACGGGGGCTCCGTGTTGCGTACGAGAAAGGTCCTGGCCGCCTGCGCCGGTCTCCTGCTGGCCGTGCTCGCAGCCGCCTGCGGCAAGGAGGGCAGCCCGCCGGTGAAGGGCCCGAAGGCCGATCAACTGCCGGTCTACAAGGTCGACACGAACTTCCGGCTGCCCGCATCACCGACCTGGACGAAGGCGAGGAAGCGGGGGTACCTCCGGGTCGGGGCCAAGGAGGACCAGCCCTACCTCGGCGAGAAGGACCCGGCCACCGGCGTCTACTCAGGCTTCGACATCGAGATCGCCAAGATGATGGCGGCCTCGCTCGGCTTCGAGCCGAAGACGATCCGCTTCAGGACCATCGCCTCCGCCAACCGCGAGACGGCGCTGCAGAACGGTCAGATCGACTACTACGTCGGCACCTACACCATCAACGACATGCGCAAGAAGCTCGTCGGCTTCGCCGGTCCCTACTTCATGGCCGGGCAGTCGCTGCTCGTGCGCACCGACGAGCACGACATCCACGGCCCGCAGGACCTGGCCGGCCGGACGGTCTGCTCGGCCGCCGGATCGACCCCGTACCAACGCATCGCCGCCGACTACTCGAAGGCGATCCTGGTCGCCTACGACACCTACTCGATCTGCATCGACAACCTGCTGACCTACCAGGTCGACGCCGTCACCACCGACGACGCGATCCTGCTGGGCTTCGCCGCCAAGGCGCCCAAGGAGCTGAAGGTGGTGGGCAAGCCCTTCTCCCAGGAGCCGTACGGCATCGGCGTGCCGCGCAGCGACAACGCGTTGCGGTTCGCCCTCGACGACGCCCTGGAGGCGAACCAGAGGAACGGCAACTGGAAGAAGGCGTTCGAGGCCACGCTCGGTCTGTCCGGAGCGCCTGCGCCGACCCCGCCGCCCATCGACCGCTACCCGGCGACCTGAGAGGGCGGGGACCGACATGGACGTACTCACGCAGAACTTCTCGCTCTACGGCGAGGGCTTCCTCGGCACGGTCGAGCTGACCGTCTACTCCTCGATCCTGGCCCTGCTCCTCGGCTTCTTCATGGCCTCCTGCCGGGTGGCTCCCGTGGGCTCGCTCCGGGTGCTCGGCACGGTCTGGGTGACGGTGCTGCGCAACACCCCGCTGACGCTGCTCTTCTTCGCCGTCCTGCTCGGACTGCCGCGTTTCGGCCTGGTGCTTCCCTTCAAGGTCTTCGCCGTCCTGGCCCTCGGCTGCTACACCTCCGCGTTCATCTGCGAGGTGCTGCGCTCCGGCATCAACACCGTGCCGACGGGACAGGGCGAGGCGGCCCGCAGTCTCGGCATGACGTTCGGCCAGACGCTCAACCACATCGTGCTGCCACAGGCGTTCCGTTCGGTGATCCCGCCGATCGGCTCGACGCTGATCGCCCTCGCCAAGAACTCGGCGATCGCCGGGGCGTTCAGCGTCACCGAACTGCTCGGCACCTACAAGACCCTCAATGAGCTGGGGTACAGCATCATCTGGACCTTCGTCTGGATCGCCGTCGGCTACCTGATCATCACCCTGTCCATCAGTGCGCTCTTCCACATGATGGAGAAGCGCTGGGGAGTCGCCCGATGACCACGCGTACCCCGCCGTCCGCCACCGCGCTCTACGACATCCCGGGACCGGTCACCCGTAAACGACACCGTCTGTACGGGATCGTCTCGACGGCACTGATCCTCGCGCTGGTGGGCTGGATCGTCTATCTGCTGTTCGACACCGAGCAGTTCACCGCCGCCAAGTGGACCCCCTTCGAGTACAAGGGCATTCAGGAGCTGTTGCTGCGCGGACTGGGCAACACCCTCAAGGCGTTCGCGTACGCCGCGGTGCTCTCCCTCGTGCTCGGGGCGGTGCTCGCCGTCGGACGCCTCTCCGTCCACCGGGCCGTGCGCTGGGTCTCGACGCTCCTGGTCGAGTTCTTCCGGGCGATGCCGGTACTGGTGATGATCTTCTTCATCTTCGTGGCGCTGAAGGTGCAGCCGCTGCCCGCGCTGGTCACCGGTCTGACCCTGTACAACGGCTCGGTGCTGGCCGAGGTGTTCCGTACCGGAATCAACTCGGTGGAGCGGGGCCAGCGCGAGGCCGCGTACGCGCTGGGGCTGCGCAAGACGCAGGTCACCACGTACGTACTGGCACCTCAGGCGGTTCGGGCCATGCTGCCCACGATCATCAGCCAGCTGGTGGTGGCGCTGAAGGACACCTCGCTCGGCTATCTGATCACCTACGAGGAATTCCTCCACGCGGGCAAGCTCATCGCGTCCAACCTCGACTACGATCTTCCCTTCATCCCCGTGGTGATGGTGATCTCGCCGATCTACATCGGGATGTGCATGCTGCTCTCCTGGTTCGCGACCTGGGTGGCGAAACAGGAGCGGCGCAATCCGAAGACGAAGGCCGTGGAGGTCGCACCGGCCGAACCAGGAACGCTGCTGCCGGGAGTGCAGTAGCCGGGATCCGCCGCGAAGCGGTCCCGAGGAGCGGTGCCCGCCCGGCAGCAGCCGGTGATCACTTCTCGCGCAAGGGAACGGACACGTACGACGGGTCTGCCGAGCGCGGGGAGAAGGTCAGCTGCGAGCCGGTCGGGTCGTGCTCGCTGCACGTCGGGTCGACCGTGTCGATCACCAGGGCAGGACGGCGACCGGCCGGGACGTCGTAGGCGGTGGAGAACAGCTCCGGGTCTGCGGGCAACGGCCGACCCGACGTCTGTCCGTGGAAGGTACAGGAGGCGTTGCCGACCAGCTTGCCGAGGCCGAGCGGCCCTTCGTCGCGCAGACGCGCGACGAAGGTGCCGCTCTTCTCGTAGCCGGCCGGTGTGGAGCCTGGCCGGGAAGAGCTGCGCCGCGTGGACGCATGCCAGGGCGGGGTGGGGCATGTCGATGCGTCACGGTCCACTCCCGAGGCCGCGTCCGGGGGCGTCCCGGGTGGGGTGGGGGCCGGGCACACACCCAATGGCGGCATCTGACGGCGGGATAGGGTGCGGCTGAGAAGATTCCGCCCGGTCCACGCGAGCCGCGCCAGGGCCGGACACGGTGGCCGCCCGAGGAGGAGCCGGATGCTGCAGGCGCTGGGGTTGGGCCCGGCCGAAGAGGCCGTCTACACGGCACTCCTGGCCCGCCCGACAGCTTCCGCGCAGGAGCTCGCCCGGCAGACGGGAATCGAGAGGACCGAGACGGCCCGCATGCTTGTCGACCTGGTGGCACGTGGCCTGGTGGCGGTCGTCACCGAGCAAGGGAGCGGGGCACCCGACCCGGCTGCCTGCGGGGCCGGCCTCCAGCCCGCCCGCTACCGGCTCACACCACCCTCGGTGGCGTTGGCCCCGCTCCTCGTCGAGCAGCGCAACGCGCTGCACCGGGCCGAGACCGCGTTCTCGATGCTGACCGAGCAGTACCGCAGTACCGCCGCCCACCCTGCGGGCAGCGTCGTGGAGGTGGTCGTCGGCGTGGAGCAGGTCGCACACCGGTTCCACCAACTGCAGCGCGGCGCCCAGCGGGAGTTGCTGGTCTTCCTCGTCGGCGTGCCCATCGCGGTGCCGCGCGAGGATGCGGACATGTCGGAGAGTTCCGCGCTGGACCGCGGAGTCGACTTCCGGGTCGTGGCTGCCAAGAGCTATCTCGACGGTCCCGACGTGGCGCGGGACGTCCGGGCGGCCATCACGGCGGGCCTCAAGCTTCGCCTGGTCGACTCGCTGCCGTTGAAGATGGTCGTGTCGGACCGGGAGCGTGCCATGGTGCCACTGGACATGGCGGACTCCGGTAGCGAGCCGAGCGCCATCGTGGTGCACCGCAGCGGCCTGCTGACGGCCCTGGTCCACCTCTTCGAGAAGGAGTGGGCCCAGGCCCGGCCGCTGTACAGCACCTCCACGGGTGTACGTGTGGAGCCGGTGACCGATCAGCAGCCGACCGAGGGGGAACTGGAGGTTCTCGCCCTGCTGCTGGCAGGGATCTCCGACCGGCGGGCGGCCTCCCAACTCGGCCTCTCCATACGCACCGTGGAGCGGCGGACGCGCCGTCTGATGGACCTTGCCGGAGCGGATTCGCGCCTGCAACTCGGCTGGCACGCCGCACGTGCGGGCTGGCTCTGACCTCCTCCTCGGCCTGATGGCCGTTCAGTCTCCGGCTGCTGGTGGTCACCCCGCGAGAGTGACCGCCAACTCCTTGCAGATTCCTGCTTCACCGCCGGCCGGTGATCCGGGTCGGAGGCATCCACCGCTGCGGCGGCGCGCGCACCCATGTCGACGGACGACCGAGCGAATCACCGTCGGCTCTCGGCGGTCCCGGGACGAGGAACGAATCGCGAGGGCGGCGGCCTCGACGACGACATCGGCGATCGTGCCGGTGAGCGTCGGCCCCGCGGGCAACACCTCCACCTGTCGGGTCGAGGCCCTACCGGGCCGACGGAGCAGTCGATGTGACCGCGTGACGGAAATCCGACACGTGGGAAACCCGCCACGCACGGCATCCCTACACAATCCCCGTGTCTGCCAGGCTGCAGCCGCAGCAAGGCGTGTTCATGGTTTCAAGTAGGGAGATTCATGCGTTCTGCAACGCGTATAGCTTTGGGCGCGGCGATCGCCGCCGTCCTGGGCGTCACTGCGGTCGCGCCATCCGGGGCGGCCGATTCGCTGCCTGACGGTGCCTCGGGGAAGCGGCCCGTCGTCGGCAGCGGTGCCACGGCATCGGGCGGCAAGCAGGTGTCGGTCACGCTCGTCACCGGCGACAAGGTGCTGGTGACCACGGACGCGTCGGGCCGCAGCTCGGCGGCGGTGCTGCCCCGCGAGGACGGCACGCAGCCAATGGTGCAGACCTACCAGATGGGCAAGGATCTCTACGTCTATCCGGAGGACGCGTCCCGGGCGATCGCCGAGGGCAAGGTCGACGAGCAGCTGTTCAACGTCACTGGGCTCATCCGCCAGGGATACGACGACACGCACACCGACACGCT